>PMXD01000377.1 GCA_003165895.1 Bacteroidota bacterium | reverse complement strand
TTATTTTGAAACCATTCCTAAGAGGCGTTTAATTTTTTCTCCATCTAAATGCAATACACCGGTAAACTTATTGTCCCAAATAGCTAAGTCAATATCGCTGTAAGGATGTAGTTTATTTGTTACAACTGAACCAAACAACCACGCCTGGGTTGGGTTGCACCCAAGCATTTTCAAATCGGCTATAAATAAACCGGCGGTTTCTATTGCATTTTTTCTATCAAACATAATCGCATGTTTTTAATCATTGGCCTTTTCTCTAACAAAGTCCCACTCTACCATCAGAAAATTATCAGGCTTTAATCCACATTTGATGGCGGTATCCAACCAATTGAGTTGCGTATCTCGTATCTTATCTTTTTTTCTTCGCTTAGATTCAGCAAACAAAACTCTTCCATCTTTCCATCCGAAAACATCCCAACATCCGGCATAGGATTTCGGATTGTATTTAGCAATGTCAGATAGAATCTCCTTTATTTCTTCATTTGCAATATCACAATGGCGCTGATTCTTATAACTATCGTCTTCCCATTTGTCTAAATCTTTCCAACCGTCTAAAAAAATAGGAAACAACCTACTTTTACCATATGTGGAAATCCAACGTGCATCCCATCCATCTAAAAGAAAGAGGCTTCTAATCGCGTCTTCTGCAAACATCGGTTTATTGTTCAAGCAAACGATAGGCTTACCACCAAAAGTCTTTTTCTTTTCAATTGGTTGTTCAGGCCACTTCTCGAAAGACAGTGCACATGTAGGTATTTTAATAACCCCCTCTTTAATCGGAAACTCCATTTCACCGTTTGGAACTAATTGCTTGGGATACATGTTCTTTTATTTGGTTAGCTGTTAATTTCTCACTTCCCTCCCTTCTCCAACCTATAATCCTTCTTAATCTTCCTCACCTCATCAATCCTTATCCTGGTTTCTTTCGAAATTTCCATTACAGTTTTACCGCTATCCAGCATTTCGCGCACCTTTTCCTTGTAATCATCCTGCATAATCTGCTTTACTGCAGGCTCATCCCGGTGAAACAGAGGTGCCTTCTTTTTTTCGGGTTCCGGAACAATTTTGCTCTCAGTCCTGTTAAAGTAGAAAACTGCACCGGCAACCAATAACGCAAATGCCCCCACAATCAGGTAAAGCCTGAAGTTGGGTTTGGGTTTAACTACTTCCGGTACGGGGTTTTCGGGCGTGGGTAACTCGGTGCTCATTTAAAAAAATTTCAAGTAAAATTAATAAGTAGACAGACTTAAAAAAGCCCGTGAGGCAAATCAGATTATCGCAACTTGCAAAATATTCTATTTTTGAACTCGTCAATACAACAAAACTGAACATGAACCTAAGACTAGAAGAAGCCGAAAAACCGGAATTACCAAGCGTTGAACCAGATAAATTAATGGAAAAATTTGCCGGGGGCATGATGCGCTTCGACAATAAGTTCCTTGAACAACGCAAGGTATTTTTGTGGGGCCCGGTGCATGATGAATCAGCTGAAAGAATTGTAAACCGCCTGCTATTCCTGGAGGCCAGCGATCCCGGAAAAGATATTTTCTTTTACATCAACAGTCCGGGTGGTGTAGTAACCAGTGGTATGGTTATTTATGACGTAATGAAAATGATTTCATCGCCGGTAAATACTATCTGTATGGGCCTTGCAGCCTCTATGGGCTCTATCCTGTTAAGCGGTGGTACTAAAGGTAAAAGGCAGATTTGGCCTAACGGCAGGGTGATGATACACCAGCCATCTTTAGGTGGCATGTATGGTCAGGCTACGGATATTGAAATTACAGCTGCTGAGATTCAAAAAATAAAGGAAATAAGCGCCGATATACTGGCCAAAAACTGCGGTAAGACATACGAGCAGGTGTTAAAAGACTTCGACCGCGACCATTGGATGAATGCCAAGGAAGCCCTTGAATATGGTATTGTAGACAGCATTGCAGATAAAATAAGCTAAATTGGATAGCCGGAGGTTGCTTTTGAGGGTAAGCTCCGGCCAAATCAATTTTCTAAAATGGATATGACCCGCCAGGACCAAAATGTTGAAGTAGCACGTTACCAAAAGGATATTGCAGACCGCCTTGGCCTCGATCCTCAGAATCTTATTTTTAATTATAAGCAGAAGAACGAAACAGTAAAGCTTGATTTAGTAACTGTTAACCCCAAGCACGATCAGTCATTTCTTTTTCATACTGAAACAGGTACTGATAAAACAGATGCCCTGAAAAAAATGCTCGAATACCTGGGTGAGCATTACCACCGCGAAAGCAGCCTTACCATACAATGGATTAAGGTAGGTGAGAATAAATTACACACTTCCTATTTCCGGGCCAAAAACATGTATGAGGCACTGGATAAGTTTTATTACGGCCGCGATATGGGTTCCTATAAAATTTTCAGTATTACGCTGAACCCGGTGAGTTAAATACATTTTACCGCAAAGGGGCAAAGAGCGCAAAGGAACAGCCGAAGTTGTTTTGCATTGATGCCAGAGGCATCTAATATTTATAGAAAGAAGACAAATAGAATTGCCCGACACCCGCGGTGTCGCATCTGTGTACACAACGTCCTATACGATGCCTCTGGCATCGTTCTCTGCTTTTGGATGGAGTTTCTATAAATATGTTATCGCGCTGCGATAAAGAATGCTAGCCGCCCAATTTTTCATTGTTCTTATGCCTTTCTCCATCCCGCTTTGTCTTCTTATCCAGATTTTTTTGCAGGGCTTCCGTAAGGTTTACCCCGGTTTGATTGGCGAGGCAGATGAGAACAAAAAGCACATCGGCTAATTCATCACCAAGCTCTTTGTTTTTGTCGCTTTCTTTAAAGCTTTGTTCACCGTATTTGCGGGCTATGATGCGGGCTACTTCGCCTACTTCTTCGGTAAGCATGGCCATGTTGGTTAGTTCGTTAAAATAGCGAACTCCCGTGGTGGTTATCCAGGTATCAACGGTTTTTTGGGCTTCTTCTATGGTCATAATAATGGGTTTGAAAAACCTTTATAAACTAATGTGTTTTTATCTTTATTGCCGTCTGCTTTAGCTGACGGNNGCCTTTTGGCTAAAGCCATTTTTAGGGTAATTTTTTAACCGTCAGCTAAAGCAGACGGCAATAAGATGCAATATGTTCGCTATAAGTATAACTGTCCGAATCCAATCTACCATTCACTGTAAGCTACTTTTTTCTTTTCTCCATCTCTTCAGCTATTCTTTTCGAGTCGTAAGAATCTGAAGTTTTTAAATTGTCAATTACAGTCTGGTAACTTTCCGCATCGCGGTTTTGGCTTAGTTTGCTGGCGGCTTCAAAACGCTCTATTTTAATTTCAAAGGCAACCAGGCCGCGAAAATCTCCTTCAAGTATAGAATCAGGAACCTCCTCTATTTTGGTTGGATTTGCGGCGTGCAAATGCTCATACCGATCCATCATTTTACTTAAAGCTTTTATCCGTTCTTCCCCCTCCATAATCCGTGCTTTTCCATAAACATGCACCGCTTTATAATTCCAGGCAGGCACGTTTTTATGATTATACCAGCTTGGTGAAACGTAAGCATGCGGGCCGGTAAAAATGGCCATGAGGGTGCTGTGGTTATCAAAATTTTTGCATTGCTGGTTTGCCCTTGAAATGTGACCGACCAGTATCCAATCTCCCGATTCATTTTTTGATAATTCGAGGGGCACGTGCGTAGCAATGGGAACCTGGTTTTGCGCGCTTACCAGAATGGCAAAGCCAAACTCCCTGATTAACTGTTCTATCTCGTTCCAGTCTTTTTCTTCGTAAAACCTGGGGATGTACATATGTTGGTTTGATTTTAAACTTTTGTATTTCTTTGCCCTCTTTGCGTCTTTGCGATGAAATGTATTATGTATTGGGATCCTTTGAATCAATTTGAATAGTAACCGGGCCATCATTAATTAAGGCCACTTTCATATCAGCGCCAAACTCGCCTGTACCCACCGGCTTCCCTAAATTAAAGCTAACCAGTTGCACAAAACTTTCGTAAAGCGGAATGGCAATTTCGGGCTTTGCGGCTTTTATAAAAGAAGGGCGGTTACCTTTTTTAGTAAGCGCATAAAGCGTAAACTGCGATACTATAATTACATCGCCCCCTACATCTTTTAAAGCCAAATTCATCTGGTCGTTTTCATCATCAAATATGCGGAGGTTAACCAGTTTGTTGGCAGTCCATTCAAGGTCTTCAGGGGTGTCGGTTTCTTCAAAACCGGCAAGCACTAAATAGCCTTTTTTGATGGAGGATTTTATTACCCCATTAATGGTTACTGACGCTTCGGAAACACGTTGTATTATAACTCTCATGTTTGGTCAATTAAAATTCTCAATACAGGCCTCACCCGCCCTCCGCTTCGCTGGGGCACCCTCTCCATTCTTCGAATAGAGAGGGAGATTTGATGCTCGAAAATTGCCCTCTCTATCGCTTGCGATGGAGAGGGATGGCCAGCGAAGCGAAGCCAGGGAGAGGCCTGTATTGGCTGTTTACTCCCAATGCTTATAATTCGCTCTGTAATCATTTAAAATCCCTAAATAATTCACATACCGCTCCTCCGAAATTTTGCCGTCATAATAGGCCTGCCTTACGGCACAGCCCGGCTCTTTCTCGTGCACGCAATTATTGAATTTGCAGTTGTTCAGCACCTCGCGCATTTCAATAAAGTAATGCGATATTTCTTCGGTTTTAAAGTTGAGGATGCCGAATTCTTTTACGCCGGGGGTGTCAATTACGGCCCCTCCAAAATCGAGAAAATGCATCTCGGCAAAGGTGGTGGTGTGCATGCCTTTGGCGTGCATTTTTGATATCTGTTCTGTACGTAAATTCAGGCTTGGTTGAAGGGCATTTAGCAAGGTTGATTTACCTACGCCTGAGTGCCCGGCAATAAGCGAAGTTTTATCTTTTAACTCCGCCTTTACCACATCTAAAGTTTCAGATTGCAGGGCCGAAACAAACAAAGTTTTGTATCCAATCTTCTTGTAAATATCTGCCACAAAATCCTGCTTCTTCTGGGACTTTACGTCCAGCATATCCTGCTTATTAAAAACTATAATGGTGGGTATGTGGTAAGCTTCGGCAGTAACTAAAAAACGGTCAATAAACCCTGTGGAAGTGCGGGGGTTAGCCATGGTAACTATCAGCAAAGCCTGGTCCAGGTTGGCGGCTATAATCTGGCGCGCCCCTTTGTGTTTGGGTGATACGCGGACTATATAATTCTCCCTGGGTTCAATGGCTTCAATCATCCACGAGTCATCTCCTTCGGCACTGTTTATAGTAACTTTATCTCCAACCGCAATGGGGTTACTGTCTTTATCTTTGCTTTCGTCTAATCTGAAAAGCCCTTTTAAACGGCATTTAATTACCTCGCCGTTTTCGGCTTTTACTTCGTACCAACTGCCAGTAGATTTTATAACTACTCCCTTCATGCCCTTGCCTTGTTTACGCCATGCACAGCCAGCGAAATTTCCATCAATAAACCGGGGGTTTCTTCCAGCGCATTGCCTACCACAATTACGTCTGCCCCGGCTTTGCAAATCTCTTCAGCTTGTTCGGCAGAGCGTATACCGCCGCCTACTATTAGTGGGATTGTAATTTTTTGCTTAACCGCAGCTATCATTTCGGCGCTTACTGTGTTTTTTGCCCCGCTTCCGGCTTCCAGGTAAATCATTTTCATGCCCAGCATTTCGCCTGCCTGGGCGGTGGCTACTGCTATATCAATTTTAGTATTCGGAACAGGGATGGTTTGCGTTATATAAGAGGTAGAAGAAATGCGCCCCCCATCTACCAAAATATAACCCGTAGAGATAGCCTCCAGCCCCATCTTCTTAATCATAGGTGCGGCCACTACCTGCTGGCCTATCAGATACTCGGGGTTGCGGCCTGATATCAGGCTTAAAAACAGGATAGCATCGGCCTTGCCGCTTAGCTGATAATTACTGCCCGGAAAGATGATTACCGGAATGCCTGAATGAGCCTTAATTATCTTAATGGTATTCTCAAAATTCCTTTCCATTAGCAGACTTCCGCCTATAAAAAAGAAGTCAACTTTACAATTGGCCGATATCTCTGTAAGCCTTAATAAAGATTCGGCATTGTGCTTGTCGGGGTCAATAAGAACTGCGAGCCTGGCCTGTTTACTGGTTTTAATTTTTTTATAAATCATTTGTTACAACGTGGATTTTGTATTATGGCTTTTAGGGCATTTATGGGTTAAATCATCTGCTCAATAAATCAGACAAAAAAACTGGAAATTTTTTCCGAAATTTACGCTAATAAAATTGGAAAAACATTTTTCCACACAACGAAATCACTCCCCACCTCTGATGTTAAAAAAACAAAACCTCTTTTCACATTTTCTGTTGATAAAATAGGATGGTTTATTTTTTTAACAAGAATAAATTCGCCTACGTCATTCCACACAACGCAAAGGCGATTTTAAAATACCCTACAAACATAGCACTATGGCAAAGAAAAATGAGAAGAAAGGATTAAAGGTCGACCGCCTCTATACCAAAGAAGGTGCTACGGCTTTTGACCTTTTTGAGTATGAGTTCCGCTCATCAGTTATTCGCAATCCGGCAGGAGACGCGGTGTTTGAAATGCATAACGTTGAAGTGCCTAAAGGCTGGAGCCAGGTTGCTACCGATATTCTTGCCCAGAAATATTTCCGGCGAGCCGGGGTACCACAGGCCGATGGCTCTGTGGGCGGCGAGCGTTCAATAAAGCAGGTTACACACCGCCTGGCCGACTGCTGGAGAAGCTGGGGCGAACGCTATGGATATTTTGCCAGCAAAAAAGACGCTGACGTATTTTACGACGAGCTGGTATTTTCGTTGCTTGACCAGATGGCTGCGCCTAACTCGCCGCAATGGTTTAATACCGGGCTGTATTCATCATACGGCATTACCGGCAAACCACAAGGCCATTATTTTGTAAACCCTGACACCGGAGTTTTAGAACAATCAACATCTGCCTATGAGAGACCTCAACCCCATGCATGTTTTATACTTTCAGTTGACGATGATTTAGTGAACGGAGGCGGTATCATGGATCTTTGGATTCGTGAAGCGCGCATATTCAAATACGGTTCGGGGGTTGGTACCAACTTCTCAAATATCCGCGGCGAAGGCGAAAGGCTTTCGGGTGGTGGAACTTCATCAGGTTTAATGAGCTTTTTGAAAATTGGGGATGCAGCTGCCGGCGCCATCAAATCGGGCGGAACAACACGCAGGGCTGCTAAAATGGTTTGTCTTGACCTTGACCACCCTGAAGTTGTAGACTTTATTGAGTGGAAGATGAAGGAGGAAGATAAGGCTGCTGCTTTGATTAATGCCGGTTACGATTCGCATTACGAAGGCGAGGCTTACCGCACTATTGCCGGTCAGAATTCTAACAACTCCGTCCGTATCCCTAACTCGTTCTTCCACAAGCTGGAAAAAGGTGAAAACTGGGATTTGCTTGCAAGGACTGACCGCCGCGTAATGAAATCAATATCCTCAACTGAACTGTGGGATAAAATTGCCAAGGCCGCATGGCGTTGTGCTGACCCCGGTATTCAGTTTGATACTACCATTAACGAGTGGCATACCTGCCCTGAGGATGGCCCTATACGCGCCAGCAACCCTTGCAGCGAGTATATGTTTTTGGATAACACGGCCTGCAACCTGGCTTCGTTTAACCTGCGTAAATTCTTTAACGACCAAACGCTGGAGTTTAATGTAAAAGGATTTGAGCACATGAGCCGCATTTGGACTGTGGTGCTTGAAATATCTGTTTTAATGGCCCAGTTCCCTTCTAAAGAAGTGGCAAGGCTATCATACGAATTCAGAACGCTGGGATTGGGATATGCTAACCTGGGCTCGGTGCTGATGGTTTCGGGTATACCTTACGATAGCGATAAAGCCCGTGCATGGGGCGGGGCATTATCTGCAATCATGACCGGTACTGCTTATAAAACCTCGGCTGAAATGGCTTCGGTTTTAGGGCCGTTTGTTGGGTACGAAAGAAATAAGAAAAATATGCTGCGCGTAATGCGCAACCACCGTTTGGCGGCTTATAATGCCGATGCAAGCAGCTACGAAGGCCTTGAAATTAAACCTTGCGGTATTAACCCTAAAGATTGCCCAAGCTATTTACTGGCTGCCGCTACCAGCGCATGGGACCAGGCTTTGCAGCTAGGTGAGCAATACGGCTACCGCAATGCACAGGCTACTGTAATTGCCCCAACCGGCACTATTGGTTTATTAATGGATTGCGATACCACCGGTGTTGAACCTGATTTTGCGTTGGTTAAATTCAAGAAACTTTCGGGTGGCGGATATTTTAAGATTGTAAACGAATGTGTGCCGGCTGCGCTGGAAAACCTGGGATACACACCGGGCCAGATTGATGCGATGGTTAAATATGCCAAGGGCCGCGCGTCATTAACCGGTTGTCCGCATATCAATGCCGATACTTTACGTGCAAAGGGCTTCAACAATGTTGATTTGGATAAAATAGAGGCGCAATTACCTGCGGCTTTCGATATCAGCTTTGCATTTAACTACTGGAGCCTGGGCGAAGAGACCCTGCAAAAATTAGGATTTACCCCTGACCAATATAAAGCGCCAAACTTTAACCTGCTGCGTGAGTTAGGATTCAGCAGGGAAGAAATGGATACTGCCAACGAGTACGTTTGTGGTACCATGACCATTGAAGGCGCACCTTACTTAAAAGACGAGCACTTACCGGTGTTTGACTGTGCTAATAAATGCGGCACCAAGGGCGTTCGTTTTATTCACCCGCATGGCCATATACGCATGATGGCGGCAGTTCAGCCTTTCATCAGCGGGGCAATTTCTAAAACCATTAACCTGCCTAACGAAGCAACGGTTGAAGACATTCAGAAATGCTACGAGCTTTCGTGGAAACTGGGCTTAAAAGCCAACGCGCTTTACCGCGATGGATGCAAATTATCTCAGCCGCTCAGCAACAAAAAAGACGAGGAGAAGGAAGACAAAAAAGAAACCAAAGTTGTTGCAGCACCGGTTCAGCCTGCAGGAGAAAGATTCAGCAGGCTTACGCCAGAAGAAGTATTGGAAGCTGCCCGCGTTTTAATGCAGGAAAGTACCGATACCCACTTTATGCGCGAACTGAGCCGCATTGTAGAGCGAAAGAAATTGCCGCACAAACGCAGAGGATTCACCCAAAAAGCAAAAATTGGCGGGCAGACCGTATTCGTTCGCACCGGCGAGTATGACGACAATACCTTAGGCGAAATATTTGTGGATATGCACAAAGAAGGCGCTTCGTTCCGCTCATTGATGAACTGTTTTGCTATATCGGTTTCCATAGGCCTGCAGTACGGTGTGCCGCTGGAAGAGTTCGTTAACAAGTTCACCTTTACCCGCTTTGAACCAAGCGGTATGGTTGACCACCCGAATATTAAAAACGCAAGCTCAATTGTAGATTACATCTTCCGCTTACTGGCGTTTGAATATTTAGGCCGCACAGACCTGGTGCATGTAACACCATCAGAACTGGCTATGCGCTCTCAATCTACCGCCGACCTGACTACCGAAATTTCGGAAGAGCCGTTTATTGAAAAGCGCCCGGCAAGCAACCACCCTGAAATGCAGGAGACACCAAAAACCAGCAAAGACACGGTAAAGAAAACTGAAATGAAAAAACTAACCCTCGCCGAATCATCTATGCAAGGCTTCAACAAAATGGCCCAGGATATGATGGGCGATGCCCCACCCTGCAGCGTATGCGGCAACATCACCATCCGCAGCGGCACCTGTTACAAGTGCATTAACTGCGGTAACAGCATGGGATGTTCGTAGATTTCTGAATTGAGATTTTTGAATGATGAATAAATGCGGAAGCCACCTTTGGGTGGCTTTTGTGTTTGATTATCCTGCAAAAACATATATTTGCACTATGATGGTTTCGGACGATTGAATCGTCTAATTATAAACGGACGAGTTTAGATGTAGTGGGTAACAATGCAACTTTATGAAGCAGACAATTACAATTATAGCACTACTCCTTTTTACAGGAATTGCCGCGCAAGATCTTGGCGGCATAGTGGTTAACTTTTCAATTATAAAAGATACTGCTACAATAACAGAGGTATTCAAAGGCGGCCCAGCCGATATGGTGGGTATTAAAGTGGGAGACAAAATTTTAAGCGTTGACAACGTAACGGCTATTGGTTTAACAATGGTTACTTTAAGTAATTTCATACGAGGTGAAGTAAATACTCCTGTTACGATAGAACTATTGAGAGGCGACAAACTGTTGACGTTTCAAATAATGCGAAAAAACATCAACAGTTTTTCCCAATCAAACAATACACCAGATTCAACAAACATTTTAAGCATTCTTAAAACACTTCACCCAAAAGACGTGCTTAAAACAGACGTTAATAGAATACAGGACGATTATAGTAAAGATCGCAAGCATAAAGGGCTTACGAAAACCTTTGAACTACTAAAGTCTATAAATATTCAAGGATGGGAAATTAAAGTTAATTCACGATTTACTTTTTTAAATGAAAAATTAGAAAGTGCTTTTTTAAGGTTCCCAGAAGATAGGTATAAAGTAATTGCAAAATTGGCGGCAAAGAGGTTTCCTAATAATACGTACCCGAAAAATTATGAGGATTACGCAGATTACATGGCTTTTTCAGATAGTTTTAGCACCCTTACAGTTTTTCAGCGAGATGGCGCGCGTGATGGTTCCTGTGGAATAGAATACAGTTTAAAAAACGATATTAAACTATTCCTTGATAGTGTAGAAAAAGCAGAGGCTTATACACGTCTGCATAGCAATTACCGAACTACCTTTTCAGACATGCTTACCTTATATTACGGTGGTTTATGGGGCAAAGAAACTAAGGTCAGAGAACTTTATATCTCCGATAAATGCAAAACAGTACCTAACGGGTTTTTTTGGAGGGTTATTAAGCTAACGACTGAATCTGCTTATACCACAAAAGCTGCGATATACCTTAAATCAGATAATCTGATACCAGTCAATTATTTTGATATTAAACGAGACATCGGCCAAAACGATTCTACTGATTGCTATATTCTAAGCACTTTGGATAATCTTTCAATAGTTGGGGCGATTTACAATATTAATATAGGAAGCTACCCTATATCAACAATGCCATTAGATTTTGTAAGCGGGTTTAATATTCAGACTGACAGCCCTAAAATAAAAATGCTGGTGTACGAGTATAAATTATCTCCCGAACAAATAAAATACTTAGAAAATAACCCTTAAATAACTATGGCACTATTATCCTTATCATATGATGCTCCAAAAGAAAACTACGAAGAAATAAGCAATTTTAGAAAAGCCCTTATAGAGGTCTTATTGACTAACGGCGCATTAAAACTAAAATCTTTTGTAGCATCAACAATTTACTTTGAAACAAGTAAACAAAGACCATTAGAAACCTGGGAAAATATCTTGCATGATAATGTTGGAAGTGGTCTAAGGTTTACTATATCTAAAGTAGCTACTGATGAAGACGGTAAATATGCCTTCATATTTAAAGGACATCGAAAACACAGAATGAATTTCGTAGAGGAGGTAGAATCCGTTGTGCGAAAATTAGGTTTTTCAAGGGGCAGCAAATAATTCCCCCAATCAGTCATTAGCATTTGTAATCCCTGTATTTTATTTTAATACACACGCATTAAAAATGCGTAAGCCACATTTGCAAAATAGCTTCCACCATTATACATTGCCGTGTATTAAGCCCTGAAAGGGCGGTAAGACAATAGCACCGGGTGTAAGCCCGGTGTAAATAGAAAAACCAAACATAAAGCCCTGAAAGGGCGCAAGAATATGGGACAATCGCTCGTTCAAAATTACCTGCATATCGTGTTCAGCACTAAAAACCGCATGCCGCTAATAACGGATAATGTGGAAGATGATTTACACGCATATTTGGGCGGTATTTGTAATAACCTGGACTGCTATCCAATTAAAACCGGAGGCTACACCGACCACGTTCACCTCCTTTGCCTGTTATCAAAAAAGATTGCGCTTGTAAAGCTTTTAGAAGAATTGAAATCGCACTCATCTAAATGGATGAAACTTAAAGGTGAGGAGTTCAGTAATTTTTATTGGCAGGATGGTTACGGTGCCTTTTCGGTAAACCCTACCGAAGTTGAGACAGTTGTAAAATATATCTCCAATCAAAAAGAGCATCACGCCAAAAAAACATTTCAGGATGAATACCGTGCATTCCTGAAAAAGTACCGCGTTGAATATGATGAGCGGTATGTGTGGGATTAATCTTGCGCCCTTGCAGGGCTGTTAATCCGGCCATTTGTCTACACCGGGCTGCACCCGGTGCTATTGTCTTGTCGCCCTTTCAGGGCTTAATACAAACAACTTCTTTGTGCCCGTTGCATATTCCCCCTCTTGCGCATAGCGTAAGCCTTGAGCGAAGCATCTTGCTTCGCTCTGCTATGTTTCTAGCGTCACGCTAGTGTATTTTTGTATTTCAACATTCATTCCATCCAACTGGTTCTCGTTTGCAACGAGGATTCTCAGGCATTGGCATTTGTAACGCCTGTATTTCATTTTAATACACACGCATTAAAAATGCATAAGCCACAACATCCTCGTTATAAACGATGACGAGTTAGAGGGCCTTCAAAATGAAAGGGGGTGGTTTCCGGGAAACGGGTCTTGAGAGATTAATATATTGATAATCAATTAGGTAATTTAAAAAGTGGAAACCACCCCCTCCCCCTTTCCATCTCCTTACCCCTCAAACGCCGGGTTCTTATCATTCTCTGCCGGTGGCATTACGGGTGAGAACAATGATTCACCGGCATCTACGGCCAGGGTAACGCCGGTAATAAATGAAGCTGCAGGTGAAAGCAGAAACACCACGGCAGAGGATACCTCAGCCTCAGTGCCCAGGCGCGTAGTCTGGTTGTTTTTGGCGAAAGAATAAATAAAATCGCGGTAAGCGGGGTCGTATTTATCAAGTCCGCTGCTGCCAATAATGCCGGGGGCTACGCTGTTAACCCTTACACCGTACTTGCCCCATTCGGTGGCCAGGGTTTTGGTTATATTTTCAACGCCTGCCCTTGCGGCACCGGTGTGCACCATAATAGGAAAGCCATTGCGCATGTTGGCTATAATATTAACTATTACGCCACCTGTATTTATAAACTGCCGGTTAAACACCTCCTGCGACATAAAGAATGTGCCCGTTAAGTTGGTTTCAATAACCGCATGCCATCCTTTAGAACTTATCGTTTCAGCCGGTGAGGGAAATTGTCCGCCGCCGTTGTTTACCAGGTAATCAATACGGCCGGTTAGTTCGATGGTTTTGGCTACGCAGGCTTTTATGCTTTCTTCCTGGCGGATGTTGCACTCCACGGCGTGTGCTTTGCCGCCTTCGGCGGTTATCATTTCAACACCTTTAAGCAGGTTTTCCATTTTGCGGCTTGCCAGGATAACGGTTGCGCCCAGGTAAGCCATTTCTCGGGCTATGCGTAAACCAATGCCTGTTCCGCCACCGGTTATGATGGCCGTTTTTCCTTCAAAGAGTCCGGTTTTGAATACTGTATTCACGTTGGGTGTGGTTTTATTTTGAGAGTGTGAATTAAGGAAATTTTTGACTGGCAGATAATAACTTAAATGCATTTTACCACAAAGGGCACTAAGGCTTATACAAAGGCCACAAAGTTTTGATATTCTTTGTGGCCTTTGTGCTGTATTTTCTTTGTGTTCTTTGTGGTTAGTGGTATTAGTTAGTTTTTATACCTTCAAAATATGAAAGCACTTAGCCTTACCATTAATATCCTGTTTACGCTCTTTCTTTTAATCTGCATTGGGGTGCATGTTGCAGGTTTGGCAACGCATTATAGCGATGAACCGGTGTATTCGCACGTTATTCACCTGATGAGCTATTGCGTTTGCCTGTATGCCCTTTTACGGCCAATACCATATAGAACGCTGATTTATGTATTGGCGGCGGTTTACCCTTTCCTTTATCATGCTAATTGCGCTTACCGGCATTATACCTTGCAGGGTAAACTAAGCCCGGTTTGCATACTGGTAGTGGTGCTGATGCCGCTGATTGGGGTTTGGATATGGAAACAGGGCAGTTTAAGTATAAAAAAGCCCTGAGAACATCCACGAACTCAGGGCTAAGAAACCAAGGCAACAAAAACAAAATCAGATCTTATTCCACAAACCGGGTTATTTCAAAATTTCACTGCGCTTACGCAAAGCGCGGGGCGATATTAAGCGCCTTTTTCCATCCTGCCAACCGGTGATTTTCCACAATCGTCAAAAAAGAATGGCCTGGGTGTCTATTTTTCTTTTACGCAGTTCATCGCGCATTTTTCTTACCAGGTCAGGCATCCTGATGCCATAAACCAATAAAGAGTTAAAATTGTTCTGTAAATCGTCGTTATTGAGCGATTGCAGGTAATCGGTAACGGTTTGTTTGGGGCCGTTAATAAGGTTATACTTTAGTACTTGCATGGTTTTGGTTTTTATAACATGATTTAAATAGTGGTAGAGATTCTTGATGGGCGTGCGCCTATGGCTTCACCAATGCGGTTCAGCGGGGTCACTTTTTCAATAAAAAACAATTCTTTACTCCGGCTGGGCTTCAGGTTGCCTTGCTCATCCTGGTAAAAGGGCACCTCCAGTTTTATTTCACAAGTATCAAAAACCTGCGTGGTACCAAACAGGTCTATAAGGTTAAGCGAGGCCGGTGCTGCATGGGGGCCGGCAAAAAGATGCTCAATCTGCCACAGTATTTCAATTCCCGCTTTGTTCTGGCTTAACAATATCTGTAAGTCTTTACGCGAGATAACATACTGGGTTTCGAAGAATTTTCCACAATCCTGCAGAAACCCGAAAAGCGATACTTCATCCTTGTGCGTAAACTCAATTTCATTTACATAAAGCTCGTGCTTTGCAAAGGGTATGGTTGGCGTTGTTAGCATATCGTTTGTTTTAATTAATAACACAAAGGTGGGCCGGCACTGCGCAATGTATTTGCGCAGTAAAATTTATTTTTCGGATATTGCAGGATTAAACAGCCGCCCCTTCCGTCCCTTAAAGGGGAAACCAGGGCCGGTTCTGGTATTTCGCTTAGGGCTCGTTGCGCAACGCAATACAGGCCTCTCCCGGTCGGCACTTCGTGCGACCACCCTCCATTGCAAGCGATAGAGAGGGAAAATGCGCCGATTTAGGTGTCTTTTCCCTCTCTATTCGAAGAATGGAGAGGGCGCCCCAGCGAAGCGAAGGGCGGGAGAGGCCTGTATTGGGCGACCATTGAGTTGAAAAAATGCCTGGTTGTTAAGAGGAGCAGTATTGATTAATTGAGCTTTAAAAAGAACCCATGCCCCAGAACAGAGATGCTTACACCCGCTACAAACTGATAGATATGCGGCTGCGCAAGCGCCCTTATCCGCGTTTAGAGGAGTTAATGAAGTTTGTAAGCGCAAACCTGGACAGGCAGGTCTCAAAACGCACCATGCAGCTTGATTTGCAGGAAATGCGCTATAATCAATCGCTTAATTTTAATGCGCCTATTGCATTTAGTAAAAAGGAGCACACCTACCGGTATACCGACGAGAACTATTCCATCCATAACCTGCCGGTAAGCGCCGACGAGTTACATGGCCTTGATTTTGCCATTAGCATTTTAGACCAGTTTAAGCACCTGCCTGCCATTAAAGAATTTGAAGAAGCCATACACAAAATCGCCTCTACCGTAAAACTGAATAAAGAAGCGCGTGGCGAGAGCGACCACATACAACTGGATAAGCCCTTTATTATTAAAGGCATTGAGTTTGTTGAGCCGATTTTAAAGGCCATTTCAGAAAGGAAGGTTTTAAAATTCAGTTACCAGCGCCATGGCAGCGACACCGTATCGCAGAACCTGCTGGAGCCTTATTTAATCCGCGAGTCGAAAAACTTTTGGTATGTAATCGGCAACGGCATCAGTAAAAAGGATCATAAGATACTGACCTTTGCGCTGGACCGGATACTTGACCTTCAGCTAACCAATCAAACCTTCAGCGATGATAAAATTGACAGGAAGAATTTTTACAAAAATGTGCTGGGCGTAACCGTGGGTGGCGGCGCGCCGGAAAAGGTTCTGCTCTCTTTCTCTCCACAACAGGGCAACTATATAAAAACAATTCCACTACACCTTTCTCAAACGATAATTAAGGACACCAAAACCGAACTGCGCATTTCGCTGGAGCTGGTTATCAATACCGAGCTTAAAATGCAATTACTTAGTTACGGCGATAAAGTAAAAGTGCTGAAGCCCCAAAAACTGGCTGAGGAATTGAAAGAGTCGGCAACGCGCATTGTCAGGCTTTACGAGGAATAAACCTGGTTGCATTAATCTAAACACTTGCGCACTATAACACCTGTTTAAAGCAAATCAAGCAAATTAGCCTGCACAAAAAACTGCGCATAAACATTGACGTTTATATTGGTAGTTGTAAGCTGGTCGGTAGTACCTGATACCCGTAGTGTTATCTGGCTGGCCTTAATGTAATTTTCCAAATCGGCATTGGTTACATTTAACGATAAGGTATCGCCTACGTTAGCGGGTATATTTTGCCTGCTGGCAATTTCAATTTCGGGCAGGCTATCGGTAGAAATATAAACGCTTACATTCTGAAGAAAAGAAAATGTTTGACCTTGCGGCGAGGTTATGGTAAGCGTTAACTGGTTAAGCGTAACGCTTTGTATAAGGTTGGCTGCCGTGTTATTGTTTTGAAATACCTGCGAAGAGTTGGTAGCAATTTCAGGCGAGTAAATGGTAAGCGGAACGTTGACAGGAATATTGGCTGGAAATACAGCCTGAGTATTATAATCTACGTAAAATTGCCCGAGTTTCTTAATAGCCTTGCATGAAAACAATGAAAGGAATATAATCAGTAAAGAAAACCCGGCTAATCGTTTCATAAAGAACTTTAAACTACAACGGCAATAACCGGTTTATAGTTTTGTCCGAAACGCTAACCAGCTTACAGTCACTGTGTTATTTTGTTCCCAGGTCAACCTGGCTAAGGCGGTCTTTATCAAACCAGCACGAAATTACCTGGCCCTGCACTTCAAACTCGCAGTAGCCGGTATTGTAGCTTACTGAAGGTTTACCTAATAGCTTTTTTACCTCGGCGCTGGTAAGGTTAAAATTGAGCCCGCGGGGTAAATGGCCTTTAAAACTGCCATATACGGGGCTATCTTTGTAAATACGGATTTCGCTAAGCATGGAGTTTTGCAGCAATAACTCAATGCCATCTTTTGATAAATAGTGGTTCTCGTTAGCCATCTGAAAACTGTAGCCAGCTTTAAGGTCGCTAACCTCCGAAGCCTGGGCGCCTTTGCCTAAAGCGTTAAGAAACTTATCGCCATCAGTTCTGGATTGGCCAAATGTTATTGCACATAACAGGCATAAAACGCCCAGCGTTATAGCCCTGCGGAAATAATTGATTTGCATTGAGTCGAGAGTTTAATGTGTCAAAAAGGGTAATACAAATATAATATTTTAAACAAACTGCCCATTAAAGTGTCAAAAAGACAGTTAATTAAAGTAAACGAGGCCTTATTTGGCAACTTATGGGCCTCATTTTCGTTATCAGAGTATAAGGGTAAACTATTTGTCCCAACATAAAGAAATGGCCACGCAAGTGGTTTAGCAGTAGGTTAAGAATAGGTTATCGCAAATTTCAGGTTCCCACCCCATCTGCTTGCAGCCCCATAAACGGGGCTGTTTTGTTTTATCATGTTGCCAGAATGAATAGGCCACTACGAAGAAACCAATCGCCAGCCCGAGCAAAAACTGAAAGGCATCTCCTACCCTGAAAGCAGCCAGTGCCTCATATCTTTTTTCGAGCCTAAGTTCTCCTAAGAAACGACATTGGCTCGTTTCATCACCATTTTGCGGAAAGCTACAGCCGGGGCATTCAACGACCTCATCCGGTACAAAACCATCGCACATAAAACATTTATGCGGGTCAGCAATGTCGAAAAGCGCGGCGCGGGATGTTCCATCTTTCCGGTAATCGTCGTCCCTGGGAAAATTATTTACGAATGCAAGAACTTAATTATCAAATCAAAAACAAACCATTCTCATAAATCTTCACCCCATCGGCCCAGATTTCTCCTCCGTTCTTCATATCCGTTATCATATCCCAGTGCACGCTGCTTTCATTTTTACCGCCGCATTGTTTATACGATTGCCCTACCGCCATATGTATGCTGCCCCCTATTTTTTCATCAAACAAAATATTGCGGGTAGTGCGCTGAATATTATAGTTGGTGCCAATAGCTACCTCGCCCCAATGGCGCGCTCCCGGTATTGCAAAAACTTTATCTAAAACATCTTTCCCTTTTTCAGCATTCCAGTTAATTACTTCGCCGTCTTTTACCTCCAGCGATACGCCTTCAACATCTTTGCCCATATACAGCCCCCGGTAACTGAAATATACTTTGCCATTAACACTGTCTTCTACCGGGGCACTGAACACTTCTCCGCTGGGCATATTGGCACGGCCATCGCTGTTTATCCAGGTGCGGCCTTTTACCGAAAACGAAATATCAATATTAGGCCCCTTATATTGCACAAACTCAACCTTGTTCAGGTAGTCTACGTACACCTGCTGCTTTTTGCGCACTTCAAGCCACTTTGCAACGGGGTCCTCATCATACAGGTAGCAGCTCTGGTATACAAAATGCTCGTACTCTTCCAGGCTTAATTCGGCATCAGCAGCGGCGGCTTTGGTAGGATATTGGCAAAGGCCGCGGCGCATAGAACCATTACCAATGCGGTTCCAGTATATCTGGTTGGTTTCCTTCTGCGCCTGCTGCAGAATTTTGAATTTTTCAGCATCTTCCGGCTCCTTTTCATCATCGCCTTTTTCGTAAGGCGCCCTGATAACCAGGTAGCAATCAAAGTTCTCCATAATGTATTTTTTCATGGGGTTTTCCCACCCTAGCTGGTCTGCTTCAGCATACTTCAGTGCCAAATCGCCGAGTCCATTCAACTCAACATTCAGCACCGGTATACCGCCGGCTATATAAACCGCTTTCACAACTTCCCTGATAAGCGGCTCAGCCAGGGCTGAGGCTGTTATATAAACCTTATCGCCCCTTTTTACGCCAAGGCAGTAATTGACTAACAGATTGGCATACTTTACCTGGATGGCCTGGTTATCCCGAACAATGGTTGACATAAAAGACTTTGTTTTGTGCTGTGAAAATATAAAATACCCTTATAGTACATCTGCTTACTGGCATTGAAATAAAACTAAACCGTGGAACATGAAATTATACGAAACCACAAAAACCGAATCGCGGCAATCTATGCTGATGCGCTGGGGATTTAATTTCTGGCCCTGCATTTGGTGTACCGGTAGTAAGGTTCAGTTTATTGCAGCCGACCATAGCGAAATGCACGTAGGCCTTAAACTCAACATCCGCACCCGCAACAAGGTGGGCACAGTTTTCGGCGGAAGTATCTATAGCTCTGTAGACCCATATTACATGCTGATGTTTATGCAAATACTGGGTAAAGATTATGTGGTGTGGGATAAAGCCGCCTCGGTAAAATTCGTAAGGCCAATTGTAGATGCGGTAAAGTGCAGGTTCCTGATTCCCGACGAACTGGTGAGCGAGGTGAAACGAAAAATAAGCGAACAGGGAGAATATACTTTCGACCTGCCTTTAAAATACGAGGACGACAAAGGGAATGTTTATGCCGTATTCAACAAAACTATTTACGCCGCAAGTAAGGAGTTTTACAAAAAGAAATTAGCGGCGAGGAATGCCGGCAACTAATAAAACACCTAAACGGCCGCCCGCTCTACAAAATACATGTCTATTTTCTCTTTCTTTTTAGTTTCCATCTCCCCTCTGAAAACGCAGATAAACCGGTTTTTGACCAGCTTATAGGTTCCTCCTGAAATATTGATTTTGCCCTCTTCGCCGTGCTGCTCCATTCGCGCAGCAATGTTTACAGTATCGCCCCAAACATCGTACGAAAATTTGCGGATACCAATAATGCCCGCAATAACCGGTCCGGTGTGAATCCCTATGCTTATCTCAAAAAATGACTCGCCGTTATCGGCTTTAGGCTGTTGGGCCTGTTTTACAAACCTGATTATTTCAAGTGCGGCATTTGTTACGTTATAGGCATTATCTTCCTCCGATACAGCGGCGCTGCTAATGCACAGGTAAGCGTCGCCCACTGTTTTTATTCTTTCAATTTTATGCCGCGCAGCTATTTCGTCAAACGCCCTGTAATAATAATCAAGCTCAGACACTATAGGTTTAACAAAAGGATTGCCCGGGGTTTTGCCGGCCTGTGTTTTAATGTCGGCAAACAACACCGTTGCCTGGCCGTTTACCTTGTATTCGGCCTTTTTTAAATCGTTTACAATCTCTTCGGGCAAAATATTTAACAACAGGGCATCAGTGCGCTTCTTTTCACGGGCTATCAAACTGCTGTCTTTTCGTTTTTGATTAAAAGCAAAAATTGCAAGGCCCGCAATAATGGCAAACAGAAAGATGCCGATAATAGCAAATTTTTTAACCAGTCTTTGCTTGTCAATCTGTGCGCCCAGTTCAGCATCTCTTTTGGCCTCTTCTACTTTTGCAATTTGCCGCTCTTTTTCAAAGTTGGCCTCAAGCTCCATACTGACCAGTTTTTTTGTAAGGGTCTCATTATTGTTAGCCTCAGAAAGCTCGTGGAAGAGAATATGGTAATCCAATGCTTTGCCTTTATCGCCCATACCCAGGTAGGCATAATACAACACCTGGGCGGCATCCTTTTGCAGCTGAATCTCACCCGTAGATTTGCCTTCCTCAAGCGACATTTCGGCTAAATCAATGGCTACTTTGTAGGCACGGTCGCTAAGCAATATATAGCTCATCAGCAGGCGGCTATAGCTAAACGATGACATCGAACCTGTTTGCTGAAAAAGCGCCATGGCCTGCTGGATATATTCCATCGCTCTTTTCGACTGCTTTTTCCCGTAATATATTTCTGCCAGCTTTTGGTAACAATTGGCTTTGTTATTCAGGTTACCTACTTCGTCTGATGCTATAATAGCCTCATTATATATTTTGATTGCTGAGTCAACCTTTCCCTTTTTGTAGGCCAGGTTACCCATGCTTTGCATAACACCCGGATACCAAACATTAAAATTGCCCTGCTTTGCCGCTTCAAGCGCTGCCTGGTAAAGGGTCAGCGCTTTATCATCTTCGCCCAGCGCTTCGTAAATAGAGGCTTTACCGTCCAGGCTACGGGCAATATTTTTTTTGTCGTTTATTTTTTCGGCTAATTCATACGTCGCTTGAAAAAGGTCCAGTGCATTATTGTATTTGCTTTGGTTCAGCTCAATATTGCCAAGCCAGTATTTGCAAAAGGCCAGGTTGCTGGTATCGCTTATTTGCTGATTGATAGTGACGGCATCGCTTATCAGTATTTTCGCCTTGGCATAGTCGTCTATTTTGTAATTGGCTACGCCCATAATGGCAATTGCTTTAGCCATCCCTTTTTTGTAACCTATTGCTTCGGCCACGGCTTTTATTTTCTCAGCCTGGATAAGTACGTCTTTAGGGTTTTGATTCAATGCAGACTCTGCGGTGTCATTCTGCTTATCAATTTCAGCCGGGGTTTGAGCACGTACGCTAAACGCAACTAACAGGCTGCAAAAAAAGGCAAGGTAAAATTTCTTCATCCACAGAACTTTATGTTAAGATAAACTTAAAACATAAAAAGCACAAGTGGAAATAATGGGGTGTTCAGGTGCGCAGGTGTTCATGTGTTCAGGTAATACAAAAGTTGTCGTAAAAATACTGTCATCTTCATGCTGTATTTAACCTAAATACTTGAACACTTAAACACCTGAACACCCTAAACTGGTTTAAACTGCTCAAACCCCTGCTTACAGTTAAAGCAAAACCTGATAGCCCTGCATAGCGTAGAGCCAAACGCAGACCGGAGCGTGGTATCAGTACTATGGCAATGCGGGCAGCGCACGTTGTTAAGTTGAGCTTCAGTTAACTCCCCTTCTATTACTACTGGAGGTGCCAGGCCGAATTTTTCCAATTTAATTTTGGCCTCCTCACTCATCCTGTCGCTGGTCCAGGTGTTTTCAAAGTCAACCTTTACTTCTACGGAATCAAAACCAAGTTTCATCACTTCTTCAAGAACTGACTTTTTAATCAGGTCAATAGCAGGGCAGCCTACAAAAGTAGGGGTCATGGTAACGGTGCAGGCAGGCTTGTCGGTTTCAATTCCGGAAATTTCAACGTTATAAATAATACCCATGTCAATAACATTCAGCACGGGTATTTCAGGGTCTTTTACATTTTCCAGCGCAGCCCAAACAGCCTTAACATCTAAAGATGTTTTAGATATTTCGAGTGTGCTGTTTGTTAAAGCGGTGTCCATCTTATTTCTTTGAAGCATATTACCGTCTGCTTTAGCTGACGGAAGCAATTGATCAGAGAACTGGCTTTAGCCAAATCTCTCTTTTTGCCTAAAGCTGGAATCTAAATAATAAGCCATTTGTCAGCTAGAGCAGAAGGCAATACTTTATCTCATGAAAAGGCGATTCTTTACAGCAATTGTTGTAGTTGTTTTACTTGCAATACTTGAGATAGCATCGCGGCTCATTTTAAACCGCATCTACAACCGCAAATTCGACTCCTCGCTCATAGTAGACAACAAGTATTTCAAATCTCCCGGCCTCAAAGAAAACGCTACCGGCATGGTTTGGGGCAAACTATTTCACACCGATCAGTTTGCATGCCGCAAGGGGCCAAAGCCCTATTCATCTAAAAAGAAAAAATGGCTTTTTATTGGTGACTCAGTAACAGAAGGAGTAGGGATGGATGATTCCTCAACTTTTGCTGCTTTTGTGGCGGCTAAATCTGATTCTTTCAACATTATGAACTACTCGCTAATTGGTTATGCCGATGGCGAATATCTGGATATATTAAAAACTCTTTTATCCAATAATGATTCTTCTATTAGCAAAGTCACTATCTTTTTTTGCCTGAATGATGTGTATGGAAGAAACAGGCCATCAGAGTTACCCGGCATGATGCGGCCAAATTTACTGGGCAGAATCAATAGCCTGCTTCAGGATGATTATGCCACTTACAAATTGATAAAGTTGTTTTTCTACCAAAATTCCGATAGTTACTTTCGGTACGATTCAAGGCTTTATGTTGCTAATGGCAGGCTTTTTATCAGATCGATGGGTTATTTGGAACAATGCAACCAGGTTTGCCGAAAGGCCGGCGTGCAAATGAATGTAGTGATGATGCCTTATAGGTCGCAGTTGGTTAGAAATGACGATGCCACCAGAAACCCACAAAATATGGTAAAGGAATTTTGTTTTAAGCAACATATCCCTTTTGCTGACCCCATAGACTTTTGCTCAAAATCCGCTAATCCGAAGGATTTATACCTTTTTGCCGATGAAATTCATTTTTCCGAAGCCGGACATAAAATGATGACAGACTATATTCTTTCGCATTAGCAATTATATTTGCTAAGAAATACATCCTCACCCTGCCCTCTCCGAAGGAGAGGCTTCCAAGGCTTCCAGGTTGGGTATAAAACAGCCCTTTTGGGGTGGATTTCAAAGTCCTTCTTCCTCGGAGAAGGATTTAGGATGAGGATTGTATTAAAAACTGATATTATGAAAAGCGAAATAAGAAACAACTGGACCCTGGATGAGATAAGGGTGATATATAACCAACCCGTGCTTGAATTAATATTTAAAGGTGCTACCGTGCATAAGAAATATCAGGCCACCGGTGAGGTGCAGGTTTGCACTTTGCTATCGGTTAAAACCGGTGGTTGCTCAGAGGACTGTGGTTATTGCCCTCAGGCCGCCCGTTATAATACCGGGGTTGATGCTCATAAGCTGATGACCTATGAAGAAGTGATTGACAAAGCCCTGAATGCGAAAAATGGTGGCTCAACCCGGTTTTGTATGGGCGCTGCATGGCGCAGCGTTCGTGATAACTCTGACTTTGATAAGGTAATTGATATGGTGAAAGGAGTAAATGCCCTTGGCCTTGAAGTTTGCTGCACGCTTGGCATGCTTACTGAAGAGCAGGCCGCCCGCTTAAAAGAAGCCGGCCTGTATGCTTACAACCACAATCTTGACACATCGGATGAATATTATGGTGACGTGATTACCACCCGAACATATAAAGACAGACTGCAAACTTTAGATAACGTTGAGAAAGCCGGTTTGAGCGTTTGCTGTGGCGGTATCATAGGCATGGGCGAAACTAATGAAGACAGAATTAAACTTTTATATACGCTGGCAACACGTCCTTTACATCCTGAATCCGTACCCGTTAACGCCCTGGTATCTATAAAGGGAACGCCTATGGAAGGCAGGGAACGCGTGAATGTTTGGGAAATGGTACGTATGATTGCCACCGCGCGCATCATTATGCCTAAAGCAATGGTGCGGCTATCTGCCGGAAGAAATGAAATGAGCTACGAGCAACAGGCTTTGTGCTTTTTAGCAGGAGCGAACTCCATATTTACCGGCGAGAAACTACTAACAACTCCCAACCCCGATTTTGATGCCGACCGCCAAATGTTTGAATTACTGGGCTTAAAACCCCGAGAATCTTTCAAAGCCGAAAAGCAAGAGGTGGCTGCTAATTAAAAAAATCCGCCATTCGGGTGAAACCTTGCCAGGAAGCAATAATAATCAGACTTCTCCGCAGAGTCTCCCTTTCCGGCGTTGCGGAATGGGGACTCTGCGTGTGGGATAAACTAATTTAGCAATGAGCATTCCTATCCAACAATATATTAAAGCCAAAATCCAGCAGCGGCACAGCGAAAACAACATTCGTTCCCTTAAAGTAATTAAAGGCCTCACGGATTTTTATTCCAACGACTATCTTGGCTTTGCTCGCGATGAAGAATTGAAATGGCGTGTTGAACTTGAAACAAAATCTGCAGAGGAATACTTTTTGGGTTCTACCGGTTCAAGATTACTATCCGGTAACAGCGAATATGCAGAATCGGTAGAATGGTTTTTAGCAGAGTTCTACAACGCTGAATCTGCTTTGATTTTCAATTCCGGTTTTGATGCTAATTATGGTGTGCTTTCAAGCCTGCCTTACCGGGGAGATACTATTGTTTACGACGAATTGGTGCATGCTTCTATCCACGATGGTATACGCAATAGCCGCGCCGGTTCAGCAGGCTTTGCCCATAATGATGTAACAGACCTTGAAAAGAAACTTGCTGCTGCTAAGGGCTTAAAATATGTAGTAATTGAGTCGGTATACTCTATGGATGGGGATTTTGCTCCGTTGAAAGAGATAGCTGCGCTTTGCGAAAAATATGATGCGGGATTAATTGTTGACGAAGCACATGCGGTGGGTATTTGCGGAGATAAAGGCAGGGGAGTGGTTGCCGATTTAAAACTGGAAGACAAATGCCTGGTAAGGATTAATACTTTTGGCAAAGCACTTGGCGCGCACGGCGCTGTAATGCTTTGCAGCGAAGACCTGAAGGTATTTATGATTAACTATTGCCGCCCGTTTATTTTCTCTACCGCGTTGCCTTTTCATTCGCTGGCAACAATTAAATGTGCGCACCGGTTTTTATTGGAGGCCGATTCGAAAAGGAAAGACTTATTTGCGTTGGTAGACATCTTTCAGCAGCAATTCATGGGCGGAACCAGGTTTAAACTGAGTGGTGGCAAAAGCCCTATTCAATCCTTAATTGTGCAGGGCAACGAACAAGCCAAGCAAATAGCTTTTAATATTCAACAAGCAGGCTTTGATGTGCGCGCTATCCTTTATCCAACGGTGGCCAAAGGCACAGAGAGGATACGAATCTGCATTCATAGTTTTAATACCCAACAGGAAGTGATTAAACTTGCTGAAGTAATTAATTCCCTTTGATGCAAACGCTACCCAAAAATATTTTTGTAACCGGTATTGGAACCGGTGTTGGTAAAACTATTGCTTCAGCAGTTTTGGTAGAAGCTTTAAAAGCTGATTACTGGAAACCCATTCAATGTGGTAATCTTGATATCAGCGATACGGTTACCGTTAAGTCTTTAATCTCAAATCCTGTTTCCAAAATTCATCCGGAGGCCTATCGTTTGAAAACAGCATCCTCTCCCTATTACGCCGCCAAGCTGGAAGGAGTTCAGATTGAGTTGAAAAAATGCATTCCCCCTGTTACTACACGCCATTTAATAATAGAAGGCGCAGGAGGCTTGCTTGTGCCATTGAACGACAAAGAGTGTGTAGCGGATCTCATAAGCGCGTTACGGGCCCCGGTAGTGTTGGTTTGCAAAAACTATCTGGGTAGCATCAATCACACCCTGCTTAGTATTGAATTATTGAAGCAAAGAGGTATTCAATTGTCAGGCCTTATTTTCAGCGGCGATAATTTCCTTGATAACGAAGAAGTCATCCGGCACTTTGGCCAAACAAAAATACTTGCACGGATAGACGAAGCAACAATAATCAACAATGAGTTTATACATCTACAGGCGCAGAAACTAAAAACTGCCATGCTTTAAGTGAATTAAACTGTTGTATCTGATTTTTGCGTTCTTTGCATCCTTCGCGCCTTTGCGATAAAATGTATTCTGTATTTAAGCTTGGTCGTAAAATTGTATTAAATGGATTCAACACTTCAAAATAAAGACCGGGAACTAATCTGGCACCCTTACACCCAGATGAAGGATGCTTTGCCGTTCATCCCTATGGTTCGGGGAGAGGGAAGTTACTTATATGACGAAAACGGAGCACAATACCTGGATGCCGTTTCAAGCTGGTGGACAAATATACATGGCCACGGCCACCCATATATAGCCGCAGCTATTTACGCGCAGGCGCAAAAATTAGAGCAGGTTATTTTTGCTGGTTTCACGCATCCAACAGCTGTTCAACTGGCTGAAATGTTATTGAAGCGCATTCCATTTCACCAAAAAATATTTTATTCAGATAATGGGTCTACGGCGGTTGAAGTGGCTATTAAAATGGCGCTGCAGTTTTGGTGGAACAAAGGCCAGGAAAGAAAAAAGATAATTGCGTTTAAAGATGCCTATCACGGCGATACATTTGGGGCCATGAGCGTAAGCGCAAGAGGTGTTTTTACGGCCCCGTTTCAGAACCTGTTGTTTGATGTGGAGTTTATTCCTACACCGGTTCCGGGACAGGAGCAACTGGCGTTGGATGAATTAAACGCTTTGATTCAGCGCTATGGGCATAAAGAAATTGCAGGCTTTATTTTTGAGCCGCTGGTATTAGGCTCCGGCGGTATGCTCATGTATTCTGAACAGGTTTTAGGCGAATTAATGGGGGTTTGCAAGACGAATAATATCATTACTATAGCCGATGAGGTAATGACCGGCTTTGGCCGCACAGGAAAGTTTCTGGCTACCGATTATTGCCAAAACAAGCCTGATATTATTTGTTTATCGAAGGGCATTACCGGTGGGTTTTTACCCTTTGCTGCCACAACCTGTACTCAGGATATTTACGAGGCCTTTCTTTCAAACGACAAGGCTAAAATGTTTTTTCATGGACACAGTTATACCGCCAACCCGCTGGGGTGTGTTGCGGGCATTGCAAGCCTTGAATTATTTGAGAAAGAAGGAACGCTTGATAAAGTGGCGGAAATAGAAAAATTGCACAGGTCTTTTGTTAACGAAATAAAAGAAAACCCTTCTATAACGGACGTTCGTTGCCGGGGAACCATTTTAGCTATAGAATTAAATACTGAAGATACCGGCGGCTACCTCAGTAATATCCGCGACCGGGCGTATGCGTTTTTTATGGAGAGGAAGATAATACTGCGCCCTTTAGGCAATATCATTTATATCCTCCCTCCGTTTTGCACTTCTGCTGATGATATGCAGAAGGTATATGCTGCTATTAATGAGTTTT
Organism: Bacteroidota bacterium; assembly: GCA_003165895.1. Lineage (GTDB taxonomy): Bacteria > Bacteroidota > Bacteroidia > Chitinophagales > LD1 > Bog-950. Next base: position 30,496 of record PMXD01000377.1, on the reverse strand, counting down.
TAAATACTCGTGGGTGATTGCGATAACCATAACCTGGATTTCATTCTTCCTGTTATAATAAAACTGCTTTACCGGCGTTTTTGAGGCATAGGGTGTTAAAGTGCCCTAAAAGCCGGTGTTTCAATTCAAATTTTTTATTCATTTATGCGTGTTTCCTAAAACTTTGTCCACTTCAAATCTTAGTTATATTCGCGGCATGAGGTTCATCCGGCCTGTAATTTTATTGTTGTTATCTCTTTCCTTTCTATCCTCTTTTTCACAGTCAGATAAGGTGAAAATTAAGTTGTCGGTTTTTGATGGCTATTCGCGCCGGGCGTTGGCAGGTGTTAACATTATTGACCCAAAAATAAGTGAAACCTTTGCAACGGATGCCAGTGGCTTTGCCGAACACCTGATATATCAGCACGATACCCTTTTTGTTTTTTTTCCGGGTTATAAAACTATACAGGTTTCGGTAACAGATTCAGTGGGGAAAAGTGAATATGCCCTCTTTATTTTCCTTAGCCCCTTTGCCATTGGCTTGCATGATGTGGTGGTAAAAGCGCCTAAAACCCTGGAGCAGATAGAAGCGGAAAGGAAAAGATTGGGTATTACACCTAAAGAACTGGAAAGGCCCGAAATTCAGCCTTTTTCCAGCCCTATCAGCGCCTTGTACGAAGTGTTCAGCGCAAGGGCCAAGGAGCGCGAGAAACTAAAAGGACAGATACAGGAAGATGACCGGCAAAAAGTGTTTAAAGAACTGTTGACTTACTACAACGAAAAGAAAATAACAGACCTTCCGGAGAAGAACTTTGACGATTTTATCAAATTCTGCAACCTGCCACTCGATTACCTGAAAAACCATTCAGATTACGAGATTATGAAGACCATTACTACCGACTATAAGAAGTATATCAGGTTGAGTGGGTTGGAAAAATAATGTGATGATGTGACAATTAGCCAATGTGATAATTGCGGTTGGCCTTCTTTATCTAAGTTGGCGGCTGTTCATTATCACATCATCACATTGGCTAATTATCACATTACAAAAAGCTATCCAGCGCCAGCACATAACTCTCCAACCCAAATCCTGCAATAATCCCTTTGCAAACTCCGCTGATAAGCGAATGTTGCCTGAACTCCTCGCGCGCATAAGGATTGCTGATATGCACTTCTATTACAGGCGTTTTAACGGCTGCCACGGCATCTCTAAGGGCAACGCTGGTATGCGTATATCCTCCGGCGTTAAGTATTATACCGTGATAGCTAAAACCTACCTCCTGTATTTTATTAATCAGCTCACCTTCCACATTGCTTTGGTACTGACTTAACTGAATTTCGGCACTGTATATTTCTTTAAGCTCGGCAAAGAAATCTTCAAAACTCATGTTGCCATAAATATCCGGTTCGCGTTTGCCCAGCAAATTAAGATTAGGACCGTTGATGATGATTATTTTCTTTGCGCTCATATTTTCAGCTTAGATTTCAGTTTCGAAAACCGAAACTCGGAAATTTTAATCACTGAATCCAAGGTATTTTAGGGAAATTAACCACTAAGGCACTAAGCTCACTAAGTTGCACTAAGGAGAATTTTAGCCGGAATGCCTGAATTGCCTTGATTTCTTCTTTATTAATCTTAGTGTTTCTTTGTGTTCTTAGTGCCTTAGTAGTAAACGTATTTAAACATGTCGTGGCAGTCGTACATAAAAGGTTTTAAAAGCTACCTGCAGTTAGAGAAATCGCTTTCTCAAAACTCCGTTGAGGCATACCTGCGCGACATAGGCAAACTGGTAAATTACCTGGATGCTGAAAAGCTTTTGTTGAATGTTGATGAAATAAAGCTGGAGCACCTGGAAGGCTTTGTAAAAACCATCCACGAGTTGGGTTTTGATGCTCATTCCCAGGCCCGGATTATTTCAGGTATCCGCGCTTTCTATAAGTATTTAATGATAGAAGATATTGTTTCGGTTAATCCGGCCGAATTACTCTCGGCACCCAAACTGGCGAGAAAATTGCCCGATACACTTTCTATAGAGGAAATAAATGCATTGCTGGCCGCTATTGACCTTAGCACGCAGGAAGGCGCCCGTAACCGCGCAATGATGGAAGTTTTATATAGTTCGGGCCTGCGGGTAAGCGAATTGATAAATCTTAAAATATCAAGCCTGTTTCTGGATGTTGAATTTATTAAGGTGATTGGTAAGGGCAATAAAGAACGGCTGGTGCCCATTGGCTCGCAGGCTATTAAGCAAATAAGGCTTTATATAGATAATGTAAGGGTGCATGTACCCGTGCAAAAAGGAGAGGAGGATATGCTTTTTTTAAATCGGCGCGGTAAGCGGTTAACACGCATGTATGTGTTTACCGTCATTAAAGCATGTGCTGAAAAGATTGGCCTGCAAAAAATAATTTCGCCCCATACTTTCCGTCATTCATTTGCCACCCATTTAATTGAAGGCGGGGCCGATTTACGCGCTGTGCAGGAAATGCTGGGCCATGCATCTATTACAACAACTGAAATATATACACACTTAGACCGGGATTATTTGCGAAGCACAATCATGCAATTTCACCCAAGGTACCGGTAAATAAATTATTTAAGCAGGCGCTCCATTAAGTGCACCACTACTTTTTCAAACTGGGTGTGGCTACCCGGTGTATGTAACAGGCCTTCGAGGTCGCTTTTTACTTTAAGCTTGCTATCCGCTGTTGAAAGATATTTCAGTTTGTAGCTATCTATTAACTCAATGCCTTCTGCGTCCGACATGCCATCTACCTTTTCTTTTATTTCACCAATATCCAGTATGCCTGTCCTGGTTTTAATAAAATCGAGTTCGCCTTGCGTAAGACGCTGGTTCATTTCTGCCCCGTAAACCATTAAAAAGGCGAGGAACTCGTTGTAACTCCAGTTACTATTGGTAATGCTTGTGCCTGATTCTTTTGACATAGTCTGGGATTTAATAAGCCATTTTCGGTGTCATAACCCGAAATGAGGGCTATATAGCATGCAAAATACAAATTCCATACCGTTTAGCCCCTTTCGAAAGCAAAGATACTATAAACAAAACGGCTACCTAAAAAGTAGCCGTTTGGATATAAATAGCTTATTTGTTTGGGCTTTGCTGAGGTGCTGCAGGTGCCTGGCCACCGCCAGCCGGAGGGGTACTTGGTTGAGAAGGGAACTGCCCTGGTTTTGCCATTTGCATTTGTTCAATTTCAGATTTAGGAAGAGCTTCTTTTTTAGCCGATGTTTTTTTGCCAACAAAAAGAGTGGTTGAAAGGCAAAGGAAAATTAATGCAAACGCAAGGCCCCAGGTAAGTTTTTCAACAACATCGGTTGAGCGCTTTGCGCCAAGCAGTTGCTGGCCTACACCACCAAACGAAGCACTAAGGCCACCGCCTTTTGGATTTTGGATTAGAACCACTGCACCCAGCAGCACACAAACAACAATTATCAGGATAGTTATAAATACGTACATATCAGAGAATATTTTTTAAAAAATTGATTCGGGCGGCAAATAAACTACTTTTTTCGGGAAATTTCAAAGCAAGTGCCTCATACACCTCAATTGCTTTGGTATATTTCTTCTGCATTTCGTAAACTTTGGCCATTGTTTCGGTAACCAGCTCAGGTTCAGGCACATTTTCAGCCACTTTCTTCTTAATTTCAGGTTGTTTGTGCTTTTGTATCTGTTCGTCAATAAATCTTTCCAGGCCTTTAGCATAATTGGTTTCCTCTTTTACAAGGCCATGCAGGTAGTCAACGGTAATGTTTTGTGCAAAAAGTTGGGTTAACTCTTCATCAGCAGCCGGTTCTTGTACTGGCACTTTCGGAGTTTCAGGTTTTGAGGATGCCGATTTGTTATTAAAAGCATTTAACCATTCGTCAAAGGTATGGGGCTCAATGCGCGAAAATACTTCAAGCAGGGCCTCGTCTGCTACTTGTGGTTCCTCTGAAGTTTCCATCTCAGCGGTTTCCACTTTCTCTTCTGTCTCAGATTGAGGCACTTCAAGACTAACGGCTGAAAGTTCTGCAACTGGGTTTTCGGTAGTCAGAGTTTTTTCTTCTATGCCCGAATCTATACCAACAACCGCTGCCATTTCTACGGTCTGCAACGGTTCTTCGGTTTTGGCTTCTTCCGAAATTTGCTGAATGGCCTCTATTGTCTGCTTTATTTCGCTAAGGGCAAAGGATATTGATTCAGGAGTTGAATCGTCATTTGTCGTAACCGGTGCAATCAATTCCTGGGTTACAACCGCTTCCTGTTGCACTTCTGTTTCCTCTACGGCTTTTACCGGTTCAATTACTGCCTTCTCTTCTTCCTTGATTTCTATGCCGGCTACCGGTGCAGACTTAAATGCATTTTTTTCATTGAAAAGCGAATAAAGTAATTCGCGGTCTTGAATATATAGCGCCGCCAGTTGTAATTGCTGGTCAAACTTCGGGCTGTTCTCCTGCTGATATTTTTTAGCTAATAAAAGATGTGCCTGTTGGAAATACGGAAACTTCTCAACCATGCCCTCCAGTTCAGTAGTACTGAACTGCGATAACATTTGATGGAAATTTTCTGTATTTATTTGCTGAAGCATTGGGTGTTAATGTGTTCAAGTGTTCAGGTGTTCAAGTGCAACTCGTTTATTTTGCTTATTTGTTTAATCATAATCATCATAACTGATCAGCGTCCAGATATTAAAATTACCATTTTACCAATGCTTTTTGAAAAACATCATCCATTAATTGATTCCCTATATCGTTTACCAATTGGTCTTCAATAGTAGTAAGGTTAATGCTGCTGGAAAACTGAGAAAACCGGGTAAATGATTCAGTCCACTTGTCTTTATCGTTTTTGCTATTCAGAAAATCAATCTGCAGGGTAATAGTCAGTTTGGTTAGGCCGCTGCTGGCCCCCGAAACAGGGGCATCGCTGGTAATGGTGTAGGTGGTAATGGCACCTTTAAACTGAAGGTCGCCATCAGATGCTACCTGTTTAAGGTTGGCTTCTGTCTGAAATTTTGCTTTTAACTTATCCGTCATTACCTGCGCCAAAGAGGCCGGGCCGTTATTTGCCCTGTTTTGCAAAAGGTCTACTGAAAAGTTATGAATATCAGTCGGAATATTGGCTCCGGTAAAAGAATAGACCTTACAGGAGGATTGGCTGCAAATTAAAGCGGCAAAAATCAGGGTTATGGAAATAATCTTTTTCATAATAAAACAGTCTCTTTACAGTTCAATATATCTGGTTGCCGCAAGTAGTTCCGGGATTGCTTCGCAAAGCCTTACAATGACCTCGTTGTAGCAACTTCAAAATGAAGACCTTCCTCGCAGAATCTCCCCTTTCCGGCTTTGCGGAATGGGGGACTCTGCGTGTGGGCGGACTACCCTAACGCAGAGTCCCCAACCTTCGGAAGGGAGACTCTGCGAGGAAGGTCTTTTTGGCGTCACCACGATTTTTTCCCTTGCCCCAAGCGTTGTTACTCGCAATGACGGCTATTTTTATAATTCAATTCCGTACTCTTTTATCTTCCGGTATAAAGTCCTTTCTGAAATACCAAGGTCAGTAGCTGCATCTTTTCTTTTATTCCGGTGTTTCCTCAGCGACTTAACAATCAGTTCTTTCTCCTTATCAGCAATTGAAAGCGACTCTTCAATAGTTTCCGAATCGTCATAAGCCTTCTTGTCCTGCAACACTACCGGCTGGTTGGCCGGATGTGCAATCAGTAACGGCTTTTCTGAGCTTGTATTGTTATTGGCCATAGGCTCCCGGTAAGACGGCATCTCGCCACCGTTGACCTGGTTTTTGGTAACATCATAAACAAACTGTTTAAGGTCGTTCAAATCCTTTTTCAGGTCGAAAATAAGTTTGTAAAGAATTTCTCTTTCAGTAAAACTACTACCGCCGCTTTGGTACCGGGCCTCAGCTAAAGCCGGCAAGCGATTATCTGTAATATCAGGTACAATCTGTTTCAACTCGTTAGCCGAAACATCTTTTTCCATGGCCAGAATAGACACCTGTTCAGCAACGTTCTTTAATTGCCTTACGTTACCGGGCCATGGGTATTTTAATATCAGCTCTTTGGCATCATCTACCAGCTTAACCGGTTGTATTTTGTTGCGCTCGGCAAAGTCAATGCAGAATTTGCGGAACAACAGGTAAATGTCCTCACCCCTCTCGCGCAACGGCGGAATATAAATAGGCACCGTTGACAGGCGATAATAAAGGTCCTCCCTGAATTTGCCTGCCCGTACTGCTTCCTGCAAATTAACGTTGGTAGCAGCTATTAAACGCACATCCGTTTTAATCACTTTTGAAGACCCTACACGGATATATTCGCCCGATTCCAAGACCCGTAACAGACGGGCTTGTGTGCCTAAAGGTAATTCACCCACTTCATCTAAAAAGATGGTTCCTCCGTTTACACTTTCAAAGTAACCTTTGCGGGCTTCGTGTGCACCGGTAAAAGAGCCTTTTTCGTGTCCGAATAATTCCGAGTCAATGGTTCCTTCAGGTATGGCCCCGCAGTTAACCGCAATAAAAGGATTGTGCTTGCGCACCCCCAACTGATGGATGATGTGCGAGAAAACCTCTTTACCTACTCCGCTCTCACCGGTTATCAATACTGTTAAGCTGGTGCTTGATACCCGCTCTGCAATGCTGATGGCATGGTTCAATGCCGGTGCATTACCTATTATTCCGAACCTGTTTTTTATGCTGATTATATCCATGTTACAATCCTTTCAATTTTTCTTTTTGCGCTTTGGTTGTCTTTTTTGACGGCGTACAACAATCCGCTATATTTTTATCAACCAATAAGTCCGCATTTCTTTCGGACAAATAGAATTTTGGAACATCAGAATGACCTTTATATATTTTGGCCAGTTTAAGGTATTTTAAAGAGTTCTTGTCCCAAGTTGCTACCAGTTTACAACCGCAAGTGCAAATAATTGCAGCAATATGCGGGTCATCAAAATCCGCCTTATTAATCATATTTTTAATCCTGATTTCATGCTCATCAACTATTTTCGAATCAGCTTCATGCACTTTATCAAGACTTTTCAAAACAGCTAATAAGCTTCTGTTTCTACGACTACTGACAATATTTTCTTTTGAATAAGTAGAGCCACCAAATACAATTTTTCCTTTACCGCTATAAATCCAATCCCTTATTACCGAGTAATTTGAATGATCCATGTTAGTTATGTCAAACACCCTTTGAAATACATTAGTATCAATTACTATACACATTGTCAATCAAAATTTAACGAATAAAAATCCAATTCTTCTTTTACAAAGAAGTCCCCGAACTCTTTCGGTAATTCACTTTCATATTTACCGTCTTCGGCTATATGTATTGGGTAAACTTTATTGCCCGTTTTGTCTCGACTAAAGAAGAGAACCTGACATTTATCCAAATGTTTTTTACGATTCTTTTTATTCTTTAGCATAGTAATACGAAATCTATCTACCAGGTAATCGCTATGAGTTTCAATAAAGAACTTTTTACTTTCCCTTAGCCATGACTCATAGAAGAACTCGCCTAAAGCTGCTTGTGCTTTAGGATGTAAATGAGTTTCAGGTTGTTGAAGGGCAAACTTGGTATCCAGCTTAGGAAATAATATTTCAATAAGTATGGGCAACACCTGCGAAACGCCATAACCAACGTTAATAAGGTTTAGTTTCCTGTTATTAAGTTCTACTTGTAATTCAAACGGGGCAGATCTTTCTTCGCCAAATTTCTTGATCGAGATACTATCATATAATCCACTTGCTTTTCCAAATGCTTGCAAGAGATGTATCAGGTTACTAATTTCACCTACACCCACATTTTTATTATCCGCAGCCATTGCAAATATTTCTCGCAGCAGGTATGGGATATGGCTTCCATCAGCTCGAAATTGCATATTATAGCTGTCATACGTTTTGCGTGGTTCGGTTCTAATAGGGGCAAACCAGACCACAGCATTTTCAAAGCCGGTGTACTGGGCAGAAATTGACGGGGTTAATACAAAAGCTAACTTATGAAAGACGCTTTTATCACTTGATTCAATGGAGTCAACTAAATTAGATATCGTATGGAAAAGGGAGCTCCTGTTAAAACCTAAGCCGTTCGGTTGGATATTCAGAAATGGTTTTTTACCGAGGCTATTTACTTCAACCCAAGATTCGAAATTAAATTTTTTTGGTTCTATTGAATTTGTAACTGAGTAGCGATAGTTTGCTTTAGTTATTTCCTTGTTTTCTTTTTCCTCATTATCCAATTGAAATTCAATGTGATAATTAAAGAATTTAAGTCTTATATTTTTGATTCTTGGCGACTCCCTGTCGTTGGTAAACTTAAAAAGCAATGGAATCCCACCGCCTTCAGCGGTTTCATCTGCATAAATGCCTACTTCAAAACTCTTTCCATCCTTATCGGAACAAATTTCATTGAAGGTGCCAAATTTAAAATCTTCGGTTTCAAATCTTTGTTCATTCCAAAATTCGGGGCTACTCAATAGCTTAATCAACTTCAAAACAGAAGTCTTGCCTGTGCTATTCTCCCCTACCAAAAAGTTAACATCCTTAATAGGTATGAAAGTATTGTTGAATCCCCTAAAGTTATTAATATAAATAATCATTTTATTTACTTATTAGTCCTTAACAACTGTTCCAATTAATGTTCCCGATGTACAAGATGTTACAAGCACGTTTACATAAGTGCCCGGTTTCAAATCGCCTTTCGGAAATACAATTACTTTGTTCTGAGTGTTTCTGCCGTATAATTCCATATTATTTCTGGCAGAAACCCCTTCAATCAATACTTCAAATATTTTACCTACGTCTTCTTTATTCAATTCCAATGCGTGGATGCGGTGGATGTCAACGATCTCCTGCAGCCTGCGTTTTTTCACTTCTTCAGGCACATCGTCTTTATATTTTTTTGCCGCAACAGTGCCTGGCCGCTCACTGTAAACAAACATATAGGCCATTGAGTATTTTACATACTCCATCATGCTTAAAGTATCCTGGTGTTCTTCTTCTGTTTCAGAACAAAAGCCTGAGATAATATCAGTTGAAATTGCAGCATCCGGCACAATCCGTTTAATGGCTTCAATGCGCTGTATATACCACTGGCGGTCGTAAGTTCTGTTCATCATTTCCAGAATACGGCTGTTGCCTGATTGAACCGGTAAATGAACGTATTTACAGATGTTCGGATACCTCGCCATCATGTGCAATACATCATCGGTCATATCCTTAGGGTGCGAGGTGCTGAAACGTACCCGCAAATCGGGAGCCACCAGGGCCACCTTTTCCATTAACCCGGCAAAGTTTACCACCCCCTCATGGTATTTGGCCTCCAGTAATTTTTTACCTATTAAAGTAGGGTCGTCAGAGTATCTGTACGAGTCCACATTCTGGCCCAATAAAGTTACTTCACGGTATCCCTGCTCATATAAATCTTTGGCTTCCGCCACTATACTTTTCCAATCGCGGCTGCGTTCACGTCCACGGGTAAATGGCACTACGCAGAAGGCGCACATGTTATCGCAACCCCGCATAATGCTTATAAATGCAGTAATGCCATTGCTGTTAAGGCGAACAGGACTTATCTCGGCATAGGTTTCTTCACGGCTCAATAAAACGTTCACCGCTTTCTGGCCACTGCCAGCTTCTTCAATTAAACCGGGAAGAGCACGATAAGCATCGGGGCCTGCAACAATGTCTACTATTTTTTCCTGCTCTAAAAATTGCTCTTTCAAACGCTCTGCCATGCATCCCAAAACGCCTATCAATGCTCCTTTTTTTCTCTTCTTCACTCCTCTGAAATGTTGCAGCCGGTGCCTTATTCTTTGCTCGGCATTTTCGCGGATGGCGCAGGTATTAATCAGTATCAGGTCGGCATCAATAAACTCGGTTGTAGCATGGAACCCGGCACTGTTGAGGATGGAGGCCACAACTTCGCTATCGGCAAAGTTCATCTGGCAGCCGTAGCTTTCTATATAAAATTTCTTTCCGTTAGATTTAACATTTTTGGGGTGTGCTGAAGCCAGCGCTTCGCCCTGACGCGATTCGTCAATTACCTTGGGCTGAAGTTCAAAGGCTACCTCATTATTATACAACTCTTCGCTCATTTTTTAAAATTGGCCAGCAAAGATAAAATTTTACCTGACAAAGTGGCAGGTTTTGATGAATTTTAAATGAACTGAACNNCCTTTTTTCAGGATTAGATACCGTAATTTGCGAAGTGTTAAAATAGCTTCTCCGAAGTCCTGCTAATTTTGGCATTGGCGAAAAATAATGCTCAATATTTATGAGAAGAAAGAATGTTGGTCAAAAATCCGGGGTTGGAAGGAATTACGTGCTAATAACCCTGCTGTTGTTGCTTGTTTCAGGCGCAACACAGGCTACTATATGGCAAGTGGGTCCAACGCGAACTTATACCGTTCCCAGCAGTGTAACCTCATTGGTAAATGATGGCGACACCGTTCAAATAGATTCAGGCACTTATACCGACTGTGCGGTTTGGGCCAAAAGCAATTTACTGTTGCAGGGCGTTGGCAACGGATATGCCCATTGCATAAACTCGGTTTGCGGATATAAGGGGATTTGGGTTATCAATGCAGGAGCCGATAATATTACCATTGAAAATATGGAGTTTTCCGGTGCATCTATAAGTGGTGCTGAGGGTGGAAACGGGGCTGGTTTAAGGGCGCAAGGGGGGAGTTATACTATCAGGCATTGCTATTTTCACAATAACCAGGATGGCATACTTTGTAACCCCGTTGCGGGCAACGATTCGGCAGATGTATTGATTGAAAACTCGGTATTTGCTTATAACGGTTGTGCCAACGGCGATAGCAGCGGCTGCGACCCGGGCTATGAGCATAACATGTATATAGGTAGCGGCTACCGCAGTTTTACCTTGCAATATTCCTATTCGCACGGTGCCATAAACGGGCATAACGTTAAAACCCGGGCTAATAATAATTACATCCTGTATAACAGCATTATGGATTTGCAGGATGGAACCAGTAGCTATGATATAGATATTGCCCAGGGCGGGCCAACCATTATTATGGGCAATTTAATTGAGGGCGGCCCCAATAAGGTAAATAACAGCATTATCTGCTACAACGAAGGCTCAACCAACGCACCGCCGCAAAATCTTTGGCTGGTAAATAACACTATTGTGAACGACCAGGCCGGTGGCTACTTTCTATTTATACCGCTGAGCACCAACGATACGCTTACTCTGCTCAACAATATTTTCGCCGGTCCGGGTTCTTTATTCAAGAACAGTGATAATTTCAGCGTGCTTGATTCAAGCCATAACCTGATAAGTGGAAGTATTGCTGCTGTTGGGTTGGTAAATGCTGCGGCTTATAATTATAACCTCACTGATTCATCACCCGCTATTAATGCAGGTACCAATGCCGGATGGGTGTATGATATAGCTCCTGTAACGCCATTTTCACTCACTCCGGTTTACCAGTATGTAGATTCGGCAAATTCTGAACCCAGGGTTATTTCAGGTAGCGCTATTGATATTGGGGCTTATGAATATCCTTTGCCCAATAGTATGAGCCGGGTATCAGCGCAAAATTTATCGGTTCGCATTTTACAGCAGTCTTCCTTTAATGAAATAGTTATTGAGTTGAAGGACGGGATAATGAATGAAGATGCCGGTGTAAATATTTATGATGCAACCGGCAGGTTATTGAGCCACCATACATTAGGCTCTAATAGCTCACTCCTTTTAAACACTTTTGAGCTGGCTCCGGGTGTTTATATTGCAAAAGTAGAAACTGCCACCGGTGTTTGCGCGGAAAAATTTATTATTGCGCGGTAAGAAGTAATGATATGCAACCCAGAATTGAGAATATCCCACCCAAAAAACTCATCGGCAAGCGCCTTAAAATGACCTTTGCCAATAACCGCACCTTTGAGTTGTTCCGTAGTTTTATGCCTGAGAGAAAGACGATAACCAACAGCGTTAGTAATGACGTGTTCTGTGTTCAGCTGTATCAAAATTTTCATGGCTTTGACGATTTTAAGCCAGATATGGAATTTGAGAAATGGGCAGCAATGGAGGTATCAGATTTCAGCAATATCCCGGCCGGTATGGAGCCCTACACTTTGAGCGGCGGAGTTTATGCCGTTTTTCATTATGTGGGTTCTTCCGGCGATACGCGTATTTTTGAATACATCTTCAAAACCTGGCTACCCGGTTCAGGATATGAGTTAGACCAGCGGGAACATTTTGAAATATTAGGTGATAGGTATAAAAATAACGACCCGGCTTCGGAAGAGGAAATTTGGATACCGGTGAAGTTGAAAATCGTATAAATCAAGGATGCAGAAGAATCTGTAATTTTGAAAAATGAAACTAACCGTTTTGCTTCTTTTTGTGCTTACCAACTTCAATTGCCAGTCGCAATCCGATTCATTATTGTTTCATTCATTGGAACGAATATTAAAGGCCGAAAAAGGCCAGGATTATAAAGACCAGATTTTTATATCCATCAACAAATACGATTTGGAGCGGGTCAATATTAAAGACACTGCTTTAATTAAAGCCGGTGACCGGGAGTTTAGGGTAATTCTGTTAAGAGAGCCAACCAATAAAAAGGACTTTTATGTTTTACCGATTGAGTTTCACAGCGATAATTACATAGCCTTCCGGATTCAAAATTGCAATCGGTCGGTTAACAAAACATTTAAGGTATCTTACGTTAAACAAGACGGTGTATTTATCCTGGATTCGTTCGAGGAGCAATTGGACCTGCTGAAAAATACCCGTAATTGATAATTAAGTTATTTTCAAAACTTCCCCACCAACTCCCCGTACCCCACAATATGCCCCTGCATGGCTTTGTAAAGTTCATCGCGGTTATCGTTGGTTAAAAACAGGTGGTTAAAATCAAGGGCATATATCCTGAAATAATAGGAGTGAACCCCCAAAGGTGGCTTGGGGCCGGTGTAAACATGATTACCCGCGTAGTTTTTACCCACAACAATACCCATCTCTTTAAGTTTTTCTGAACTAACCCCTTTATCTAATGCGTGCACCTTTACCGGGATATTATAAAGCACCCAGTGCGAAGCGGTAAACAAGTGCAGGTAAGGTGCAGGTGCATCATAATCGGTAACCAGAATAGCCAGTGAGCGGGTGCCGGCCGGTAATGTATCCCAGCTAAGTTGTGGGCTTTGGTTAACGCCATTGTCTGTCACATCCAAAGGCATTTTCCCGTCGCTATCAAAATCTGTGGATTTGAGGTTAATGGATTTGCTAAGATTGGTATGATAAGCCACTTCGTTCTTTTGCTTCTCCTGGTTGGTCAGCAACTGGTAAAGCATCAGCGAAACAAGAGCGGCAAAAAGGATAAAAGAAAATCGTAAAAATTTGCGCATAGTAAAAGATTAATGAACGGATGATATTTCCTTTACGGTGCTAAACCCGTAAGGAATCTGCGGCTCTTCATAATCGTAAAACGAAATGTAAATAAACACGGTTTTAAGATTACCTGTTTCGTCGGTAAAAGTCATTTCGTATTTGTCAACCATGGCTAAGCCTTTAGGTGCATTTTTAGAGGAGTAACCGCAGCAACTGCTAATCTTTTCAAACTTTACGGGCTTGCCCTTGGGGTCGCGCAGTAATTGAAGATACGCCCTTTCGTTGGCGGTGCCTCCATCAGGCCCGGCACCTACTTTTACAGGGTTTTCAGGTGCAAAGCCATACCTGCGGCTTTCTGATTTTTGTTTCAGCCATAATATAGGATGTATCTCTCCCCGTTTTGATATATCCAGGCAAACATTTACGCGCTTATCGGCGGCAGCAAAAGCTAACTGTTTAGCCTTAATAAAATCGTTGCAGGCTACATCCATTTTGTCAAATAGCTCATAAACCAGGCCGCGGTCGTAAAAGGCTTCTCCGTAGGCGCTGTCAAGCTGAATTGCCCGCGTATAGTCAACAATAGCACCACCGTAATCAGTCAGGTGCATTTTGGCATTACCACGATTGAGATATGCTTTTTTGTAACCCGAATTAAGCTTTAGCGATTGTTCCAGGTCAGCCAGTGCATCTTCATACCGGCCCATCATAGATTTTACTATACCCCGGTTATACCAGGCCACATATTCATCGCCCTTAATGGAAATGGATTTGTCAAATAATTCAAGGGCTTTATCCAGGTCGCCGGCTTCGGCTTTTTCCAATGCCTGTTTGTAATAAAATTCGCCCAACTGTAACGACATGTCGGGCTTTTCCAGCTCACTTTTATCTAAACTTTGCCTGTTATTAAGCCCCCCATCGCTTTGCGCATGGGCAGTAGAAAAGCACAAGAAACTTAATAAGGCAACAATTAGTTTTTTCATCATTAATGGGCTGTAACGCATTAGGCGCCCCGAAAGTATCAGAAGATGACGAAATGCAGGGATATTTTTAGATTATTTGGAAAATCAATAGCTCGCCTTAATCAACTTCCTGTTGACCGCTATTGAAAATATAATTAGATTTACTCCGTCAATATTAAAAAATAATGTCAGCAGATAACTATACTAAGGCGTTCAAACTTGAAGAGGTGGACAATGCCGTAAGGCTTGATGTGCCTATTGGCCCGGATCATCCTTTCTTTACCAACTTTTCGGATGTAAGGGGGGATTTTGAAGATAAGATGATTTACAAAAGTTTTAACGTGAATCCCAAAACATTTACTTTTAATGAGGTGGCCAATAGAGGCAACAATACGCTTCTTTTCTTAGCCGGCATGAGGGGTTCAGGTAAAACTACAGAACTAACCAAGTATGCAAAAAATATGCACAAAAGGGATTGTTTTTTTTGTGTTACATGCAACCTCGATGATGCCCTTGATATGAACGATTTAGAATACATGGACATTCTTATTTTTCAAATAGAGCGACTTTTTGAAGAAGCCAGGGATGCTGAGTTAAAGATCAGCGAGGAAATTATCGGCTCGTTACAAAAATGGTTTATGGAACGTATCCATGAGGCCAACCGTTCTATTAAGGTTGAAAATGGATTTGAAATTGAAGTAAAAGCCGAGACTCCAAGCTTTTTCAGTTTCCTTCAAATAACTGGCAAATTAAAAAGTAATCTCTCCGGTAGTAAAGAAAATGCTGAAAAAATAAGGACCGTTTTCAAGAATAATTTTACTGATTTTGCGAAGAAGGTAAACGAGTTTATTGAGCACATTAATGTTGAATTGCGTAAAACCAATCTTGCAAGAGAGTTGTTGTTTATTGTAGATGGCATGGAAAAAACATCAACACCCGACATTCGGCGCAAAGTGATCTTAGGAGAGTTCGAGAGGATTAAACAAATAACGGTTAACACAATTTTTACCTTACCTATAGAGTTAATGGCTGAATCATCCCGATTAATGCAAAGAAATGAAGTTGTATCTTTTCCCTTTATAAAACTTAGGGAGAAAGATGGTAGAGTTTGCGAAGAAGCAGTAAAGGTTTTTGAAGAGTTTACATATAAACGAATAGATAAAGCGCTTTTTGATAACGCCGATGATACAGTACGCAACGCCATATTATACGGTGGTGGGTCACCCCGCGAATATTTAAGGGTGTTGCAATTTGCAAATATGTACGCAGATGAAAACAAAGGGGTAATGGATAATGCCGCATTGGAAAAAGGTGTAAGTAAGCTGGCTGCCAAAACATCTCAATACATTACCGAAGAAGATTTAAAACAACTTAAAACGCTAAAGGATGCTAATGTTACACAAAGGCCTATACCATACGGCCCTGAATGGCAAGACCTGTTAGAGAAGCTTATTGTATTGGAATACAATGACGGAACTTATAAACGGGTAAATCCGGTGGTAGAGGTATCTGCACTCTACAAAGAATATGTTGGATAACTACGAAGAAGAAACCAAGCCCCTTTTCCGGCTGTTGCGCACAGAAGCCTTTAGGTTTATACTGGTGCGTTACAATCACTATTCATTAGTGGAAAGGCTAAAGGCAGATATACATAGCCAACTGCCCGAAAGGCCAACCGGTAGCGCAGATGCAGCAAAAAGCAGCTATCGCGAACTGGTAGACAGCTATTATCAGACCAAACACGGTATTTTTTTTATAGATAACTTCGAAAAAGTATTAACCAACCCCGAACTTTCCACTGGTCTTAACCTCCGCCGTGATAAGCTTGCCAGGTACCCAATTGCCATGATATGCTTTATAGCGCCCGGTGCTCCCGAGTTGTTTATTCGGGAGATTATGGAGAAGATGCCAGACCTATGGTCTTTTAATAGTTTGGTATTAGACCTAAAGCAGGATATAAAAGTTCAAAGAGCTGATGGAACGATGAAAGCGGACGGTGGAAATATAGCGATATCATCTCTGGGAGGGAGAAATGTAGAAGTGAAGTTAAAAGAGCTTCAGCGACTGCAGGAATTGGTGGCAAATACGCCTGCTACAGATATTGCTCTTGTTGAAAATCTTTATGGCCAGATACATATATTGCAGAGGGATTTAGGATATTATGGAGCAGCTATTCAAACCTTATACTCAATGGTTCAATCTGCTGCAGATACTGGACGAAAAGCATCTTTTTTAATTAGTATTGGGGATATATATAGTGAAATTTTCCAAACACTTGAAGCTTTGAAGGCTTATGCTGATGCATTAAAATTAATTGAAGGAAATAAAGATGAAAAATATACTATCGCAATAATTTATGAGAGGCTTGGAAATGTTTACAGAGATACAGGAAATTTAATGCGAGCCTTAGAGTTCTATGGCAAAGAGAAAGATTTATTTGAAGAAATGCAGGTTGCTAATCCTAGTAACATTTCTTTAAAGAATGGTGTTGCTAATTCTTTTGCAAGATTAGGTGATACATATTCTTCGTTGGGCGATACGAATAAAGCTCTAGAATTTTATGAAAAATATGCCATATTTTCTAAAGCGTTTTATGAAGCTTATCCAAATAATATTGACGCCAAATTTAGCGTTACAATTTCTGATGCTAAGTTAGGTGAAATATACACTTTGCTAGGAGATATTAATAAGGCCTTGGGTTTTTATGAGAGGTCGTATATGTTAACATTAGAGCTTTGTAAAACTTATCCTGACAATTTGACTTTTAAAAATAGCCTAGCTATCGCTTGTGAGAAATTAGGAGAGATTCAAGACTTATTAGGAAATATTGATAAATCATTGGATTTTTACGAGAAACATCTTGCATTATCCAAGGAACTTTATGAAGAGTATCCAAATAATGTCAATTTTAAAAGTGGTATTGCTATTGGCTATGTTAAGTTAGGAGAAATTCAAACAACTCTTGGAAATATTGAAAATGCTTTACGCTTTTATGAAAATGCTGAACAATTGTCGAAAGAACTATATGAGGCCTATCCCGATAATGTAACGTTTAAAAGTGACCTAGCGGCTGCTTATTCCAAATTAGGCGAAACACATGTTTTACTCAGAGATATTAATACGGCTTTGTCGTTTTATGAAAAAGCTGAATTGCTATCAACACAACTTTATAATGCTTATCGGGATAATGTAAAATTTAAATATAATGTTTCGATTTCTTTTTTCAAATTAGGCGAAATACAAACATTATTAGGAAATGAGAATGGTGCATTAAAACTTTTTAAGGCAAGCTGTAAACTTTCGCTGGAGCTATCTAAGGACCATGCAGATAACATAAGTTTTAAATATGGAGTGGCTGTTGCGTATGAGAAATTAGGAGATATACAAAAATCTTTGGGTAACAAAAAAGAGGCTTTGAAGTATTATGAGAGTTACAACAAATTAGCGAATGAACTTTACAAATTATATCCTGCTAATGTTAATTTTAAAAGTATAGTTATAAGTTCTTATTCTAAATTAGGAACTTTTTATTACGCCAATGGCAATAAAAAAAATGCGAAAAAATATTACACTTTATGTGAGAATCTGTTGGCACAATTGGTAAATATATCTCCTGATAATGCTGACTTTAAAAAAAACCTGCAATGGGTTCGCCGCAAGTTATCAGAATTAGAGTAACAAATAATTGAAGTCCCTAAAACCTCGGCGCAGCCCCAACCCCTCTCCAAATCTTGCTTGATTTTGGGATGTTGAAACTCAGGCTTAACTCGTGGGTACCGCCTAGCTCCTGGGTGTAGCTGGCGGTGTTTAGGTCGTATGCGTAGCTTAGTTTGAAAACGTCTTTTACATTAAAGCCGGCTTCAAAAACCATATAGTTCATAGTGCGGTAGTTGCAGCCTACCCACACAATGTTAAGGATGGTAAACCGGGCACCTGCATCTCCTTGCGGTGGTGCACCGTTCTCGTACCTGAAATCTGCAATGGGGTCAATGCTCAGTTTGCCGTGGTCAAAAGGTATTTTGCCGCCAATTAAAACATTAAACTGCTGAACGGTTTTGATTGCTGCCGTTCCATCGGCGCTGTGGTAGTTGATATTTAGCCCCATAATCTGGGGTACCGAAAATCCTGCAAAGAAATTTTCTTTGTACCGGTAGTAAATGCCAAACGTTGCATCCGGGAAAATTTTGGTGGCCTGCGCAAGCGTTAACTGCGGGTCAGATGGATTATCAGGTTGAAGTTCTCCGCCATTTAACCGGTATTGTACAATGCTTACAGAAGCACCAAAACTTAAAATATGGTCGGGGTCTGAATGGTCGTATTTTTTTTGTAAAGGCAGGTTATAAGCAAAGGCAAAGTTGGCCTCTATCTTACTTGTAGGGCCGGTAACATCATCCATCAGGTAACCACCCAGGCCAATGTTTTTTGATGCTATTTGCCCGTTAAAAGCCAATAAGGCAGTGTAGGGCGATTGGTTAATCTGCAAAAACTCTTTACGGAAAGTTGCAACCCCATGCAGCCATCCTTCAGTGCCGGCAATGGCGGGATTGAGGATAAACGCATTCTCACGTAATAAAGAGAAATCCTCAATCTGCTGGGCAGATGCTGCCCCAGCAACAGAAAGGAAAATAAAAGCTGTGAGTAAATACCTGGTCATATTTTTCTTTTCTATCTAATCACCGTTAGCGGGCCATCAAATTTCATTTCCTGTCCGTTATTCTGTATTATCAGAATATAATAATAGGTGCCTCCCGGCAATTTTTCGCCATTATAAGTTCCTCCCCAATTGTTTTGGTATGGCGATTGCTCAAATACCTGGTCGCCCCAGCGGTTTACAATACGCACCGAATTATCGGGGTAACCTTCAAGGTCTCTGATAAACCAAACGTCATTAAATCCATCGCCATTCGGCGTAATTACGTTAGGGATAAAGAAAAGTGGGAAAGGCTTATCGCGCACAAAAATTCTTACACTGTCATACGTTAAACAACCAATGGTATCGGTAATCGTAAGGTAATAAGTAATGTTTGTGTCGGGCCATGCATACGGGTTCGAACAATCGCTGCAGCTCAGAAAATCCGTTGGTGTCCAACTATATGATGCGCCTAAAAAGCCATTTAATTGTATGGTATCGGTTTTCCAGATCATGGTATCAACACCGGCTACGGCATACGGTGCACGAGGAGGTTGGGTTATGTTTTCTGAGTCGCTGACAAAGCACCCATTGGCATCAGTAACCGTAAAAAAATAAGTGCCGCTATCCAGGTGGAATGATTGACCGGTAACCGATGAATCGCTCCAGCTATATGTATAAGGAGGGGTTCCGCCCAGTGGCTTTAATTGTATTTGGCCATTATGTGCCCCGTAGCAGGTAGCATTACTTTTTGCAATGTCTACCCGTAAAGGGGTTGGTTCCAATACTGTAAACGTATCAGTAAAAGCGCAGCGGTCAACTTCTGAAACAGAAACTATGTAAGTACCGCCGCTCAGGCCCGTAATGATTTGACCTGTATCTCCGTTACTCCATGTAACGGTATAGGCTGCCTCGGCATTCAAAACTGAAATATTGATAGTTCCGTTTTGAGCACCGTTACAGGTTACGTTTGTTACCGTGCCGGTAATGGTAAGCTTAGAAGTAATAGCAAGGTCAAAAGGGGAATATGTGTAATTATTCCAGGTAAGCTTGGTAATGCGGTTAAACGGACTACCGGGTACATTGGTATTGCTTTGTATCGATTCCCACTCGGGCAGGTTTTGCCAGTGGGCTATGTCGTTCCAGCTGCCATCGGCCGCAGTGTCGTACATAATGGTAATGTTGGCCGAATCGGCGCCATACTGATGATACAACCTATGATACCACAGGGGGTTAAGTTCGCAAACCCTCAGCGCTTTAATTGAGCGGCTGAAACCCTCGCTGGTAGGGTCAACATTGGCAAAGCGCGCTTTATAGTGATTGGTAGCAGAATCCAGCGGGTCGAACTCCACAGGCCGGTACCTGAAAGTTCCTACATTAGAACCCACTGCAAAAAGATAAGGCAGGGTTGCATGTGTCCTTCGCAATAATCCCCCATCTTTTAAACTTGAAACATAACCTGTGGTTCGGGTTACAGCGCCGGTATCAGGGTTCAGTACCCAAACCGTGTTTGAATCAAGACTAAACTCGCGGTCGTTAAGCTGTAGCTGGCCATCTACGTACACATCCAGGTCGCCGTATTTTACGCCCTGGTTTTGCAACACCAGGTTAAAAAAGTGTGTGTTTGAGGTGCCGGTAATATGCTGGTTGGCTGCATACAAATAAACCCAGCCTGCACCAATAGAATCGAAGCAGCGGTTGGGCGCCGTATGGCTCCAGTTGCCTGTCAGAAAAATACTATCGTTATTATCGTAAATGCCGCTATCCTGGTTATAGGCATCACCTATAACCGAAAGGTAAGCGCCCGGCTTTAACGAAACGAGCCCCGTATTACTCCAGAATGCGTTTTGCGAAAAAGCAGAGAGGGATAAAAGAACCGAAAAATATGACAAAAGGATATGTCTCCTCATTAAGCAGGTACAGATTTTGGCATAAATGTAAGTGAAAGAACTGAAAAATAAATAAAGATTTTGAACCCGAAAAAAGACAAAAGTTACGGAGGAAAATAATAGCTTTGATACTTGTATAAAATCTCCATTCATTGATGAAGAAAATTCTATCCGTCGCATCGCTCTTATTCCTGCTTCATTTTGCCTCTTTGGCACAGGTAGGTATAAACATCCTGATACCCGATAGCAGCGCCGTGCTGCAGCTGGAATCCAGCACCAAAGGTTTGGGCCTGCCCCGCCTTAATTCGCCTGAACGCGATTCAATTCACAATCCTTTAAGGGGGCTTACCATATTTAATACCCAGGATAGTTTGATTGAATACTGGAACGGCGAGTGCTGGCTAAAAGCATATGAGAAGAACTGTTACGAATGTCAGTTTAATATGAGCATCAGTAATAGCTCCGATACGATTGACCGTACCGTCAGCGACTCATCAAGCACGGTAATTACGGTAGCACACACCAATGGCACGCAATCTATTTCAATCATCTATCTTTCATCACTTCCACAGGGGGTAAATGTTTATTTTAACGGCAACCCTACTATTGACACATCGGGCTCAGTTCAGCTGGTAGTTCAGGTAGACCAGTGCGCTGCGGTTGGTGGCAACTTTCCAATCATTATTGAAGCGTTTTGCGGCAGTGCGGTTAATTATGTAACCTACAATGTTTACATACGGCCGCCTGTGCAAATAACCATACCTGCCGATGCTACCGATTATAACCTGCAAACGCTTAACGGCCTTCCTACAAGCCCTGCGCAGTTTGTTCTGCTTACTATTAATAACTCAGTTACCTTACATGCATCAGTTAATACAAACCCGTCTTATACTTCAGGTTCTTTAGATCCTAACTCGCTGGTTTGTATAGTTAACGATGGCTATGTGCTGGGCCGTGGCGGAGATGGGGGCAGCTTTACGTTTACCGGTGGTTTCTTTATTGCAGGCGGAACGGCAGGCAACCCGGGCGGTAATGCTATGAACCTGACTACCAAAACGGTTTTACAAAACAACGGTTCAATTTATGGAGGAGGAGGAGGTGGTGGTTCAGTAGGTTTTGCGCTGGGCGTTTCTAACATTCCCATTATCGGCGGCTTTTCGCTTGGCTTTGGTTTTTGCGGTGGCGGTGGTTCAGAAAATGGCGCCGGTGGTACCATTAACCAGGGTGGTGGTATAAACCTGGGTATATTTGATGCCGGCGGCAATGCAACCTGTTGTGTTGGTTCTGTACCGGGTGCAGGCCCTACGGCTACTTATCCTGTCACTATTCCTATCAGCATAGCCAGTATTGATATTACCCCAACAGCTTATGGTGGTAATGGCGGCGGTTTTACAGTTGCCGGAACCAAGGGTTATATCAATGTTTCATTAAAGGTTTGTGTGGCTATTCCTATTATCGGTACCGTTTGTATACCTATTCCTATCCCAGGTGGCTTTTTGCCGTTCTACGGCCCTGCCGGTGGTGCGCCCGGCGAAGCTATTAAACGCAACAATAACCCTTTAACCGGTTTAACTGACGGCACTTATAATACATCTCAGGTAAAAGGGGTGGTAGGGCCGTAGTTGATTGTAACAATAAGTTTAAACTTAATTTATGAAGAAGATATTTTCAATACTTTTTGCCGTGGTAGTAAGCACTGGGTTGTTTGCATCCAAAGGCATGGTAATTACCCAAACTTACACCGATGCAGCTAACCGCGATGCTAAAATAACCGTTACCTGGTACGTGTCGCAAACGCAGTGCAAAATGTCAATGGCTTATGCCGATGGCAAAGTAAACTCAACCACCTTTTTTATTCCGGATGGTGCAAATTTATTGACCTACAGCGATGGTATTGCACCCGGTGCTGCGCAAAAGAATTATTTCAGCATACCGGTGCAAAGCATTACCGGCAACAGCGATATCAGCCGTGTTACGGTAACCCATAGTGGTGAAACAAAAACCTTAGGCGGCGTACTTTGCGAAAAGGTGATTATTAAAACCAATAAGACCCTTACTGAAATGTGGCTGACCAGTGATTTTAAACCTGATTTTTATAAGTTCTCGCCCTTTTTTCAAAACAGTATTGAACTGATGGGCTTAAATCAGGAAGCCTTGCAAGGGGTGCCACTGGAGTCTGTTACCAAAGATAACGGAGGCGTTGTTATCAGTTCGTACACCCTGGTTATTGCCCAAAGTACCGAACTGGGCACCGGTGATTTTATGGTGCCATCCGACTATAAAAATGCCGCCGGTACTACCAAATAGATAATAAAATAGTGGTTTTGTTTTTTTTTATCTGAGTTTATTCTTAACATTAACATAGTATTAAGTTTGAGTATCCCCCCGGTACCGCTTCTGATTGTATGTGTTAACGAGAGCGTTTGAACGGTTGCTTGTATATTACCGGTAGGCAGTTTTAAAACCTAAACTGTTTCCGGATTAAGAATTTGTTTATTCTGAATTCGTATATTAACAATTAAAATTCAAATGTATGGCAAAGGGAAAGTTCGTTACACACAAGCAGGCCGTTTATTTAAACAAGAAAACAGGAAGGTTTGCGTCAGCAAAATATGCTAAGGCTCATCCGGGTTCAGTTACCAAAAAGTTTGTAACCATTAAGCACAAGGTATAGCATAATCCTACCTTCCCGCAGCTATTTTCCTTTGGTTAAAAGGGTTATTGCTTAACCTGGACAGATGTTACATTTATCGGGGAGGGTGAGTGGCTTGTACATGTGTTCCGGTTTTTGAATTAAAATATTGCTGCTGCATATACGTCATTGTATGGAGTTAAAAACAAAAACACTCTATAAAACTAACGTATGGCACAGGAACAAAAGCTGGTATTAATAACCGGCGCTACCGAAGGTGTAGGCAAACAAACCGCAATTCAATTGGCTGCAAAGGGCTTTAACATTGTAATGATGGTGCGCAATAAGGTCAGGGCCGGGCTTGCCAAAGCAGAAATTTTAGCCGCAGCGCCCAATGCACAGGTAGACTATATTATAGTAGACCTTACCTCATTTAAGCAGGTAAGGGCAGCCGCCAAACAGTTTAACGACAAATATCCTAAACTGGATGTGCTTATTAATAATGCCGGTTTAATATACCCTGATAAGAAAATTACCGAAGATGGTTTTGAACTCTGTTTTCAAACCAATCACCTCTCGCATTTTTTGCTTACCAGCCTGGTGCTTGATAAATTAAGGCTCAGCAAACAGGGCCGCATTATTAACCTCAGTTCAGAGGGCCATAAAATGGGCAAGTTCGACCCGGATAATTTTAATGCGGAAAAGGGATATAGTAGTATAGCCCAATATTGCTTTACCAAGCTTTGCAATTTATATTTCACTTACTCGCTTGCTGAAAAACTAAAAGGCACCGGAATAACGGTTAACGCCGTGCATCCCGGGGTTGTAAGAAGCGGTTTTGGCAGCGATCTGGATAAGGGATGGCTGAAACCCATATTCGCAATCTCCCGTTTGTTTATGATAAGTAATGAGCAAGGCGCAGCTACCTCCGTATTCCTGGCCTCCGATCCTTCGGTTGCTAAGGTTACCGGTAAGTATTTTAAAAACAGCAAAGAAACTGCCACCAAAGGCAATACGCATAACACCACCAATCAGCAAATACTTTGGGATTATAGTGTTGAGAAGACGGGTGCGTTTAAACCGTAGGGGCACCCCTCGCGGGTGCCCTTGTTGCGTGTACGAAAAATTTAATGCTTGCGGGTGCCCTTTTTAGTGCATCGTGTAAATTTTAATCGCTGTGGCTGTTCTGTGCGCATTCTCTGGCCATCTGGGCGGCCATGCAAAAGGGCACCCGCGAGGGGTGCCCTTTTGCATGGCCTCTCGCCAGACACTTTATGCCGGACGGCGATTTGATTTATGCCAAGGCCGTAACAAATGCCTAACTTTGTATTTCAGAATTCAAAAGAAATGAAAGAGATGCAAAACATTTTAGTAGCAGTAGATTTTGGTGATGGCGATCATGCATTGCTTGATAGCGCATTGCAAATGGCACTAAAATTCAACGCAAAGATTTGGATTGTACATGTAGCCGCACCTGACCCTGATTTTGTAGGTTACGAACCAGGGCCCCAGTATATAAGAGATGGCCGTGCCGACGATTTAAAAAGTGAACATAAAACCCTGCATACTTATGCAGAACAGATGAAGAATGCAGGCCTGCAGGCTGAGGGGTTATTAATACAGGGGCAAACGGTTGAAACAATATTAGAAGAGGCCGCCAAACTTAAAGCTGACCTGTTTGTGGTAGGCACGCACAGGCATGGTTTCTTTCATCGCTTACTAAACGCAAATGCCCCGCTTGAACTGGCTAAAAAATCAAAAATCCCGTTATTGATTGTGCCATTAGATTGACGCGTGGGATTACCCTATGGTCTTTAAAGTATATATTGCCAATTCCACTGGGCTTGCTTACGTTTGATAATACTTCACTATCTTTATTGTAAAAAGTAAATCACCATGAAACGGTTCGCATTATATCTCACCATTACAGCTTTTGTTTTTGCACCACAGCTAATAAACGCCCAAAAAACCATCAGCGACCTGGCGGGTAAGTGGGAAAGCACGGATGGCACTACCACCGGTAGTATTGAGTTTTTGGAGGGCTCGCAGGTGCAGGCTGTAATCAATGGTTTACAGATACCGCCTACTAATTACACTATTGATTTTGCCAGAACCCCCATTTGGTTTGATGTAAACGTGGCGGGTAAAATGGTAAAAGGATTGCTTGATTTTATTGATGATGACACCGTAAAATACCAGGTTTTTTTAAGCGGCAACCGCAGCTACGATTTCACCGAATCAGAGAATGACCCCATTATGGTGATGAAGAGGAAGAAATAAAAAACTACTTCCTCGCAGAGTCTCCCTTTCCGGCTCTGCGGAATGGGGACTCTGCGTTTATGCGGACTGTCCTAACGCAGAGTCCCCAACCTTCGGAAGGGAGACTCTGCGGAGAAGGTTAGGTTAGTTTCCCGTTAGGGGGCTGTATTTCATCATCAAATCCGCCGCCCTTTCAGAAGCCCCACGGTTGCCGAGTTTAGTGCGCAACAAATCATAACCGGCCAGTATTTCTTTACGGCCATCATCGCTTAAAATTTTTCTAAGTTCTTTTATCAATCTGTCCTTATTTACATCGGCTTGTATCAACTCTTCCACAATGCGCTGGTCGCATATCAGGTTTACAATGCAGATAAAGCGGATGTTTTTTATCAGTGCACGGGCAATAAAATACGATATCCAGCTCCCTTTGTAACTGATTACTTCGGGCACATTGTGCAGGGCCGTTTCCAGCGTTGCAGTGCCGCTGGTTACCAGGGCTGCGGTGCTTTTTTCAAGCACGGCATAGGTTTGGTCAAACACAATTTCGCAACGGGCATTGCCAATTATTTTTTTGTAGAAATCTGCGCCAATAGTGCTCATGCCGGTCACTACAAATTTATATTCCGGAAACTCATCTATTACTTTTAAATACTCGGGTAGCAGGTAGGCTATTTCCTGCTTACGGCTGCCGGGTAAAATGGCTATTACCTTTTGTTGGGTTGCTGCGCTTTGCTGCGCGGCAAACTGGGGTGTTGTTAAGCCATTGGCGTCTTCCGTAAACTGTAGTTCGTCTAATAGCGGATGGCCTACAAAATCAACCTTTACCCCATACCGTTCGTAAAATTCCTTCTCAAAAGGGAATATCACAAACATGTGATCTACATATTCCTTTACTTTATAAACGCGTGATGTTTTCCATGCCCACAACTGCGGAGAGATATAGTAGAAAACAGAAAAGTGATGTTGCTTTAAAAATTTGAACAGGCGGAAGTTAAAGCCGGGGTAATCAATCAGAATAACAACATCAGGTTTATACTCCAGTATATCGCGCTTGCAAAAAGAGATGTTGTTTAAAATGGTACCCAGGTGCTTTACTACTTCAAAAAAGCCCATAAAGGCCAGGTCTTTAATGTGCTTTACCACATGGCCACCGGCGGCCTGCATTTTATCGCCGCCCCAGCAGCGGATATCGGCATGGGCATCTTTTCGTTTCAGCTCTTTAATAAGATTTGAACCGTGCAGGTCGCCCGAGGCTTCGCCGGCAATGATGTAGTATTTCATGCTTTTACGATACGTCTTTTATAACTATCAGTATAACATAAAGCATAGTGGTAACTACCACTGCCCGGGATGCATTGTTATAGTTTAACCTGATAAAAAAGAAAAACAATGCAGCGTTAGGCATACAGCACAAAGTAGTTATCCGTAAAAAAGACAGATTGGACTGCAAGGCGTTTGTAAAAGAACTAAAAGGAAACTGTTCATGGTGGATAAACTGCGAGGATAGGGCCATAATCCCGTACAACACGAGCATGCTTACAAACGGCAATACAAGCGCTGGCAAAAAGCCCACCCAGAATTTGTCCCATTTATATATTGTTGGTGTAGGGTTCAATATCCTGTCTAACATAATATTCAATTAAACTAAATGATTAAAAGTTGAAATCTTCCTTGCTGATGTTGGGGGTGGGGGCTGCATTGTTCTTATCANNAACGCTGAAATCCCAGTTTTCGTTTATAAAGGGTATGGCATAATGTGCTGTCAGGTCGTGGTGTATGGGTACAACGCTTACATAACCGTTAGCCAGGGCCCATTCGTCGGTGTCCTCGCCATGATCGTAATTTACAAACTTACCGGTTAGCCAGTAGTATGGTTTACCCATGGGGTCCAGCCGCTCCAGGTATTCTTCCTCCCACTTGGCCCTTGCCTGGCGGGCTATTTTTACGCCTTTAATTTCGTTCAACGCCAGCTTCGGAATATTTACATTCAGCAGCGTATGCGCGGGTAATCCTTTATTAAGCACCTGTTCAACTATGTATTTTGCATACCAGGCAGCCGGGGCAAAATCAGCCTCGTGCCGGTAATCGCACAACGAAAATCCAATAGATGGGATACCCTCTAAACTGGCTTCCAGCGCGGCACTCATAGTGCCCGAATAAATGATATTGATAGACGAATTAGAGCCGTGATTAATGCCGCTGACACAAAGGTCGGGCTTGCGGTGCATCACTTTGTCAACTGCCAGTTTTACACAATCAACCGGCGTGCCCGAGCAATGGAAGGATTTTATGCCCTCAAAAACATCTACTTGTTTAAGGCGCAACGGTTTACTGATAGTAATGGCATGCCCCATGGCCGACTGCGGAGAATCGGGCGCCACCACAATTACCTCGCCCAAATGCCTGACGGTTTCAACCAGGGCTTTAATACCCGGGGCGGTAATACCATCGTCATTCACCACCAAAATCAAAGGTTTGCTCATGCTGCAAATATAGGATTTGGCGGGTGATGATGTGGGGTTTTAAACAATGATGAGCACAGGTGGTTTGGGTGTCAGCCCCTTCCGTCCCCTANNCTTTAGGGGACGGAAGGGGCGGATACATGCAGCATGAAGGATTATTAACCATAAAAAACTACAAACCATTTATCCACGTCCCCCTGTTGTTTATGCATAGCCCCTGCTTTTGCTTAATAGCCACCAATTCCGTTATATTCATGCCGCAAAAATTAATGAGTGTAAAACCTATGAAAGACAACAAACTACTATTATACGGATTAGGGCTTTTGCTGGTGGTTATGGTGTACTTTGCCTATGCCAACAGTTTTCACAGCCCTTTTCACTTCGACGATGAGCATACTATTGTTACCAATTCTTTTATCAGGGATATTCATAACATCCCCCTCTTTTTTAAAGATGCCACTACTTTCAGTTCGCTGCCGGCCAACCAGGCATGGAGACCGGGTGTTACTACTTTAGATGCTATTGATTGCTGGATAGGGGGCGTAGGCATACCCATGCCTTATGCTTATCACGTTCACATTTTTATTGATTACCTGATACTTGGGTTTTTCATCTACCTGTTTGTTCTGAAAATTTACGACATCGCGTTGAAGAACCCGTTGAACCCATACATAGCGTTGCTTGCAACGGCGGTGTATATGCTGCACACCGGTAATGCCGAGACTATCAATTACATTATATCGAGGTCTGACTCCGAGTCAACACTGATGATTCTGATTTCGCTATGTGTGTTTACCTATTACAAACAATACCGCAAATTTCAGTTATACCTGATACCGATGTTTATTGGGTTTATGATTAAGGAGCCATCCGTAATGATAGCGCCCCTGGCGTTTCTGTTTGTGTTTTTCTTTGAAGAGAACATGAGCCTGAAACAGGTATTCGACTTTAAGAAAGATTTGAAGATTCTTATGCTGGTGCTGCCTGCTTTGGCGCTTGCGCTTTTTCTGTTTGTTTACTCTCAATCGCAAACCCCAAAATCGTGGACATCGGGTGGCACGGACAGGGTTAGTTATATGATAACAGAGTTGTTTGTAATGGTGCACTACGTAGATAATTTCTTTTTCCCTTTTAATCTCTCAGCCGATACAGATTGGGGCCTCGTAAACAGCATTTTTGACGACCGGGCAATTATGGGCTTTTGTTTTATTGTTTTTACGCTTTACCTGGCTTATAAAGCGTCTATTAATCCTCAATCACGTCCTATCGCTTATGGCATTTTGTGGTTTTACCTGGCGCTGGTGCCTACGTCCAGCGTGGTTCCGTTTTCGGAAGTGCTGAACGACCACCGGGTGTTTTTTCCTTATATCGGTTTAGCAATGGCGGTGGTTTGGGCGCTGTTCCTGGTTTACAAAAAATATGAAGTAACGATTACAAAGAGTTCGTGGATGCGCACGGCTATTTTAGTTTTTATCGGGGTGTTTTTATGCGCCCATGTGTATGGTGTAAGACAGCGCTGCCATATCTGGAGCTCGGATGACCTGCTTTGGAAAGATGTTACTGAAAAAAGCCCGCGCAATGGCCGGGGTTTAATGAATTATGGCCTGGTGCTGATGGGCAGGGGTGATTACCCCGGTGCGCTTGAATATTACAACAAGGCAAAGCAGGAGTGGCCGTATTACTCGTACATTTATGTAAACCTGGGTGTGCTTTATAGTGCAACGCATGACCCGGTTGAGTCGGAGAAGAACTTTAAGTATGCCCTGCAGCTAAACCCGAACAACCCGAATTGCTATTTCTATTATGCCATTATGCTTAAAGACAATAAGCGTATTGCTGAAGCCAAAGAACAGGTAGCTAAAGGGCTTGCATTAAGCCCCCACCACCCCGACCTGGTTAACTTTTTAACTGATCTGAACACCAACCCTGCCTATGTAGCTTCAGAACAGGAAAGGGCCGCGTTAATGAAAAAGAAGCTGGACGACATGGCGGCTGCGGCCAAACAAGCTAATACACCAGAGGCTTACCTGAACCTGAGCCTGGAATATTACAACAATGGGCAATACCTGGAATGCGCTCATGCAGCTGAAGAGTCGGTCAGGCTGAAGCCTGATTACGACCTGGCTTATAATAATATTTGCACAGCCTATAATATGCTGAAGGATTGGGACAAAGCAATTGCCGCAGGCCAAAAAGCCATAGTAATAAACCCTAATAACATACAGGCCAAAAATAATTTACAGGTTTCGCTGGATGGAAAGAAGGCGGCAGGGAAATAGATCAGAGCCGTCATTGCAAGGCTCTGCGAA
>PMXD01000331.1 GCA_003165895.1 Bacteroidota bacterium | reverse complement strand
TCACCCTGAACGCCCTGGCTACCTTGTGCACCGGTTGGGCCAACATCGCCCTGAACTCCCTGGCTGCCTTGCAGGCCGGTTGGGCCGTCAACACCCTGCACTCCCTGGCTACCTTGGGCCCCTGTGGGGCCAGCCAGGCCTTGAACTCCCTGAATACCCTGCGCACCGGTTGCCCCGGCAAAACCCTGATTACCTTGATTGCCCTGTGCACCGGTAGGACCCACAGCACCCTGCACACCCTGTAAGCCGGTAGGCCCTGCTACACCCGTGTTGCCCTGAATTCCCTGGGTGCCGGTATTACCCGCAACACCCTGAATACCCTGAACTCCCTGTGCGCCTGTGGGGCCGGATACACCAATGGGGCCCTGCATGCCCTGCGCACCGGTTATACCCTGTGCACCTGTGGCACCGGTGGCGCCCACCGCACTGTTACCCGAATACAAAGCATAAGGAACACTCAATAACTCTGAACTTCCCATATCGGTAAAGTTGTTGCCGCCTGCGGGGTCAATAGCAACATCTAAATATTTAGCCCCGTTGCCCCAGTTTACAGTTGCCAGGTTGCCGCCGCTGCCTATGGCATAGGTAATAAGCCCGAACTGGTTGGTGATGGCCGAAGAGGTTTCCTGGTAAACCACGCTGCCCGTGGGGCTTAGGTTATGTATCTCAAAACGCAGGCTAACGGTGGTACCGCCGGCTACCGTAGCGCCCGATGCAGTTCGCACTATTGCCTGGTAATTTATCTTCTGGGGGGCCTGCGCCATCACTGAAGTGGCAAACACGGCGATAAGGACAAAAATGCCAGGTAATCTTGTTTTCATGGATAGAAATGGTTAAGTCAATAAAAAAACTGTAAGCTGGAAACCGCATGAATGGTGTATAAGCAAACCGGGACAATTCACGCTTTCAAGGACTTAAAAATAAATAAATGTACGATTTATGGAACTAATTTTGAGCAGTATCAGAAAAAATAACATGCGAAAGCCCGTCTATTTGGTATAAAAAGAAAAAAACTGGCTGAAGCAAGGCCGTCTGCCAGCCAGCTCCTTTACCGTTTGGAGGATCTCGAATAGCCACACACGCCGGCCTCCGGCCACCCCTTCCAGAGGAAACAGCCATTTCCCTAAGTTAATGACATTGACAGTTATCCTCTAAAAAAATCCAATTACCTTTACCATACAAAAGCAAACCGATTATGGAAACAATATCAGCAACCACATTGCAATACCCGGTTGAAAAAAACCAGGTACTTGATGCAGATTTTAAGGCCAGCACCAATTTTTATTACAGCGATAAAATATTGAGGAACCATTTTAAGCGCATAGTTTCTGGTCCCGGGTTTAATTATATGCAGCCCCATTTAGAGTGGACCGGCAAAGAAGCTGCGGGAATCATGAATGATTTATCACTACAGGCCGATAAGCATGGGCCCGAACTGGTTAAGCGGAATTTTCTGGGACATAACATCGACGAAATAAGGTTTCATCCTGCTTATTGGGACCTGATGAAGGTAGCTGTAAAATCAGAAATGTTCAGGGTAAAATGGGAACCTTCGTTAGCTAAAAAGTTTAATAACGAAAAGCAACGCCTTGGATTTGCATCGGGGTATTTATATGCCATGAGCGAAAGCGGACAATACTGCCCGCTTTGCATGACCGATGGTGTTGCACGCCTGATAGATTTGTTTTGTGATGAGGAAGATAAGGCAAGATTATTGCCACACATTTACACCGATAAAGCCGAAGAACTTTACACAGGCGCTATGTTTTTAACTGAAAAAACAGGTGGCTCGGATGTGGGTGCAAATATTACCGTAGCTACGCACAAGGAAGGTAAAACCTGGTTACTGAATGGCGAAAAATGGTTTTGCAGCAACGCTAACGCAGAGTTAATTTTTGCATTAGCCAGAACAGACGAAGGAGTAAAAGGCACCCGTGGCCTTTCCATCTTTTTGATTGAAAAGAATTTGCCCAATGGTGAAAAAAATCCGGTTGATGTAATCAGGATCAAAGACAAATTAGGCGTTCGCTCCATGGCAAGTGCTGAATGCATGCTTACTGATACACAGGGACAGATGGTGGGTAACGAATTTGAAGGATTTAAGGTAATGGTTGAAATGATAAGCCTGTCGCGATTGTATAACTCAGCTGCGGCATTAGGGGCATCGCGCAGGGCTTTAATAGAGGCTTACCAGTTTTTATCGCACCGCAAAACGTTTGGCAAGCCGGTGCTTGAACACTCGCTTATCCGCACCAAACTTACCGAACTGGGCGCCCTGAACGTGGCCAACTTTTACCTGGTTTGGAAAGCCATTGAATCGTTAGACCTGGCCGATGCGGGAGATGAAAAAGAGGCGCAATTATTCCGCCTTTTAAATCCTATGACCAAAAAATGGTCGGCAGAAACCGGGGTTTACATTACCCGCGAGAGCATGGAACTAATGGGAGGTATGGGTTATATTGAAGATGGCGTAATGCCCAAGCTGATGCGCGATGTAATGGTGTTGCCAATTTGGGAAGGATCGGGCAATATTATTATACTGGACATGCTGAGGTCCTTACTAAAAACCAAAGGGTTTGAAGTAATGTGCGAAGCAATAACCCAATCGGCCAATACAAGCGCTGAATACGGTGCCTTCTTAAAAGAAGAGATAGGTAAGCTGGTCCCCTTCGCCGAAAAACTAAAGAAACTGGCACAGGACGAAATGGAGGCCTCGGCAAAATTGTTCTTCGAAAAACTTACTTCGCTTTACCAGATATCATTGCTGCTAAACAACCTGAATGAGGAGAGTAAACAGTGGATATTACCTGCACTTACCTTTTTAAAGGAAAAATACTCACCTTCCGGTTTGAAAGAGGTTCAACCACTTTCGGCAGAAGCTGTAAAAGGACTGATTGGTTGGGATTTTTAACACAGGAGCTGTTTAAAACTAAAGAAAACAGATTCATGTTAACACAAAGCACACNNTGGATTTAATTTTAAACAGCTTTACAGACAAAAATCGTTCATAAATAACTTCAACCACTTTGCATGGTTATATCTCTTATTGCCGCTATGAGCGAAAACAGGGTTATCGGGGTCCAGAACCGTTTACCCTGGAACCTTCCGGCCGACCTTGCCAATTTTAAAAGAATTACCGCAGGCAAAAAATTTATTATGGGCCGGAAGAGTTACGAGGCAGAAGATAAGCTTTTTTCCGACACGGGTAATGTTATCATAACCCGGCAAAAAAATTACCCCGTAGCCGCTAATGACACCACTGCGCCGGGCCTGCGCGAGGCCATTGAAAAACTGCAAAAAGAAACTGAAGTTTTCATATTAGGCGGTGCAGAAATATTTACGCAATCCATAGACATTGCCGATAAACTATATATTACCCTGGTGCACAGCAAATTTATTGGTGATGCATTTTTTCCTGAAATAGACCTCACCATCTGGAAAATTTCGAAGCAAAGCAATTTTAGTGCCGATGAGGAAAACTCCTGCGATTATTCGTTTATTGAATATATCAGGAGGTAAAAAATAGACCTTTTTCATAATTCAACATTTCCCTCTCCTTCGGAGAGGGTCGCTCTGGGGTGAGGATTCAAAAAGAGCGAATTTTGAAAGAGGTCTTATCAGCCAAAAAACTGCAAAGCCACATACCACAAGCCGGTTGTAACAAACGATAGTAAAATACCTGTGCCCACCATCAGGTTAGCAAGTTTTGGATTAAGCTGATACTGGTCGGCAATTATGGCGGCGGTTATCATGGGGGCCATAGCAGCTTCAAAAACACTTATTTGTGGTACTATCCCTTTGATGTGAAAAGCAAAAGCAAAACCGGCAACTATTAATGGTGCTACTATAAGTTTATAACCCAGGCCAGGTATAAGCAGCTTTAACTCACTTCTCCATCCACTGAAATTAAGTTGCAGGCCCACTGAAAAAAGCGCCAGAGGCACCAGTGTTACTGCAATCTTTTCAAAAAAAGGATTCAGCGGCGACAAGTCGAAAAAGCGGGGCAGAATAAGCGCAAGGATAAATGCAATAAAAGGAGGAAACTGCGCCAGTTTCCCTATTACAGATTTGGCACCAGCTTGCTTACTGCCAGCGGTATTCATGGCCATGATAGCGCCTGCTGTAGCCATTAAAACAAAAGTAACCTGGTCGCTGATTACCGCAATACTGATGGCATGTTCGCCATAGTAAGCCTGTATAAGCGGAAACCCTACAAAGGAAGTGTTACCCAAACCGGCAGTAAGTGTTAGTGCCGTTCGTGTAGCAGGTGACATTGGGAACTTAATTGAATACAGCTTAAACAACAACCAGCTGCCTGTCCAAACAATAAGCGGCATAACTGCAGGTAACAACAAATCGTTGCTCCATTTTATGGCAGGAATATATTTTAAAGCCACAGCCGGAATGGCCATATAAATTATCCAGGTGTTTATTCCTCTGTGCGCATTATCGGGTATGAGCTTAAAAGCCCGCAGCAAAAGCCCGGCACAAATACAAACCCCAATCAATATAAAGTTTATCAATTCGCTTGTTTATTTGATTATACCTGCGGGCTAAGTTAGCAAAACAGTCGTATTAGCCATTGTCAGCCATTGTTTATTATAGCTTAAATAGCGTGATTATCAGCCATTTAAAAATTTATACTAATGATTTAACGCAATCATAATGCGCAGCTCTTTGCAGCCATAAAACAAAAAGTATTTTCGCAGCCTGTTTCAGACCCTCATTAAACAACCATATAACATAACATAACATAACATGACACATCGCTCTTTTAAATCAATCCTGCTGTTAGTACTATTTATGGCCGCAGGTTTTACAAGCAGCAAGGCCGTAGTAATATATCAATACGGTTTTGAAAATCTTCCCGGCAATGGCACTACCACCTCCAGCCCATGGACCGGCACACCTGATGTTTTAGCTACAGGTTTAAGCAACTCCTCATGGGCAACCAATTACAGTAGTGGTTTGTTTAGCAGTTACTCTGGTTCATGTGGCAATTCAAGTTGCCAGTCCCTTGCTATCAGTGGCAATAACGACCCGTCTTCAACTACCTACACACTTACTTTTACCGTTAACCCCGGATACGCCCTTAATGTTACGGGAATTTCTTTCTGGGACAGGGAAAGTACCGATGGCCCTAAAACGACCACTATTACTTTTAACAGTACAACCGCATTCAGCAATTTAACCCTGGCCGGAACTACAGGCGCCAACACCGGTTTATTAACGCCAACCGGAAGTTTTACCAACCTTACCGGCACCTTTACTTTGGTAATGACTTTATCAGGTGCTACAAACACCGGCGGAACCTTTCGTTTAGATGATTTTGTAATTGATGGAAATGTTACCACGGTTTCTGCAATCAATGCCTATAATGTTACCGGCGGAGGTAGTTTATGCGCAGGAGGGGCCGGCGTTGCTATTGGTTTGGCAAATTCAGATACCGGCGTTACTTATCAATTGCAAAGTTCAA
This sequence comes from Bacteroidota bacterium, assembly GCA_003165895.1. GTDB lineage: Bacteria > Bacteroidota > Bacteroidia > Chitinophagales > LD1 > Bog-950. The sequence goes on along the minus strand of PMXD01000331.1, from coordinate 12,940 downwards.
CATATACTAATATAGGCTCTGCGGTAGCTGGTACGGGGTCGGCTATAAGTTTTGGCCCTCAAACTACAGCCGGCACTTACATTGTTGTTGCTACCAACAATACCACTTCCGATACTGCTACTATGACCGGAAGCGCAACTGTTGTTGTTAATCCTTTGCCAACTGTAACGCTGGGTTCGCCCGTAACACAATGCGGAGGCACGGCAACCCTGAATGCAGGTAATGCAGGCAGCACATTTTTGTGGAGCGATAATACCACTCAGCAAACCGATGTTGTAAACGCTACAGGAACTTACAGCGTTACCGTTACCGAAGGCAGCACCTGTTCGGCTTCGGCTTCTGTTTCGGTTACCATCAACACGCCGCCGGCCATCAGCTTTGCAGGTTCTAATCTTAATATCTGTTCGGGCCAGTTTTCAACCATTGCAGCCAGCGGGGCGACCAGTTATTTATGGAGTAACAACCTTACAACCGCCAGCATTAGTGTTGCGCCTGCTTCAACCACTACATATACGGTAACGGGTACGGCAAATGGTTGCACGGCAACAGCTTCAGCAACTGTTAATGTCGGCTCGGCTATAAGAGATACCATTCCCATGCAAATATGCCATGGGCAGTCATTCAATGGTCATAATACTTCCGGTACTTATTCCGATACACTTGTAGTAACAGGAGGGTGTGATAGTATTGTTACTGTTAACCTGCAGGTATTGCCAGCCGTTGTTTCAGGCGCCAGCCAAACTATTTGTGCAGGACAAACCTACCANNATTTGTGCAGGACAAACCTACCAGGGCCACAGCACTTCAGGTACCTTTACAGATACCTTAACTACCGGAAGCGGTTGCGATAGCATCGTTACCTTGCAGCTTACCATAACTGCACCTGGTACAGGTTCAGCCACACAAACAATTTGTGCAGGACAAACCTACCAGGGCCACAGCACTTCAGGTACCTTTACAGATACCTTAACTACGGGAAGCGGTTGCGACAGTATCGTTATTTTGCAGCTTACTGTAACTGCCCCTGTTACAGGTTCAACCAACCAAACAATTTGCGCGGGGCAAACTTACCAGGGCCATTCCACCAGCGGCACTTTTACCGATACGCTTACTACCGGAAGCGGCTGCGATAGCATTGTTACACTTCAGCTTACTGTTACCCCGGCGCTTACAAGCTCAACATCTCAAACCATTTGCAGCGGACTTAGCTATAACGGCCACACCGTTTCCGGTTTGTATCATGATACCCTTCAGTCGGTTGCCGGTTGCGATAGTATTGTCAGCCTTAACCTGGTTGTTTTACCGCCCATTACACTGGCCCTGTCACATGCTATGTGCAAGTATGATACTTTTATGGGCTATACCACCAGTGGCAATTACGTTGATACTTTGCAGGCAGCCAACGGTTGCGACAGCCTGGTTTATTTACAGCTTACTGTTAATGCCCTGCCTCACGTAACCTTGTACCTTACGTTTGATACTGTTTGCAGCAATGCCGCTACAATTGCCATGAGCGGTGGTTCGCCGGCAGGTGGTTATTACTCGGGTCAGGGCATCAGCAATTCGCAGTTTGTTCCTTCATCAGCGCCGCTGGGTTATGATTCTATCGTTTATACATATACCGATTCGAACGGATGTACGAAAGACCGATACGAATTTGCATATACCCTAACCTGTACAGATAGCACGGATACCACCGGAAAGGATACCACTGCTTTGGGTATAAACAGGGTAAGCAATGTGATATTCCATGTATTACCCAATCCTGCACATGATTACCTGACTATTGAAAATGCAGGGACGAATTCGCCATACTCTCTTAGCCTGTATGATTTGCTGGGCCGCCTGGTACTTTACCAGCCTGAAACCAATAACCTTGCAGGCAAAGCAACTTTAGACCTCCGCCAACTTCCCGCAGGGCTTTACCTGCTTAATATAACAGAAGAAGGTGGCCAGGTTTCAGGCTTCAAAGTCGTCAAAGATTAGAGTTTCACTGGCTGTTCTTTAAAAATTTGCAAAAGCGCCCAAATAATACGGGCGCTTTTGCTTTATGTAATACCAACTAAGGTATTTTCTGTATTAGCATCAAAAAACTATTTTCGCTTGCAGCTATTAAATAAAACAACAGTTTAAATTATCATTTGATGAACATACTNNTACTCTACCTGCTCAAAAAGGCCTTCGGGTCAATTGCTTCAAAATATTTTTTTGCTACCATAGCTATTTGTTTTGCCTTAACCAACAAGTTGTTAGCCCGTGCCGGCGGAGGAGGGGGTGGACACTCCAGTGGTGGACACAGCAGTGGCGGCGGAGGGGGTTTTGGTGGTGGCCACGGTTTTTATGTTCCCGGTGGTGGCGGTGGTATGAGCCCATCTGTAGTAGTGCTGATAATTATTATTGTGGTAATATATGTAGTGGTTAAAGGAAGAAAGGGTGGTGCCAAGGCCGAAATGGAGGGGGGCAATGAAACCTTAAACATGCCATCGCAACCTTTCCCTGATGGATTGGATAAGGCAAAGGTGCAAACTTCATTTTTGGAAATTCAGAGTGCATGGCAGCAAAAGGATTTGAAAAATGTAAGAAAATGGATATCAGATGGGGTATATCAGCGATATACGGCGCAGTTTCAGATGATGAATAAACTATCGCAGGTAAATAAGCTTACCAACATACAGGTTAGTGGCATTAAACTTGCAAAAACAACTTTAGATGGCAATTACCAAACTGCCGATGTGGCCATCAGCTTTACCATGGATGATGAGTTTTTGAGCAATAAATACCCATCGTTTAACGAACGGTTTATGGGCGACAGCGATACCGAGGTTTGGAAATTTATAAAGAAAAAGGGCGCACAGGAAGGCAAAAACTTATACGACAACAATAACTGCCCTAACTGCGGTGCCCCTTTTGAAACCAAAATGGGCGAAATAAGCCGTTGCAGCCAGTGCGGAACCTTAACCAACAATGCCACTTACGATTGGGTTTTAAGCGAAATTACCCAGGTAGACGACTACAATGGCACTCCCGGCCTTGAAACCAACCAGGAGCTAAACGAGTTAACCCAAAACGACAGCCTGTTTGCAGTGCAAAGGGTTGAAGATATTGCATCGAACGTGTTTATGCAGATAATGGAAGTACTTACCGGCGAGAGCGATAAAAAACTGGCCCGCTTTGCCGAGCCTGAAACCGTTGCTGCTATTCTGAAACAAAAAGCCACTATGGGAAGTATTGTGTTCGACCGGCTTTATCTGAACGATGTAACTTTAAGCAGCTTTAATACTACTAATGAAAGATTGAACCTGGTTTTCAGCCTAACTGCTACTTTCCAGCGTGTACGGGCGGGCCAAACCTTAACGCTGATTGACCCTGAAATGGCAAGCGCCAATTACCAGATGGTGTTAACCAAAAATTTAAAGGGCCTTCAAACACCGGCTAAAGAAACCGTTTACAGTTACGAATGTTCAAACTGCGGTGCGCCCTTTGCCGACACTACCAATGATGTTTGCCCTTATTGCGGAACAGCAGTGATTGACTTTAACCGCAATTGGGTGTTAACGGAATTTAAGATGTAAGCCGGATTAGAAATGACATCTTTTTTCAAGATGTTATCTNNAGATAACATCTTGAAAAAAGATGTCATCTCGCCGCTCGTATCAAATCCCCTTCTGCCTGTACAAGTAAGGAATATTTTCCTTCATCAGCTTTTCCAGGTTCATGATTTTATCATACGACTGTTGGGTTATCCTGCTGTTTGCCGTATCACCAAGGGCATCAAAATAGCGGTGGTTAAAATCAAGCATGGCCTGTATATCTACAATTTTATCTGCACAGCCGGGTTCGTGCGGAATAACAGGCTGATCAAGCCATTTGTAAGGTAGTTTGGCAAAGCTGTTAACCACCGGTGTTTTATAGTGCGATACAAAGCAACCCGAAACAAATATGTTAGGAGAAACCAGTTTATTCTGCAGCATGTAAACAAATGCATGAGGGTCGTATAATAGCGGATATTGTTTTGCACCGCAAACACTGACTGTTTTAAGGAAAAGGCCCGTATATGCTTTCCCAAGTTCAGGCGTGCTGAGGTCGCAGCCTGTGTTGTAAATCTGTTGAGGGTTAACGATACCCAGTTGTGTTACAAAATTATCGTACTCAGGTTTTATCAGTTTGTAAAACTCAGGATACATTATGGGCAGTAACTTGTAATTGGTAAACTTAAAATCGTAATTCAGCACCACCAGGTCGGGCCTGAAGTTTTCGGCAATGCGGTAATAGTAGTATTGGGCAACAAGGGTCCAGTCTGAAATAAGAATGACACTGTTTTTGGGTGCAGATTCATCCAGCGATTTCATCAGGCTTTTGCTAACGTCAAGCTGCCGCTTGACATCCAAAGGAAAATTCCAAAGCATCTGAACAATTACCAGCACGGGCAAAATAGCTACTGCCTGCTTGCTGCGTTCCATCAACCAACCAACGCCAAAGGGTATTGCCAGGGCAAGCGCAAAATATGGCAACAACATATAAGCATCGCTATCGCCTGTTTGATCAAGCCGTAACTGGTAAAACTGCAGCAATACGAAGAACCCTATAATAGCCCAGGCCATCCGGCCCCAGCCTTTTCTGAAAAGTTCAATCAATCCTGCAACAATAAACACCAGGAAAAGCCCGTATTGCCGTGCCAGTAACCAGGTAAAATAAGGGAAACGCATACCCACAATGCCCTCAGAGTTTTCAAGCGTTTTGTTCATCCAGGCGCCGCCGCTTACATGGAAAAAGAACCGGTTAAGGTTATCAGGCTGGCCAAATTTAAAAGGCAAGTCTACCGAAGCCCTTACCATCATCAATGCATAAAAGAAAGTGGTGGTTACAAAAGTAACAGCCATAAAAATGCCGAACTGTCGTGAGCGGATAAAAGAAAGGATAGTTATTTCAGAAGCCTTTCTGTCCACCTTTTTCTTTTTTGCGCCGGGCTTATTTACTACCGGCGCAGCAAAAACATCTCTGCCTGCAAACAGAAACAGAAACGGGATAAACAAAATAGTGGTAAGGTGGTGATTAGCCAAACCAAGAGAAAGCCCGATAGCACCTATTATCAAATCCTTAGTTGCCCTGCTTTTATTAAACGCAATGGCCCCGTAAACCATTAAGGCAAAAGTAAACACGTGAAAAGCATAAACCTCCACATTATTAGCCCAGTACCAGGCTGTAAAACCCGAAGCAAAGGCCAGCGCACTACACAGGGCTATTAAATGCTGATATAACTCTTCTAAATTAGGGTACGTGCGTTTTAAAATACCAAACACAGTAAGATAAAGAAGGCTACACGCTACGTCCGTTGAGGTAATAGAAAAAAGCATAATATGCATAAAATGCGACGACGAGAACAGCGACAGGATAGACGACCACAGCCAGCCCAAATAAATATAAGACGGAAAACCCGGCCCGTGAGCAACTGAGCCCAGTTTAGTTACCACCGCAAACTCTCCGGCATCCGCAAATCCCAATGAGTCCGAACGGGTAAACCAAAACAGGCCGAAAGAAATTGCAAAAGCGAGAAAAGCGAATAAGGTTTTTAGTAATGTGCTTTTGTTCATAATGCAGATGATTTTGCATTGCCAAAATAATATTATTTGATGAAGGCAAGCCAGATTTAGTTGAAGGCAAATGCTGCTATCGAACTTCTCCGCAGAGTCTCCCTTTCCGGCTCTGCGGAATGGGGACTCTGCGAGTGTGCGGTCTGCCCTAACGCAGAGTCCCCAACCTTCGGAAGGGAGACTCTGCGGAGAAGTGGGCTATCAAAATAATTCGACACATTACCACAAATGCACCCGTAAACTATCAGCCAGGTACATTTTATCGCCGGGCTTAACATTGTAGGCATCATAAAAATCGGGCACATTCGGGAACGGGCCGTTTACACGGTATTGGGCAGGCGCATGCACATCGCTCATAAGCTGTGCAGCCATTTGCTCTTTACGTATCTGCAACATCCATCCCAAAGCATAGCCCTGGAAGAAACGTTGCAGTGGTGTGTAGCCGTTTATCTTCTCTCCTTTCTTATAGGTTTCAGTTTGCTTAAAGGCATCAAGGCCCAATAAAATACCACCTAAGTCGGCCAGGTTTTCACCCAGGCTTGCTTTGCCATTTATGTGCAGGGTATCAACTACAACCATGCTGTTAAACTGGTTAATAAGTGGTTGGGTGCGCAGGTTAAATTGTTGCTCATCGGCTTTGCTCCACCAGTTTTTCAGGTTTCCTTTTTCATCAAACTGCCTGCCCTCATCATCAAAGCCGTGTGTAATTTCGTGGCCGATGGTTGAGGCGGCCGTGTAACCATATACCAGTGCATCGTCTAACTCGGTATCAACTTTACCGGGCACTGTAAACTGCCCTGCGGGCAATACTATTTCATTATTCGAAGGGTTGTAGTAAGCATTGTAAGTTTGCGGGGTCATATCCCACTCATCGCGGTCAACCGGCTTACCCAGTTTGTTTAAATAATATTGGTTCCACCACTGGTTGCTGCGCATTACGTTTAGCACATAAGGGCCGCGGTCAATTTTAAGTGCCGAAAAATCTTTCCACTTATCCGGGTATCCTACTTTTTGTCGCACGGTGCTTAATTTATACAGCGCCTTTTGTTTGGTGCTGTCGCTCATCCAATCCAGCTTTTGAATACGGGCTTTAAATGCAGTGCGTATGCCTTCAACCATGTTGGTGTATCGCTTTTTGGCATTTTCATTAAAATACTCCCGCACAAAAAGCTGGCCCAGTGCTTCACCAATAGCTCCCTCTTCAGCATCCAGCACACGTTTCCAGCGGGGGCGCATTTCTTTTGCACCCAGCAATAATTTGCCGTAAAAATTAAAATTGGCGGCAACAAAAGGTTTGCTCAAATCACCAGCATAAGTTTGCACTAAATGAAAAGTGAGATAATCCATTAAGGTCTCCATTTTTTCAGTAGTAACTATATGGTCAAGCTCTTTGTAAAACTCTGGCTGGCCTACAATAACGCTATCAACATGGGTAACACCAATCTGCTTTAAAACAGAAGGCCAGTCAATACCCGGCGATAATTTTTTAAGGTCGGTAATAGCCATTTTGTTATAGTTGGCATATGGGTCGCGCAGGTTTTCGAGTTTGCGCGATGCTTTGGCCAGTTTGGTTTCAAGCACAACTATGTCCGTTGCTTTTTTTGCTGCCAGCGTACTGTCCAGGCCGGTTAAAGTAAGCAGGGTGGCAATATATTTTGGGTAGGCTTCCCTTACTGCCATTGTAATGGGGTCGGTATTAAAATAGTAATCGCGCTCAGGCAAACCTAAACCACCCTGTCCCATTCCGTACGCCATTACATCGCTTCTTTTGGCATCCTGTTCCACGCCTTCGCCAAACAGAACGTTTACACCCAGGGTGTGTAAATGAGCTACTTCACTCATTAATTCGTGAGGCGTTTTTAATGCTTTGATAGCAGCCAGTTCATTCCGCAAAGGCTCAATCCCTTTTTGCTCAATAGACACCGTATCCATGCCACTGTACCAAAAATCAGCAATCTGCTGGTCTACTCCTTTTGTTGCGCCTGCTTTAAGCGCCTCTTCGTTAATATGTCTTAACCGGTTGTATAATTCTTCCTGCACCAGGCTGCCAATACCCCAACGTGTTTCGTCAGCAGGTATTGGATTCTTTTTAATCCAGCCGCCGTTGGCAAAATGAAAAAAGTCTTCATTGGGTTTAACGGTAGTATCCAGGTCGGAAGTAAGAATATCGGGGCTTGTGGCCTTAGGCTGCGGATGATTGCATGCACCCAAAAACATAACAGCAATTAAGGCTGGGTATATTTTTTTCATCATTGGTTTCGGTTTTTCAGAAAGCGAGATTAGTTATTTTAAGCGGGATTTTGCTGGTTTAGTTTGTGGTCGTCAATAACTCTCAAACGGTATAACTACCATACAAAGCATGTATGCACCCGAATTCAGTTCGCACTCAGAGGGCGTTAGGGTTTTGGTAAAATAAGTTATAGGGCAAGCGGCAGGGTAAAATAGTTTGTTACTTTCGGTTTATCCCGTAACAAAATTTGAATTGCATTTATGCCGATAAATAAAAAACTTAAAAACGCAGCTATTGGAATATTGGTGCTGCTGGTGCTGATTCAATTTTACCGCCCTGAACGTAATTTATCTAATGACGATACCTATGCCATAAGCAAAAAATATCCGGTGCCCGACTCTGTTCAAACTATCCTGAAAGCTTCATGTTACGATTGCCACAGCGACAAAACAGTATATCCATGGTACGCTAATGTTCAGCCTGTTTCTGCCTGGCTTACGCACCATATTAATGAAGGCAAAGAGCATTTCAACTTCTCTGAATTTTTAAGCTACCCTGTAAACAAGCAGCATCATGTAATACAAGGTATGCGCAAGGCGATAAAAAATGATGAAATGCCGATAAAATCATACACCCTGATTCACACTTATGCCAGGTTAAGCCCGGAACAAAAAACAATGTTATGCAAATGGGCTGATGGTATTGCGGCCTCTATGGAAGCCAGCTATCCCGCCGATAGCCTTATCTGGAAAGGAAGAAAGCACAGGGATTAATCGCTACTCAATTATAATATCAAAGGGATCAAGCAAAGAGAGGGATTCGGGTAAACTGAATTTCGCTTTTGCAACCTTGTTGTGCAACAGGTCTATATAATAATTTCTGGCACCCTTAAAGTCGGCCTGCGTTATATCTGAATTTGAAAAGCGGGCATTTTCCAGGTCAGTGCCTCCAAAATCTGCGCCGCTTAAATTACATTCAGTAAAATCAGCTTCTTTGGCCATGCATTTTTTAAACTTCGCCTTCTTAATGGTCTTTCCGAAAAAGCTTGAGTAGCTGATATTTGAATCTATAAATTGTACAGAAAAAGGATTACCGGTATCAAACCAGTTTATACCAATTGCCTTGCAACTAACTATCTGAACGCGGCTGAAAAAGCATCCTTTAACTTTAAGTAGTGACAGGTCACAACCATCAAATACGCAATCGGTAAAATAAGTGTCAGTAAAACTCAGCATATTCAACTGACAGTTTTTAAAAGTGCAATCGGTAAATTTTCTGTTGGCAATAACCTTCTCTTTAAATTCAATTTTTTCAAAAAGCTTTCCTTCATGCACTACCGTTTCTTCCTCTTTCATATTTAATATTTGATTGATGCCTTCAATTTTTCGCTAAAACTAAATATAAACTTAAATCTGTAGCCACAAAGACACTAAGAGGGTGCAAACCAAATTGTCGTTGTCTGGCAGGAATTCCGGTTGGCGAGGACGCCAAACCGGGTGCCCTTGTGGTTGGCGTCCCCGNNTTTGTGTTAAATTGCATTTGGATTTAATTTTAAACAGCTTCTTAGTGCCCCAGCCTACCGGCAGGCAGGTTTGTGGCTATATGTATTTATTTCATTAAAGCCCTTGCGGCATAAAATCATGATTGGGTTGTATAACTGATTTAGTGATTTACCGACCAAAAGCGCCCCCTTACCGAATTTTAAAACAACTGAACAGGGCAAATCGTAATTTCGGACTGTGTTAAGCGGAAAACGGAAAATATTATTGGCATTCCTGCAAATTGGATTGTGGGTGGTATTTATATCCCTGCCGTATTTTATGGTGCCACACCAAATGGATGAGGGCAATATAGATAGTTTTATGCGGCACGCCATGCCGCACGCTGATATGGCCGAGAATATGTTTATCAGCTCGCTGGCATTCAATTTGCTGCTTATCATTTTCTTCTACATCCATCACTATTTCATTTTTGACCGCTTTGTTTCTACCAAACGTTACGTCAGCTATGTACTTGTTCTTGTGTTATGCTTTGTGGTGATATTTTACGGTTCGCATATTTTTAAAAGGTTTGTTTTTGAATCGGTGCCGTTTATGATGAGGCCCATTTCATTCCGCGAATTTATCAGGGCTTTTAACTGGTATTTACTGATTCTGTCAGTAGGCCTGGGGGTAAAACTGCTGATGCAATTAAAGCAAACAGAACAACGTGCACGCGAGATTGAGAATGCACAATTGCGTACTGAACTTTCTTTTCTGCATGCGCAAATCAATCCCCATTTCTTATTCAACTCGTTAAACACCATATACAGTTTAGCGCTTAAAAAATCCGATTCGGCCCCGGCTGCAGTTTTAAAACTTTCGCATTTGCTGAGGTACGTGATTGATGATGCCAACCGCGAGAGTGTTGCTTTAGAGCAGGAAATAAATTATCTGAATAACTACATTGACCTGCAAAAATTACGAAGCACCGCATCGCTGGTTGTGAATTTTAATGTGACCGGAAACATTAGTTCAACGCAAATAGCCCCCTTGCTGCTTTTGCCATTTGTTGAAAATGCTTTTAAATACGGCATCAGCAACCAGGAACCTTCCCCAATTGATATTACACTGGAAAGAACGGCCTCTTCGCTGACCTTTTCCGTACAAAACAAAAAATTTGAACAGGGCGAGAAAGACTCTACAGGCATCGGAATTAATAATGTGAAACGACGGCTTGAATTGTTGTACCACGATAAACATGTACTGGAAATTGAGGACAAAACAGATTCCTATTTTATTAAACTAACAATACAATTTACATGATAAGCTGTGTAGCCATAGACGACGAGCCCTTAGCGCTGGTTGTATTACAGGATTATATTGGCAAGGTGCCTACCCTTGAACTGAAGCGTAGTTTTACCGATGCTTTTGCCGCGCTTGATTTTTTGAAAAAAGAAGAGGTTTCGTTGGTTTTTTTAGATATAAGAATGCCACAGATAACCGGCATACAATTATTGAAATCGTTGCCCAAACCGCCACTGGTAATTTTTACTACCGCGTACAGTACCTATGCCGTGGAAGGCTTTAACCTGGACGCCATCGACTTTTTATTAAAGCCTTTTGAATTTGACCGGTTTCTGAAAGCCGTAAATAAAGCATCGGAATACCTGAACTACAAAGACAAGCCTTACATCAGCGAAAGCTATGGTTTCATTTTTGTAAAGTCCGATTACCAGATAATAAAGATAAATACCGACGAAATCAGGTTTATTGAAGGTATGGACGATTACGTAAAAATTTTCACCAATGAAAAGATGGTGCTTACCAATATTCCGATGAAGGAAATATTGAAAAAGCTGCCTGCTTCGAAATTTGTGCGGGTACACCGCTCGTTTATTGTGCCCCTTAACCGCATTGAAAGTGTGCGAAACAAACGTATTAAAATTGACGACAAAATAATTCCGGTAGGGGATAGTTACGCGGATGGTTTTTTTAAAATATTAGGAGAAAAGGGGTAATATTTTGGGATAGCGGAGGCAGTGATTATTCCTATATGTTGCAAATAAATGGACTTAACCTGCGTTGTTTTTGCTACAAATAATATCTTCAAACTTTAATTACAAAACTGAAACCCGAAAATGAAGCGCCAAGCCTTATTTATTTTACTTGTTTTTTCTGCTTTTTTTAATCCGCTAACAGCACAAATCATTCATTGCCTCTGGGAACAAAAACCGGTTAATATAGATGGCAACCCAGATGAGTGGCCTGAAATATTCAATTATTACGACGGCAACACTAAATTGCAGTTTGCCTTTGGCAGTGATACCGGCAATCTTTATGTGGCCCTTAAAATTACTGACGACCCAACGCAGATACGGCTTTTTAATGGCGGACTCGGTATTTGGATAGACCCCAAAGGGAAAAAGAAAGAAACTATGGGGGTTAGCTTTCCGCTTAAAGGAGATGCTGCGCCTGGAACCAGTGCGGCCGGAGGGAAACACAGAAGGCAAAGTTCAGGCACAGGGAGTGAAGAACAAGACCCCCGGGCACAAAAATCCGATGCATTACGTCTTAAACAACATGCATTTTTAACCCAAACCACCCTGCGGATAAAAGGTTTTGTGGGCGTACCTGAGCAGGTTTTGCCACTTAAAAACGATTATGGAATTGATGTGGCATTTAACTGGGACAGCCTGAATATTCTGACCATTGAATACCGGTTGCCACTGGCACTGGTGCTGGGCCACCCATTTACACCCGCCGATACGCTTAAACCAATCAGCGTTGCTTTTATTGAACCGGCGCTTGAAACACCAAAGCTTGTGCAGGGAGAGGAAGATAACAGCATTACCGGACCTTCGAACGGACAGAATAGCGGAATGAACCGGGGCCAGAGTGGTGGCGGTATGAACGGCGGCGGTATGAATAACGGCATGGGTGGTGGTGGTATGGGCGGTGGCAGAGGAAGCGGCGGTGGCCATAGCGGCAGCAGTATGCAACAGGTAGACCCTGCCAAACAGGAGCAGAAGCTTTGGTCTAAAGTGATACTGACCCTTGAAAAATTATGACCAACAATGAGCAAGTTATTGCTCAGACAAAAAGCTGGATTACTGACGTAGTTATTGGCTGCAACTTCTGCCCTTTTGCGGCTAAAGAAGTAAAACAAAATACAATCCTCTACCGGGTTGAGGAAAGCATACTTGTAAAGGGGTGCATTGAAGCTTTTGTGCAGGAATGTATGAAACTTGACGGAGATGAAAGTATAGAAACCACCCTGCTGATATTTCCCAACGGGTTTGCAGATTTCAACGATTATCTTATCCTGGTTGCATTGGCGGAAAAATCATTAAAAAAAGGAGGCTATGAGGGTGTATACCAGGTAGCCAGTTTTCATCCGCTTTACTGTTTTGCAGGAGCCGAAAACGATGATGCAGCCAATTATACCAATCGCTCCATTTACCCCATGTTGCACCTGCTGCGCGAGGCCAGTATTGAAACAGCCTTAGGCCGTTATGCCAACCACGAAGAAATACCACAACGTAATATTGATTTTGCGAGGCAAAAAGGAACTACTTATATGAAGATGTTGCGCGATAGCTGTATGTAAAAAATTACCAGACCTCTTTCATAATTCAACA
>PMXD01000240.1 GCA_003165895.1 Bacteroidota bacterium | reverse complement strand
GATCCTGCACGCGAACAGTTCCGTGATCCGTGGTTAATAACAGGTTGATGTCTTTTTCTGCCAACTTCTTCAGCGCGTTTAAAAGCGGAGAGTGATCGAACCATGAAACCGCCAGAGAGCGATATGCTGCTTCATCGCTGGCAAGCTCCTTCAGCACTTCCATTTCGGTACGGGCATGGCTAAGCATATCCACAAAATTGTAAACTATTACGGTAAGCTTATTATTCAGGTAATTGGTGATGTTGTTTTCCAGTAACTCAGCATCGCGGTGGTTGGTAATTTTTACATACTGATGCTTAATCGGTTCGTGTAAAGTTTTCTTTAGGAATGAGTCCAGGAAATCGGATTCGTGTAAATTTTTTCCGCCCTCTTCATCGTCATTCAGCCAGAAATCCGGAAACTGCTGTTGTATTTTAAGCGGTGTCATACCGGCAAAAATGGCGTTGCGGCTGTATTGGGTTGCGGTAGGTAAAATGGCAAAAAAAGTATCCTCTTCATCCACCTTAAAATTTTCCATTACCAGGGATTGAATCGCCTTCCATTGATCATACCGCAGATTATCTATCAATACCAGGAAAGTAGGCTTGGGGTCCTTCAGCATCGGTATCAGTTTCTGGCGCAATAATGTGTGCGACATAATAGGCGTATCATCTCCGGCTTCGCTGTTTATCCAGCGCTTATAATTTTTAATCACAAATTTATTGAACTCCTTATTGGCCTCTACCTTTTGCGAGTCGTAAACCGCCACCATGCTCGAGTCAGATTTGTTCAGTTCAATTTCCCAATACACCAGCTTTTTATACAATTCCACCCATTGCTTATAATCCAGGTTCTCCTGCATGGTCATAAACAGGCTTTGAAACTCCTGCTGATAAGAAGAGGTAGTCTTTTCAGATACCAGCCTGTTGTTGTCAATGATTTTTTTGAGGGTAGATAAAATTTGCTGAGGCTTAACCGGCTTTATCAGGTAATCTGCAATTTGAGAGCCGATGGCATCTTCCATCAAATTCTCTTCCTCATTCTTGGTAATCATCACTACCGGCACGTGGTTATCTATCTGCTTAATGCGCGAAAGGGTTTCAAGACCCGTTAACCCAGGCATACTTTCGTCGAGGAAAACCACGTCAATCCCTTTTTTCGCTACCCTGTCAACGGCATCTTTACCATTGGTAACGGGGATTACTTTGTAGCCCTTATTTTCAAGGAACATAATTGAACTCTTTAATAAATCTATCTCATCGTCTGCCCACAGTATTGTTATCTGGCTCATAGTTGGTTTTTAGGATTGCTGATTTAAGATTTTTGATTTTTGATTGAGAGAATAAATGGTGATGTTAATTTACAGAAGTATAAAGGTAATTGAAACAAATTATTGTGCTGAATGGTTGTTAAGAAGAATAAAGAATGCCTAATCATTATGTGTTACAGGTTTTTTAATTAACTCAGCTTATTGGTATATTTACCGAAGAAAACAAGATTATTATGGGATTTATTAAGGCTAAAATAGAAATTGCAAACTCCTTTGACATGGGTACGGCTCGACGGGGCAAAATGAAAAAAGAAGATATTAGAATGCAGGAAATTGACGTTTTAGTTGACACCGGCGCTTATAATCTTTCTATAAACGAGAATTTGGTAGCACAACTTGGATTGGAAATAATCGGCTCGCAATCATTTGAACTGGCGGATGGGGAAATTAAGAAATTTGATGTGGCTGAACCTGTTGAAATACGGTTTAAGAACCGCACTACCTCTTGCAATCCAATTGTTTTGCCCGGAAATACTGAAATGATTTTGGGCTGCATTCCTTTAGAGGATATGGATGTTTTGATTGACCCGAGAAGAGAGGTCATGGAATTACCACCCGACAGGCCGTATATGGCAAAGAAGAAATTGAAATAGGTCCCCTATTTATCGATATATCCCTTCTTCATTTTAATTTCCTATTTCCCCCAATAAAAGTTTTCTTCGCACACTAAAGTAGGGCCCTGAGGTTTCAGGGCTAATTGGATTACAGCGACGAATGAACAAACGCAAAATATTCAACGACCCCGTCCACGGGTTTATTACTATACCGCATGAGTTGATATTCGACATCATTGAGCATCCCTATTTTCAGCGTTTAAGGCGCATAAAACAACTTGGGTTAAGCGATTATGTTTACCCCGGCGCTATCCATACCCGCTTTCATCATGCTTTGGGGGCTTTTCATTTAATGCGCAAGGCGCTTTCTATCCTCAAAATAAAGGGCCATAAGATTACCGAGGAAGAAGAATTGGCGGCCTGCATAGCCATTTTACTGCACGATATCGGCCACGGCCCTTTTTCGCATACCCTGGAGATGAGCCTGCTGGCCAAGGTGCACCATGAGCATATTTCTAAAATTTACATGGATAAACTGAATATCNNTGGACGTTGACCGGCTCGACTATCTGACCCGCGATTCTTTCTTCTCAGGCGTTAACGAAGGGGCCATCAGTTACGAGCGTATTATTGAAATGATGAATGTTCACCAGGGTAATCTTGTAATTGAACAAAAAGGCATTTATTCTATCGAAAACTTTATAGTAGCCCGCCGTCTGATGTATTGGCAGGTTTACTTGCACAAAACGGTTTTGTGTGTTGAGCAAATGGTTGTAAAGGCCATTGAGCGCGCCCGCTTTTTAATAAACCGGGGCGAAAAGCTGGATGCTTCTCCTGCCCTCTCCTACTTTCTTAAAAACACCGTAAGTTTAACGGATTTTGAAAAAAACGAAAAAGCCCTGAAGTATTATTCAGAACTGGACGACTTTGACATTTTTTCAGCCTTTAAATACTGGAAGCACTGCGATGATAAGGTTTTGAAAACGCTATGCGAAGCCATTTTAGACCGTAAGCTTTTTAAAATAGAAATTAGCAACGACCCTTTTCCCGAAGAGCGGTTAAAGAGCCTGAACCAAAATGCCGTGAAAAAGCTGAAATTAAGTGAGGAGGAAGTGGCTTACCTGGTGTTTTCAGATTCAACCAGCAACTATGCCTACAACCCCGCCGAAAACCACATCAACATATTAACCAACACCGGCGAAGTTATTGATATAGCAAAGGCCAGCGACCAATTGAACATAGCGGTACTAAGCGTGGCAGTAACCAAGTATTATGTATTTTACCCGAAGAGCCTCCTCTCCCTGCCCTCTCCGAAGGAGAGGNNAGAAGGATTTAGGATGAGGCTGCCTTTTAAATTAAGTTAACGTCAACACAATAATTCCTAAACAATGCGTTTAAATCGAATTATCCAATAATAGTGATGGAGATAAAAGCGAAAGAATTAGCGGTAATGCTGGGGGCTAAACTGGAGGGCAACCCCGAAACAAAGGTTTCAAAACTTGCCAGGATAGAGGAATCGGATAAAGATTCGTTTTGTTTTTTGGCTAATCCCAAATATTACTCCTATGCTCAAACCGCCCAGGTAGGCATTCTTCTTTGCGATGAAAAGCTGGAGTACAACACCGAAAATATTTCTGCAGTTTTACGTGTTGCCGAACCATACCCGGCCTTTCAAAAATTAATGGATTTATATGCAGCCATGAATGCCAACCAGAAGTCGGCGGGTATTGATGAGCAAACCAAAATTGGAAAAAACAGCACTTATGGCGATAACTTCTACCTGGGCGCCTTTAGCTACCTGGGCGAAAATGTGAAGGTGGGTAAAAACGTAAAGATATATCCCAACTGCTACATTGGTGATAATGCCGAAATTGGCGATGGCACTACCATTTATGCCAATGTTTCTATTTATAATGATTGTAAGGCTGGCTCTGATTGCATTATCCACTCAGGTGCGGTTATCGGCGCTGATGGCTTTGGTTTTGCACCTCAACCCGATGGCACCTTCAAAAAAATACCTCAAACAGGCAACGTTGTAATTGGAAACGACGTTGAGATAGGGGCCAATACTTGTATTGACCGGGCGGTGATGGGTTCAACAATTATCCGCAACGGGGTAAAACTTGATAACCTGATACAAATTGCACATAATGTTGAGCTGGGCGAAAATACCGGCATCGCTGCGCAGGCAGGTATTTCGGGCAGTACTAAAACGGGTAAAAATGTAATGATAGGCGGGCAGGCAGGCATAACAGGCCACCTGAATATTGCCGACGGGGTTAAAATTCAGGCGCAGGCGGCGGTAATAAAAGATGTTAAAGACAAAGGCAAGGGAATTTCAGGCGCCCCGGCCATTGATGCAAGAGAGCATTACCGCATTATTGCCTATATGATGAAGCTGCCTGAACTGGCCAAAAGGATTGAAGAACTGGAGAAAAAGCTAAAGTAAATCCTCACCCCTGCCTACCGGCNNCTCTCCGAAGGAGAGGGTTCAAAAGTCCTTCTCCTTCGGAGAAGCCTGCCTGACGGCAAAGGCAGGGATTTAGGATGAGGAGGCTGTTGGCAATTTAGATTAATGGATTAGATTAATGGAAGAGTCGAAATAAGAACTAACATTACCTCATTATTAAATCATTGTAATAAGTACTAAAATTTTAGATTTGCGCTTTTTAAGAAAATAGTTGATGACCCATACCTACCAGCAAACTATCAAACACGAGGCTACTCTATCAGGAGTAGGCCTGCATACAGGCAAAAACGTAACCGTAAGGTTTATGCCGGCGGCCAATAACCATGGCATTAAATTTCAGCGGGTGGATTTACCCGATAAACCCATTATTCCGGCAGATTGCGACCTGGTTACTACCGTTCAAAGGGGCACTACGCTTGAAAAAGGCACGGGCATGGTTGCCACTGTTGAGCACCTGATGAGCGCCTTGATTGGTTTGCAAATTGATAATTGCCTGGTGCAGGTGGATGGCATTGAGATTCCGATTATGGACGGCAGTGCCAAATATTTTGTTGAAGCGCTGGAAGGCGCAGGTATACTGGAGCAAACTGAAGAGCGCGATATTTTTGAACTGCGCCAGAACATACATTACATTGATAAAGAGACTGGTGCCGAATACCTGGCCATGCCAAGTAACCGCTACAAAGTAACTGCCCTGATTGATTATAAAAGCGAGATTTTGGGCCAGCAACATGCTACCCTGGATAAAGTAGCTGATTTTAAAAAGGAAATTGCCCCGGCCCGTACCTTTGCCTTTTTACATGAACTGGAGATGCTGTATGAAGCAGGACTTATAAGGGGAGGTGATTTAAATAATGCCATTGTAGTAGTTGACAAACCCGTTACGCCTGAAGAACAGGCCAAGCTGGCTATTATGTTCAACAAGCCCGATATTAAAGTTGTGGAAGAAGGCATTTTAAACAACGTTGATTTATACCACCACAACGAACCCGCCCGGCATAAGCTGTTAGATGTTGTGGGCGATTTAGGCCTGATTGGAACTCCGATCCACGCCAATATTATAGCCACCAAACCCGGCCATAAACACAATGTTGAGTTTGCCAAAGTACTGAAGGCGCATATTAAGCAGGAAAGGATGAAAGACCCTGCCCCGGTTTACGACCCGAATAAAGAACCCGTTTACAGTGCAACGGATATTGAAAGGATACTCCCTCACCGCTATCCCTTTCTGTTTATAGATAAAATTATTTCGCTTACCGAAACTGAGGTGGTGGGTGTAAAGGCTGTTACCTTTAATGAAGAGTTTTTCAGGGGGCATTTTCCCGGAAACCCTGTAATGCCGGGTGTTTTGCAAATTGAGGCTATGGCGCAAACGGGTGGCATATTGGTGCTGCACAACCTGCCCGACCCGCATAATTACGATACCTATTTTCTGAAAATAAATAACGTGAAATTTAAAGCACGTGTAGTGCCGGGAGATGTAATACTTTTTAAACTTGAATTATTAGCCCCCATGAGAAGGGGAATTATTGAAATGAGAGGCTCGGCTTATGTAGGTAATAAACTGGTAAGCGAAGCCGAATTGATGGCAAAAATTCAGAGAAAAGAAGGCAAATAGATGTTTTAGGGCCTTTAGCCTCCCCTTTGGGGACGGGAGGGGCTGTATTTTTAATTACGAAATAGTACAATGAACCAACCCTACTCCTATATTCATCCCCAGGCTGAAGTGGCCGATAATGTGGTGGTGGAGCCGTTTGTAACTATTTCCAAAGATGTAACTATTGGGGAAGGTAGTTGGATTGGCCCGCATGTTACCATTATGGAAGGTGCGCGTATTGGTAAAAACTGCCGTATTTTCCCCGGTGCAGTTATTTCGGCCATACCGCAGGATATGAAGTATAAAGGCGAGAAATCGGCTGTTGAAATTGGCAATAACGTTACCATACGCGAGTATGTAACTATTAACCGCGGCACTGAAGCCTCTATGAAAACCGTTATTGGCGATAACTCGTTGTTAATGGCTTATGTGCATGTAGCGCATGATTGTATTATCGGCAAAAATTGTGTTATAGCCAATAATGCCAACCTTGCCGGCCATGTTGAAATTGGCGATTATGCAATATTGGGCGGGGCTACTAACTTTTCGCAGTTTACTAAAATGGGCCGCCATGTAATAGTTTCGGGTGGCTGTTTGGTTAATAAAGATATTCCGCCTTTTGTGCGCGCTGCGCGCCATCCTACTACTTATGCAGGGGTAAATTCAATAGGATTAAGAAGAAGGGGCTATACCACCGAACAGATAAACCAGATACTGGACGTTTATCGTATTCTCTACATCCGCGGATTTAATACCAGCACCGCCTTAAAATACATTGAAGCCGATATCCCATCAAGCGCCGATAAAGATGAAATAGTAAATTTTATCAGGGAGAGTGTTCGTGGTATTATGAAAGGCTTTAAGAGTACGAGCGAAGAGTAATCATCCTTTTAGTGAATTCCAACCCAATGGGGACGCTGATCTATTATGATGATTATGATTAAATGCAATTAATATTTCCTCGAAATCCGTACCCTTTGTCATGTTAACGCCAGTGAAACATCTTAAAGTGGAGTTTAAACTGAATCAGGTTTAAGCAGGCACCAAATACCATAGTGGTTAACTTTCTCCCGCAATTTCTTACTTTGCATCCGTGATTACTGGTCAGTCAACAACACTCATTACCCTCAACAACATTTCCAAAAAATTCGGCAGCATCTGGATTTTTAAGAATGTAACTGCTGAATTTATTGCCGGTAAAAAGTATGCAATAACCGGCGCTAATGGCAGCGGAAAATCTACCTTATTAAAAGTGCTGGCGGGCATTATAACGCCCAATGCAGGCGAAGTGAAATTTGCCTTTGAAGATGTTTATCAGCATATCTCATTCAGCGCCCCTTACATGGACCTTCCCGAAGAATTAACTCTGAATGAACTATTCAAATTTCATGAAAACATCCGCCGCCTTAGCATATCACGGCAGACGTTTATGGATGAAGTACAACTGGAAGGCGATAAAGAGATACGAAACTATTCATCAGGTATGAAACAGCGTTTAAAGCTGGCGTTTGCCCTTTTCACCGAAAGCAAAATCCTTTTGCTGGATGAGCCCTCTGCAACTTTAGATGAACACTGGAATAACTGGTATTTAAAAACGGTGCAGCAGGTTGATTCGAATAGGCTGGTAATTATCTCTTCTAATATTCCGGCCGAGTATGCTTTTTGTGATACTACTTTGGATATCGGGCAGTTTAAGAAGTAACCCGCACCCGTCATTGCGAATGCCTTTTTGGGCATGAAGCAATCCATAAGCGATGAAGGCTGAATGTTATGCTACAACTTGCCGCTAGTAGTTTCGGGATTGCTTCGCANNCCGAGTCTCCCCTTTCCTGCTTTGAGGAATGGGGGACTCGGCGCTAGTGCGGCCTACCCCCCACGCCGAGTCCCCAACCCTTGGAAGGGAGACTCGGCTGAGAAGGTCTTTTCTGCGTCACCAGGATTTTTCCCTTTGCCCCAAGGGTGCTTACTCGCAATGACGCGTTTTTGCTATTAAAAATCCTTCCTCAACAAGGTGTACTTTGAATCATAATTATCAGCAACATCCTCAACTGCTTTTTCAGCCCTAGGCTTTGGCGCCTGGTAAACAATGGCATCCATCCGCTGCTTAGTGGCTTTGGTTTTCGCCAAAAAATCAGCCTTGTATTTTGCCGGCATAGGGTCGCTGAAGGTAAGTTTCTGCTTCAACGGGTCTACCTGTTGGCCGTCTTTCCAGAAACGATAACATACGTGCGGGCCGGTGGCTAAACCAGTGGCACCAATGTAGCCGATAATTTCTCCCTGCTTAACCCTTACACCCGGATGAATACCTTTACCTATTTTGCTCATGTGCAGGTATTGGGTTTTGTATTGCCCGTTGTGGCGTATCTTAACGTAATTGCCATTATAAATCTTAAAACAGGCATCTTCAACAATACCATCGGCGGTGGCCATGATAGGTGTGCCAAACGGGGCGGCATAATCAGTTCCTAAATGCGCCTTCCACTCTTTAGTAACCGGATGAAAGCGATTCAAAGAATAATGCGATGAAATTCTTGAAAACTTAACGGGCGCCTTCAAAAATTCCTTTTTCATGCTGTTGCCATTCTCGTCATAATAATCCCCTTCATGGGCTGCATCTTTGGCGTAGTAAAAAGCATAAAAATCTTTACCGCTGCTGTTAAACACAGCAGAGCTTATTTCACCAATACCTACCGATTCGCCATTCACAAAATCCTCATCGTACACTACTTTAAATTTATCTCCTTGCTGTATTTTATAAAAATCCACAGTCCACGCAAAAATTTCAGACAGGCGAACTGCCAATGTGGGGCTCATATTATTTGACTCCAGCGTTTCGTATAACGATGAGTTAATTACACCGTTTACCTCCTGGTGTTTGCGTTCCACTTTATTTTGCCCACGATATGTATAAAGCGAATCATCCAGGTTAAATACCACATAGTTTACTTTATCCTCTTCGTAAACCAGCTTTTTAGGAACCAGGCCGTTATTAGTCTTTTCGCATAAAACAGTGCAGTTATTCCCTGCCTTCATTTTGTTCAGGTTGAAAATGGATTTCGATTCATGGGCTAAAAAATCGATGGTTTGGTAGGTTACATTATACTGCATTAGTATATCAGCAAAAATCTCGTTTTGCTTTACCACATGCTTCAACACTTTAAAATCAGACAGGTTTAGCCCGTATTTAAAAATGGGTTTTGCAACCACTGCAGCCAGCAACCCCGGTTTGGCATTAGTTGCGGCTACCGGTTGTTGCATCCTGCTCTTCATCAATAATCCGGCCAGGGCAATACAAACAACTACCAATAACACAACCAATACATAGCTTTTCCGCATGAATTAAATTTAGAGCGATAAATATAGATGGTAGCCGCCAAACACTTTCCCGATGTGTTACCTTATTAGTAACAATACCGGTTAAGGCGTTTAACGAAAAGGACAAGATAATTTATGCCGGAGAACGATTGCTACTCCGCAACTTCCCAAACCTCATTCCTTCCAAGGAAAGTTAAGCTGCAAAGGTATCCGCGCAAATCAAGCGATTTTCCTTTAAAAGTAATTCTGCCGCAATATGTTTTACCCTTTTTGGGGTCGTATATTTTACCGTCAATATACTCGTCTTTATTGTCGGGGTTCTTTTTAAAGCCGGTCATAATAACCAGGTTTTGAACGGGCCGTGTTTTTAACTTATCATCCGGATTTTCTTTATCCAGTTTAGGCTTGCCGGTTTCTTTATCGTTGGGTTCATTTAGCCATGTTACCCTGCCGCAGTATGTTCCGTTTTTGGCCAGGTAAATCTCAATTTTGCTGGTCTTATCGCCGTTGAACCATACTTTTTCAACCTGGTCTTTTTGTGCCATTGATTTGCTTACAAAAGCAAAGGAGNNGGACTTGTGGGACATCGGGGACTTATATACAAACCATGTCCCACCAGTCGCAAATGTCCCAAAACACCTGCCATTAGAAACCTTTGCCCCGTCCGGGTAATTTGGTATGCACCCTTTTAATGACTGGTTTATTAATACCCGATAACTTCAATTATCTTCGCAACTTCAAAAACCGGGATGCCAGGAAAATTTCTGCACAGCTAAGTGAACTTAATGGATTGATTCGGGGTTTATAGATGTTATTATGCTTTATTTAACAAGAAGGGAACACTTTAACGGGGCACACAGGCTGTTTAATCCAAACTGGACAGACGAACAGAATGACGCCACTTTTGGAAAATGCGCCAATAAAAACTGGCATGGGCATAACTTTGATTTATATGTAACTGTAAAAGGTTTGCCCAATCCCGATACCGGCTTTGTTATCAATGCGCACGATTTAAGCAGCATACTTAAAAAAGAGGTTTTGGATAAACTGGACCATAAAAATTTTAACGTTGACGTGCATGAGCTAAAAGGTGTTTTACCAAGCATTGAAAATATTGTTCAGCTGATATGGAAATGGATAGTACCCCACTTAAAAGGATGCCAGTTGCATTGCGTTAAGATTATTGAAACGGAAAATATATACGTAGAATATTACGGCGAATAAAGCGCTAAACCTATATTACATGCCCATGACCAGATACCGCAGAATTGAAGAGTATGACCCAAAATCGCTGGAGATTGTAAGGAACAATTTTGCCGGTATCCTGGAAGCACTGGGTGAAGATTTAAAACGCGATGGCCTTGCAAAAACGCCGGAAAGAGTAGCCAAGGCGCTGCATTTTATGACCCAGGGTTACGAGCAGGATGCGCTGCAAATATTGAAATCGGCGGTGTTTGATGAACATCACAGCGAAATGGTGATAGTAAAAGATATTGAGTTATATTCCATGTGCGAGCATCATGCGCTGCCTTTTTATGGCCGGGCACATATTGCATATATCCCCAATGGCAAAATAGTTGGCCTTAGCAAACTTGCACGCGTTGTAGATGTTTACTCGCGCAGGTTACAAGTACAGGAACGTCTAACTACCCAGGTAAGAGATTGTATACAGGAAGCACTGCAACCTTTGGGTGTAGCAGTAGTAATTGAAGCAAAACACCTTTGCATGATGATGCGGGGCGTTCAGAAACAAAATTCTGTTACCACCACCTCCGCGTTTACCGGTGAGTTTGAGAAAAACTCAACCCGCAACGAGTTTATAAAACTTATTGCCTCCCGGTTGAGTTAAAACTTAGAGAAATTTACCCTAAGAAGCTGTTTAAAATTAAAGAAAAGAAATACAGGTTAACACAAAGCACACAAAGTTNNTAATTTTAAACAGCTTCTAAGGCACTAAGGACACTAAGTTGCACTAAGAAAATACCGATTTAAAGACAACTCTGTTTATTTTGTAATCGGCTTGTTTGAATATTTTAAATCTTAGTGTTTCTTCGTGTCCTTAGTGCCTTAGTGGCAAATTTTTTCGTATAAATTATAGAACATGAAAGCATACGTTTTCCCGGGCCAGGGTTCGCAGTTTAGGGGGATGGGTAAAGAACTTTTCGACAAGTCGGAGGTTGCCCGTAAGATGTTTAAAGAGGCCGATGAAATTGTGGGCTTCTCCTTATCGCAGGTCATGTTTGAGGGAACCGATGAAGACCTGAAACAAACAAAAATTACCCAGCCTGCAGTTTTTTTGCATAGTGTTATATCGGCAGCCCTTATTGAAGATTTTAAACCCGATATGGTTGCCGGCCACTCGCTGGGCGAAGTTTCGGCTATGGTGGTTGTAAATACACTCAGCTTTGCCGAAGGGTTACGCTTAGTGGCTAACCGCGCCATCGCCATGCAGGAAGCCTGCGAAATTGTGCCTTCTACTATGGCCGCAGTAATAGGGTATACCAGCGATGAGCAGATAGAAAATATCTGTAAAGAAATAACAGAGGAAATTGTAGTGCCTGCAAATTACAACGCGCCGGGGCAGTTGGTTATTTCGGGCACGGTAAAGGGGGTTGATTTAGCTATGGAAAGGTTAAAAGCGGCGGGAGTTAAAAGAGTTATTAAACTGCCGGTTAGCGGGGCGTTTCATTCGCCACTGATGGAGCCTGCCCGAAAAAAACTGGTTGAAATTATTAACCAGACTACTTTTCATAATCCGGTTTGCCCTATCTATCAAAACGTATCTGCCAAAGCAGAAACAGATGCTGCGGTAATCAGGCAGAATCTGATGGCACAGCTTACATCACCGGTAAAATGGTCGCAATCGGTTAAACAAATGATTGCTGATGGGGCCACTGAATTTATTGAAGTAGGGCCGGGCAATGTGTTACAGGGATTAATAAAAAAGATAAGCGGCTAACTCAAAAACCGGTTACGGCTTTGAGCCGTTAATAATTATGGATATTAGGTTGCCCTTCTATTTTATATTCTGAAATGGTTATCCCTTTTCTGATCCTGCAGCGGCCATCGAAGTAAATACCATTCGCCTTCAGCCGTTCAATGTACCGGAGCGATAAGCAGTATCCATCGCCTTCGTATACTTCAGTTTTTTCACCGCTTATTGCCTTTTCTGTAATAAGGTAAAGTACCCTGTCAGTATTATTCACCTTCATAATGGCGGCAGGCTTGTCCTCACCATCGCCGTTGGCATAAAATATTCCGGTCTGTATCAGTATTTCATTCTCTTCCTCTAATTTCTTTACGCTGTACCCGAATATCTTAGTACAATTCATCAGGTCAGATGATTGGCGTGCTACGTCAATAACAATATCCCGTTGTTTACAGGAAGCTAAAATAAAGAGCATCATCATAGATGCTTTAAACACATGTGCTTGCATTTGGGGGGATTCAGCAAAGGCGAAGAAAAATATATTTTCGGAAAAATGCAATTTATCGGGGCGCTTATCAAATTGTCGTTCGATATACAAGNNCCCGCCAACCGGAATTTCTGCGGTATAGCGACAATTTGATGCCCCCACTTATCGGGCCGGCAAAGGTGTAATTACCGGGCCACTCGATTCCTGGATACGCAACAGGGCGGCAATGGTTGGGGGAATGTCTTTGGCTTAAATTGGGTAAAAGCCGGGTTCAGGTACCTTAACTGGTTAAATGCTTTTTCTTATTAAAATACAGCTGGCTAAAAATGGTAAAAACAATACCTACGCTGCAAACAATATAAACCATAGTTGAAAAAAAACTTATCCAGGAGAGGTTGTGCTGACCGAAATNNCTTATAGAGTAAGATGCAAATGCTACCCAAATAAGCAAATGAATCAGATATATATATAAGAAAACCTACGTTAGCAGGACGCTTAAAAGAAGCTATCATCCTCTCAAACAACATTACGTTAAAAGGTATATAACCCATATATAAGCCCAGGCCATTGCATATCATCCAGGGTATAGCACCTATGGCATGTATGCTAAATAAAAAGGTGCTGATCAATGCAAGCGCAAAACCAATAATAACCATAGCGTGGTTAACAACCAGCGCCTTAAAATTATCCTTTATCAGCATTACCAGGCTCATCATTACCAAAACCAGAATAGAGGTTGGTATCTCAGTAGTAGTAAAAATTTCAGGCGACTTTCCGAAGCCCGCTTCTTTCCATATATCGGCCCCGAAANNATCGCGCATAACTGAAAGCATTACATAAGTTACTACCAGCATTAAAATACCGGGCAAAAAACTCATTACAAAATCTTTTCGCTGTTGGGCTGTCATGGGCAAGCGCTTTGTGCGCAGCTCAATATCCATTGCAGTTGGCGGTGGTATCTGTTCCAGTAAAAATACCAGGATGATTATAGGCACTATAAATATTAACCCCGCAAAAAAGGGCATCCAGAACTCGCTGATATGTATATCCACTACCAGCCATTTACCTACAGACTTTACAAGGCCCGATGAAAAAATAAAGCTTACTGCCAAAACAGCGCCCATAAACTCAGTAGCCCTCCTACCCTCTATATAGCTATACACAAGGCCCCAAATCAAACCCAGCGGAATACCATTCAGAAACAGGAAAACGATGTTATACGGCCGGGGTGCCAAACCAAAAAACAAAAGCATAAGCCATGCAAACCCGATAAGGCCTATAATGGCAACCGCCCTGCGATGTTGCTTCATTTCGGCAATTACTTTTATCCCTAAAAACTTGCTCAGGGTATAACCTATGGTTTGGGCTATCACCAATAATATCTTATAGTTTATTCCAAAGGCCGTAATGCCATCAAACGTAGCCGAAGTGTACGGCTTGCGGAATGCATACATGCAACTATAGGTCAAAAAAGCTACAATGGCAGCAAATACAGGCACAACAAACGAAGGTGCATTGGCCAGTCTTTTCTGAAAAGCGGGTACGGTAAGAGTCATGAATTAATTTTCGGAAGTTACAATATCAACCACTTCAAGCAAATCGTCAACAAGGTGGGTGTGATTTTCAGGCTCCAGGGCTTCGCGCGTGTAGGCGCCGGTGGTGATACCGATAACATATTTACAACCTGCCGAAGTACCTTCCTGAAGGTCAGATACGGTGTCGCCTACTTTGGCAATTTCATCGGCCGAAGTAATATTGAGATCCTTCATAAACTTAAATATCATATCGGGGTAAGGGCGGCCGTTATTTACTTCATCGCTTGTTACAGTGTAGTCAATCAGGTTATTTTCTTTCCATTTTAAGCGGTCGAAAATAGTATCGGCAATATCGCGGCTAAAACCGGTGTCAATGCCCACTTTAATTCCCTTCGCTCTTAGTTGCTTAAATGTTTCCTCAGCATTTTTCTTTGACCTCACCGATGGGTCGTTTTTGTAAAATGAAATCATTTCATTTACAAAGGTGTTGTGAATTTTAGAAACCAGCTCGCCGGTATTCTCTTTCGTCTTAAATTTTTCTTCAAGCAAAGTACGGATGGCCACCGGTTTAGGGTATCCCATTACGCTATTGGCATCAGCCCTGTTTATTTTAAAATTGTTGAGTTCAAATCCCTTTATCAAAGCCTCATGCACGTTATCCTTGTCTTCAACGGTAGTGCCCGCCATATCAAATACCACTAGTTTTATAGCCATTATTATGTTTTTTGGAGTTTTACAAATGAATCATTTTTTTTTCAAGAGCAATGTTAACAAAGTATTAAGAAAGAGAAGCAAGATATGAGAAGCGAGAATCAAGATTTTAGATGTTATATTCCGCCACTTTCAGGGCTTAATACAAAACAGCCAACCGCAATAAGCCAATAGGTTTTCCCTTCTCTTTTTTTCAAAGAGAGGGGAAATGTCGACAGACAAAGGGGTGAGTTTGGCTGCTAAAAGTCCACTACTTCTGAGAGGATTTAGGTGAGGAGGCTGTTTGCATTTTGCCCTGGCTTCCCCTTTTGTTTCATCCCGCCTTATGCGGGAAGGGGACAGGAGGGGCCGCTGCCAAAACCGCCCATTTAGGGCATGCCGCTATTTTGCACTATATTTGCCCCCGCATGCAAGAAGAAGTTAAACTAACCGAATCACCAACCCCCGCTCCAGTTCCCGTAACATTTAAAGACCTCAACTTTCAACCAGAGTTGATGGAGGGACTGAATGCGATGAATTTTGAAAAGCCTACGCCCATACAGCAACAGGCTATTCCTATGATTATGAAGGAGCACGACCTGATTGCCTGTGCCCAAACCGGCACCGGAAAAACAGCGGCTTACCTTTTGCCTATAATCAATAAGATAATACAAAAACCGGGCGATTATATCGACACGCTGATTATAGTGCCCACCCGCGAATTAGCGATACAGATTGATGAGGCGCTGCAGGGATTTGCATACTTTGCCCCGGTAAGCCACATTGCTATTTATGGCGGCACAGGCGGCATCTCTTTCGAGCAGGAAAAAAAGGCTTTAACCCATGGCGCCAATGTTATTATTGCTACGCCCGGCAGGCTTATTTCGCACCTTAACATGGGCTACGTAAAAATCAGCCACCTCAAACACCTGATACTGGACGAAGCTGACCGTATGCTCGACATGGGCTTTAGCGACGACCTGAATAAGATTATCAGCTTTTTACCCAAGCACAGACAATCGCTGCTTTTCTCGGCTACCATGCCGCCTAAAATCCGCGAACTGGCCAAAAAGATTTTACACAACCCCGAGCAGATAAATATATCGCTTTCAAAACCGGCAGAGGGAGTATTGCAGGCTGCTTACGTGGTGTACGATAACCAAAAAACAGCTTTGCTTAAAAGCCTGCTGAAAGATAAAAAAGTAGCCAGCATCCTTATTTTCTCCTCTACCAAAGACAAGGTGAAGGAAATTGAAAAGGATTTTAAACGCGCAGGGTTTCAGATATCAGCCATCCACTCCGACCTTGAACAAGACGAGCGCAACGAAGTTTTGCGCAAGTTTAAAAACAAAAATTTACAAAGCCTGGTGGCTACCGACATCCTCTCGCGCGGTATTGATATCGACTCCATAGGTTTAGTAATCAACTACGACGTACCCGGCGATGCCGAAGATTATATCCACCGCGTAGGAAGAACCGCACGGGCAGAAACCACCGGCGTGGCCCTCACGTTCATCAACCCCCACGACCAGCGCAAATTTCAGCGCATAGAAGAACTGATTGGCTACGAAATAAAAAAACTACCCATACCCGCAGAATTCGGCGAAGGCCCCGCTTACGACCCCAAAGCCAACCCCGGCAAACCCGCCCGCGGCTCCTTCAACAAAGGCGGCGGCGGTGGACATAAAGGTGGTGGCGGTCACAAAGGCAGCGGCGGCGGACATAAAAGCGGCGGCTACAAAGGCGGCGGCGGAAATCACAAAAAATAAGTCCAGGTCATGTTATAGGACTACCCCGAAAGGGTTTCCCTCACCCTTTCGGGGTTAACTCACAAACCCGAGATAATTTTATAAGTTGGCGTTTTTGAATTTCTGAAAATTAGTTTTATATTCATTTCATGAAGCAACTGTCAAATACCTGTTACTATTATTACGGAAACAAAAATTCCGGAAAGGGTAGGTCATTGCATGGATAAATAGAAATTAAACAGCAACAAAATACAAGCCCGCTCCGTAAAGGAACGGGCTTTTTGTTTTTAATAATACCAGCTAAAACAAACGCATATGCGGCCAACAACACAGATTTACAGCAACTACACCCCCGAAGATTTCGCGGTATGGAAAACATTGTTTAACCGGCAAATGGACATATTGCAATATGCCGTTTCCTCCGAATATCTAACCGCCCTCGCTAAAGTTGAATTTAAGCCCGAACGCATCCCTGACTTTAAACAACTGGATAATATACTGCAACCCGCTACCGGCTGGGGCATGGAAGTAGTGCCAAACATCTGCCCGCAAAAAGAATTTTTCGAGTTCCTCTCGCAAAAGAAATCTACCGCCACCTGCTGGCTACGCACCATGGCCCAGTTAGACTACCTGGAAGAGCCCGATATGTTTCATGATGTATTCGGCCACGTGCCATTGCTCAGTAACCAGGCCTACTGCGATTTTTTCAGGGGCATAAGCAACATCGCTTTGGAGTTTATTGATAACCCCAAAGCCATCGAATTACTAAGCCGCGTTTACTGGTTCACAATAGAGTTTGGCATGATGCGCGAAAAGAACGAAGTAAAAATTTACGGTGCCGGCATCATCTCATCTCACAGCGAAACGCTGCATTGTTTGAATAAAGAAACCCGCAAACTGGATTACGATGTCTCAACCATGCTGCTTACAGATTACCGCACGGATATACTGCAGGACAAATACTTTGTAATGGACTCCTTCGACCAGTTGTACGATTCACTTCCTGAAATAAGGAACTGTTTGGCTAAGATGGTGGGGAGTGTATCAATCGTTTAACAAATACAAATGTTTCGCGCGGAGGCACGGAGTTAACAGCCGAGAAATACAAAATGCATTTATGTACTCCTCGGCTGTTAACTCCGTGCCTCCGTGCGAAACTGTATTCTGTATCTACGCGTTTAACACCGCTCTCTGAAAAATCCCTACCTTGCGCCTTACAAAACCCCTCACACCAAATGAAATTCAGCCTGCTTATTGTCTTTGCGTTCGCGTGCGACCTTCAATGCTTTGCCGGAAATGATGCTCCAACATCAACTACTTCTAAAGGCCTGCGTATTCTTTCATACAACATTAAAATGTTACCCCGTGTTCTAAAGCGCCCTCATCATTACCCCATTAAACGTGCCCCCCTTATTCCTAAGTACATTATAGAGGAGAATCCCGACATAGTTGTATTTCAGGAAGCATTTGATGGCAAGGCCGACCGCATATTGAAAAGGAAACTAAAAGCCAATTATCCTTATATGCTGGGCCCGCTCAATAAAAAAGCAGGGTTTAAAATTAACGGCGGCGTTTTAATCTGTAGCAAATACCCTTTAAAACAATTAGGCACCATCCAATACAGCCAGTGCGATGACTTTGATTGCTGGGCACGTAAGGGAGCTATGTTGGTAGAAGTAACCGATGGCACGCACACCTTCCAGATTGCAGGCACCCACATGAACGGCGGCGGCTCCGTAACCCTTAAAACCAGCCAATACCGAGAAATGGGTAACCTCGTTAAAGAGTTCGCGCGCCCCGGCGTTCCGCAGTTTTGCGTAGGCGATTATAATACCTCCAATCTCGAACCGCAATACTACAATGCCCTGGTTGCAAACCTCGATGCCGAGGACGGCCCCATCTCCGGCGACCTCAATGTCACCAACGACCACCTGAACAACGATATGGAAGAAGACTTCAACCCCAAAGACCGCAATATTATCGACTACATTTTGTACCGCCCCAACGGCGTCCGTCCGCAAAAAATTACACGCACCATTAAACAATACTGCGAGCAATGGAGCAAAGACCACTGCGATCTTTCAGACCACTATGCGCTGTTAATGGAGTTAACATGGTGAGTTAAAACCATTTCGCACGGAGAAAAAATACAGAGAAATACAAAAATGTATTAAATGTATTCCTCGGCTGTTAACTCCGTGCCTCCGTGCGAAATGGATTTTTGTATTTACCAAAACCGCGTCCCCATCTTGCTTCTAAAATCTTGCTTCTTGGTTCTCCTAAGAAAATTTATCTTGCACCAATAAAATATCCAACCATGAAAAAGAATCTGCTCCTGTTCTGCCTGTTTATACTAATCGCATTTGGCGCCGAAGCGCAACTAACTTTAAACGGCGTAACGCTACCCGCAAAAGTGAATAAAGACAACACCGAGTTAATACTAAACGGTGGTGGCATACGTAAAAAACTATTTTTCAAACTGTATACCGCCGGGCTTTACGTTCAGTCCAAAACCAACAACGCAAACGACCTGATAAACGCCGATAAACCCGAAGTAATGCGCTTAACCATTACCTCATCAGTAATCAGCAGCAGCAACATGAGCGAGGCCATTGAAGAAGGTTTTAAAAAATCAACTAAAGATAACACCGGCCCGCTACGCGTTAAAATTGACGAGTTCATAAACACCTTTAAAAAAGACGTAATCAAAGAAGGCGACGTATTTGAAATATGGTACGTTCCCGGTCAGGGCATTAAGTCTTACAAAAACGATAAACTCCAAAGCACCATCCCCGGCCTCGATTTCAAAAAAGCATTATTCGGCATCTGGTTCTCTGATACCCCGGCTGATGAGGATTTGAAGAAAGGATTGTTGGGGCAATAAATGATTGTCACTCGATATAAAAAGAAAAAGCCTTCAAAATTGAAGGCTTTTTCTTTTTATTCTCAATGATAATTTATGCCGATTGCAGCGCTTTAGGTGCGGCATGTAGTATCTC
Source organism: Bacteroidota bacterium (assembly GCA_003165895.1). Classification (GTDB taxonomy): domain Bacteria; phylum Bacteroidota; class Bacteroidia; order Chitinophagales; family LD1; genus Bog-950. Next base: position 5,826 of record PMXD01000240.1, on the reverse strand, counting down.
TTCTTCAGCCTTAGCAGCAAATTTTTCAAAGTTCTTATTAAACGCCAGTGCAAGTTCATTGGCTTTGGCATCGTAAGCGGCTTTGTCTTTCCAGGTGTTGCGCGGATTCAGTATTTCAGATGGCACATTCGGGCAGCTGGTAGGTATGGCCACACCAAATACCGGGTGCGTTTCGTAGTTAACCTTATCCAGGTCGCCGCTTAACGCTTCTGTAATCAACGAACGGGTGTTTGGCAAACTCATACGCTTTCCTACCCCGTAAGGGCCGGCAGTATAACCGGTGTTCAGTAACCAAACGCGGATATCAGAGTTGCGCAGTTTTGCGCCTAACAAAGATGCATATGTTGTTGGGTGCAGCGGTAAAAAAGGTGCGCCAAAGCAGGTTGAGAATGTAGTTTGAGGTTCAGTAACACCGGCCTCAGTACCTGCAACTTTCGAGGTAAAACCCGAAAGGAAAAAATACATAGCCTGGCCCACATTCAGTTTTGAAATTGGAGGCAATACACCAAAGGCATCATATGTTAGGAAGAAAATATTCTTCGGTCCGCCGGCAACTGATTTTTTCAGTGCATTTTCAATAAAATGAATGGGATACGATACGCGGGTATTTTCAGTTTTGTTCTTGTAAGCAAAATCAACGGTGCGGCTGCCATCAACAAAACCGATGTTTTCTAAAATTGCACCGTGCCTGATAGCTTTATAAATATCCGGCTCTTTCTCAGCCGATAAATCAATGGTTTTAGCATAGCAACCTCCTTCAAAATTAAAAACCAGGTCGCCAATCCAGCCGTGCTCATCATCACCAATTAACGGGCGGTTAGGGTCGGCAGATAAAGTAGTTTTACCGGTGCCGCTCAGGCCAAAAAACAAAGCCACATCACCTGCCTTACCAACGTTAGCCGAGCAGTGCATAGCCAGCACTTTCTTTTCGTGCGGCAATACATAATTCAGCACAGTGAATATGCCTTTCTTTATTTCGCCGGTGTAAGCAGAACCACCAATAATGGCAATCTTCCTGGTAAAATTCAGAATTGAAAAATTGTGTTGACGGATGCCATCAGCAACACCTTCGCACAAAAGGCCAGGGGCTTGAATAACCAGCCAGTCTGGCTCCATCGTTTTTGCTTCCTCTGCGCTTGGCCTGAGGAACATATTATAGGCAAACAGATTAGCCCATGGGTACTCTGTAACAACTCGCACATTTAAACGATATTGGTCGGCAGCAGCAGCATAACTATCGCGCACAAAAACATCCTTACCTTCAAAATACGCACACAACTTGTTATACAACTTATCAAAAATTTCAGCCGATATCGGGTTATTGAATCCACCCCAGTCAACCGAGTCTTTGGTGTTATCGTCTTTTACAATAAACTTATCTTTAGGTGAGCGGCCGGTAAATTCACCGGTATCAATTGCAAGCGCGCCGGTGTCACTCAATACTCCCTGGTTTCTTTTTATCGTTTCTTCAATCAACTCTTCCGCATTCAGGTTCCAGTACTGTGTTTTTGTATTTTTAATTCCTATTGATTCGAGATTTGCTTTAGGATTTTTGAAGCCTACCAGGTTCATAACAGCTTATTTTGTTGCAAAATTTTGAAGGGGCAAACCTAACAGATTCTTACAGGAAAAAAAAGTAAAAGCCTGCTAGTTGACCATTATCATATAAAGTTAGCAACTTACTAATGAAAAACACCTGTTAACGCTTGCTAAAACGTGAAATAAATTTAAGGTTATTGTATCAAATACACTAAGTAATTTTATGCGATTTCTCACCATTTGGCAGGCCGCCTGACTGCCCAAAATTCGCATCTCTCAGATTTAATTTACTTTCGCTCAAAACAGAGCACAAAATTTATGCGTTACGACAATATCAATGCTGAACTGTTCAAACTGAACAGAAAGAACTTTACAAAGCAGATGAAAAAGAATTCACTGGCCGTTTTTATATCGAACGACGTTGTAACCCGCAGCGCCGACTCGTCGTACAACTGGCGCCAGAACCCTGACCTTTTCTACCTTACCGGAATTGACCAGGAAGAAACCTTTTTAATTCTTTTTCCCGATGCGCCTGAAGCAAAACACCGCGAGGTTCTTTTTACCCGCAAAACCAACGACTACCTGATGTGGTGGGAAGGCAAAAAACACAGCGTTGAAAGCGCACAACGCACCAGTGGCATAGAAAACGTTATCTGGAGCGACCAGTTCGATTCTATCTTCAATATGCTGATGCACTATGCCGAAAATGTTTACCTCAATACCAACGAGCACGACAGAAGCATATCAATGGGCGAAGCGAGCGAAGTAAAATTCGCCCGCAAAGTCATTAACGATTTTCCATTGCATAAATACGAAAGGGCAGCCCCCATTATGCACCAGCTAAGGGCAGCAAAATCTAATTACGAAGTTGCCCTGCTTAACTGCGCTATCGACATTACCAAAAAGGGATTTATACGCGTTTTAAAAAGCATTAAACCAGGCATCTGGGAGTTTGAAATTGAAGCCGAACTTACCCATGAGTATGTAACTAACCGGGCTACCGGTCATGCATATACCCCTATTATAGCCAGCGGCGAAAATGCCTGCATACTGCACTACATCAGCAACGATATGCAATGCAAAGATGGCGAACTGGTATTAATGGATGCCGCTGCTGAATATGCTAACTACAATGCCGATTTAACCCGCACCGTTCCGGTAAATGGCCGGTTTACAAAACGCCAGAAGGATGTTTACAATTCGGTTTTACGTGTGCATCGCGAATTAAAGGATATGATGAAAGCCGGTGCTATACTAAATGAGCTGAACCTGGAAGCGGGCAAGTTAATGGAGAGTGAACTGATAAAACTGAAACTGATTACCAAAGATGAAGTAAAGAAACAAGACAAGGCCTCGCCGGCATATAAAAAATATTACCCACACGGTGCAGCCCACTTTCTGGGGCTTGATGTGCATGACCTTGGTAACCGCTTCGAAAAACTAAAATCAGGCGCTGTGTTAACCTGCGAACCAGGCATTTATATCCGCGAAGAAAAACTGGGAATAAGAATAGAAAACAATATCCTCGTTACCAATGGCAAACCGGTTGACCTGATGGCCAACATCCCTATTGAAGTTGAAGAGATTGAAGACATAATGAACAGCAAATAAACACGGAGAGACGCAAAATTTTGCGTCTCTGGAACACATAAATTTGCTGTGCGAATGACAAAAAAAAGGGGACGCAAAATTTTGCGTCTCTGGCACACATAAATCTGTTGTGCGCATGGCAAAAGAATGGGACACAAAATTTTGCGTCTCTAAAAAATAAACTAATGGACATCATTTCCTTATTGAGTATTCCGAACATACTTACACTCATATCTCCCCTTCCTCGCAGAGTCTCCCTTTCTGTTTCATCCCGCCTTACGCGGGGCGGCTCTGCGGAATGGGGACTCTGCGCGTATGTGGGCAGCCCTAACGAAACGTAGAGACGCAATATTTTGCGTCTCTGACACACATAAATTGTTGTGGACATGGCAAAAGAAGGAGACGCAAAATATTGCGTCCCTACAAAATCACAGAAAATGGACATTATATCGCTATTAAGCATCCCTAATTTACTTACCCTTATTAACCTCTTTTCAGGTTGTGTAGCGGTAGTTTTTATTTTTAATTTTCATGTTGAGCTGGTGCCTTACTGCATCGCAGTTTCATTGGTGGCCGATTTTCTGGATGGCTTTGCCGCGCGTTTTTTTAAAAGTGCGTCTGATGTAGGCAAACAACTCGACTCGCTGGCCGATGTGGTGAGTTTTGGTTTAGTGCCAGGCCTGGTTTTGTTCCAGCTGTTATTTCAAAAGTATTCATCTGGTAGCGAGTTTTACAGCACCGCTAAAATTTACCTGTACTCCTCTCCTGCTTTTTTAGTAACCCTGTTTGCCGCCCTGCGCCTGGCCAAGTTTAACGTTGACACAAGGCAAACCGATGGCTTTTTAGGATTGGCAACCCCGGCGGCCACAATTTTTATTATCGGTTTACTCCTCGTCTTTTCGCACAATTCATTTGGCCTGGCCCCTGTAATTTTTGATACGGTGGTTTTATACGCCGTTATACTTACCATATCCGGCCTCATGGTTTCCGAAATACCCATGTTTGCCTTTAAATTCAAATCACTTGGCTGGAAGGGGAACCAGGTAGTTTACCTGTTTATAATTCTTTCGGCGGTTTTACTGGCAACGCTTAAATTTGCGGCCATACCGCTCATAATCATTTTATATGTCCTGGTATCCATAATCAAACAAGCTGTAGAAGCTGTTAGAAATTAAATGAAATGAATACATGTTAACACAAAGCACACAAAGGTTAATACAAAGAACACTAAAAATATACTTCTTTGTGGCCTTTGTATTGGCATTTNNTGCTCTTTGTGTTAAATTGCATTGGGATTTAATTTTTAATATCTTCTTTGAACAACCAAAAGCAAAATAAATATTCAAAAAACCACTATAACATTTTAACCTATGAACTTTAAAGCAGAAATAGATGTAATGCCGTTGAAAGAACTACTTGACCCGCAAGGCAAAGCCGTTGAGCACAGTTTAGACAAGCTTGATTTTGATGTTAAAGATGTGCGCATTGGCAAACACATTACTATCAAACTTTCCGCAGCATCAAAAGAAGAGGCGCATACAAAAATTGAACATGCCTGCAAAAAACTACTGGCCAACCCTATTATGGAAGGTTATAAGTTTGATATAGTTGCCGAGTAATTTTATATGCAAGACGTAAGTATTAAGTATAAAGTATTTAGACAATACAATTTTGCGCTCTGATTGTCCGATTAAGAGCAACTTTTCAAGTCTTTATACTTTATACTTTATNNACTTTATACTTTATACTCAATACCAATTCAATGTCCAAACTCTTCATAGTCCCAACACCGGTAGGCAACCTGGAAGATATTACGCTTCGGGCATTGAAGATTTTAAAGGAAGTAGACCTGATCTTAGCCGAAGATACCCGTCAAACCCAAAAGCTGCTCAATCATTTTCTGATACAAAAACAGCATATCTCCTACCATAAATTTAACGAGCACAAAATGATAGAGGCCGTTACTGAACGGCTTCGCTCCGGCCAGAATATTGCATTGGTCAGCGATGGAGGAACACCGGGTATTTCAGACCCCGGGCATATCTTAATTGCAGCCTGCATTAAAGAAAACATTACAGTTGAATGTTTACCCGGTGCAACAGCCTTTGTTCCGGCCCTGGTAAACTCCGGCTTTGCTACTGACGAATTTGTCTTTATCGGATTTCTCCCGCATAAAAAAGGCAGGCAAACCAAGCTGAAGCAAATTGCCGCCGAGCCCCGCACCCAAATACTTTACGAATCTCCTTTCCGCGTGTTAAAATTGCTGGAAGAATTAAAACTACACATCGGTTTAGAAAGACAAATATCCACCTCGCGCGAAATATCAAAGATGTTTGAAGAAACAAATCGGGGCAATGCCAGTGAGCTAATTGCACATTTCACAAAAAAGGAGCCGAGAGGTGAGTTTGTGGTTGTTATATCCCAGCTTATCGAAAAGTAATTTGCAATGGTCTTAGCAAAGCGAACAATTTCCTAAACAAAAAAAAGCGCCCCATAACAATGGAGCGCCCTGATTAACCTGGAAATAAACTTCAACTATTTAGGTCGGCTCACTGCATCTGTTACGCATAACCTGACCGTCCGGATCACCGGCATCAAAAACTTCCGGTTATATTACATTTTTCCTGAAAATGTCATTCCTGAATTTGTATTGGTTGTTCCCTTCTCTTTTTTCAAACTATGCTTTACCCAAATTTT
>PMXD01000367.1 GCA_003165895.1 Bacteroidota bacterium | reverse complement strand
TTATTTTGAAACCATTCCTAAGTTTGTTACGGGCAAAAAAAACTACAAGTTTTATGCCTGCCTGGGCCCGCAGATAGGCATTAGAACTTATGCCTACGAGCAGGTTAAAATTGCCGGTTATGTTTACCTGCCCGATTCTTTGAACTACACAGCCGACCAAAGGTTTCAGAAAGTTGACGTTGGCGTAGCACTGCAAACCGGAGCACAGCTATACGCCACGCCCCATTTATATTTCGACCTCGGCCTTTCAGCTTACCAGGGTGTTTTTGATATAAACGGCAAGGCATTACAGGAACTTGGTTGGTACGATAAAAACCACCTCTCTTACCAAAAAAGCTACAACTTCCGCGGCGGAATTATGCTGGGCATACACTACATGTTCTGGCACCAGCGTGGTGGATTGCTGGATATTAGTAATCCGGGGGAGAAGAAATAATTACAGATTATATCACCACTTCGTCGCAGAGTCTCCCTTTCCGGCTCTGCGGAATGGGGACTCTGCGGATTTACGGCCGTTTTGCTTTAGATTGAAAATTCGAAAGCCAATCAACTCACCAAATCCTTCCTCTCCATCTTCCTCGCTCTAATTAACTCCTGGCGTATATACCAGGCGCGTTTGTAGAATGGAAACTGGCTTAATTCCTCCTCCGTAAAATCAGGCGGAATGGCATCATGCGAGAATTTTCTTTCCTCTTTGGGCTTCAACATTTCCTTAGCCAAAACCTCAAACTTGGTTTGCAAAGCTGCAAGGCTCCATTCTCCAAATACGGTATGGCCACCTTCATATATCTGGCCCTGGTATTCCTCATAAGTAGTCATATAACCCGAATAACCATTAGCATAGGGGCACAGAATAACTTTAGTAATGCCCCTTGGTGCAAGCGTTTCCTGTAACGACTCTCTTAAACGCTTACCGCCTATCGTGGTAATTTCAAAAGGGAAGCCGGCCAGTGCTATATCACCAATAATAAAAATCTGTAAAGGCAGTATTTTAGGTGTCCACGGCTTTTTGGTGGAGCGCGATTTTCGGTAAAAGAATTTAAAGGCTGCAATAGCCGGGTCAGCCCAGGCAGGGGCAACTAATTTATCAATCAGCTTGGTGCCCAATATACGCTGCGTATTACTTTCAATAAGTATCTTCTTTTTGCCATGTACCCGGTATTTGCGCTCAATTATTTTTTTGTATTCGGGCCCGCTGAAATTAGCCCTGAATTTTTCAAAATGTTTAACGCCCGTAATTACAACCTTTAAAAAGCCAACCAATGCGGGGTGCATACCGGGGCCGTCAACTTTGGTTCCCGCAAAAAAGGCAATGCCTAAAGCTGCCTTATCGGTTTGGGCGTGTGTATTGCCGTTAGTAAACTTAGGGTCGGCAGTAACATCCGTAAAGTTTACAAACATCAGCTCATAATCTATTGCACCGTTTATAGGCGTAAAATTTTTTGACCCGGTAATCTCTATTGCTTTTTCGTATTGCAGTTGCCCGTTAAATTTAGCACTCTCCATATCATCCGGGTACTTACCTTCCCACTGTCCGCGCTGAAAAGGGTAAACAGGGTGGTAAACAAAGCGCGGGGTAACATCACCACAGGTGCCTTGCGCAAAGGCACCTAAATAATCTGAGTTTCCCTGGTCAGCAAAATGTTTCTCCAGGTATTCGGCAGCAAAACCTTTATTATCGTAGCATAATTTATGGTTGGTATTTGGCAGGCTGGTGGGGTGTACGGCAAACCAGTTGATTGAACCGCGGTCCTTACCATCTTCGCCGGTTATTTTCAGCAAAGTCATTTCTCTGTCAAGGCCCAGGTGGCGGGTTTCGAAAGTAATTTTGGGATTAACTTCAGGGTTCAGGTTATATCCTTCAATAGAGCGGTTATATGCCACCTGTTTATCTGCTTCAAAAACACCGGTAGCCACGCTTAGTTCAGATGGTTTAATATTGTTTTCGGCCATAACAATAGCTTCAACAATACCCTCCACTATTTTTTTGTAAATCTCCATTACAAAACCCGGAACACTCAGGTTATACAAACCATAGTAGCTATAGCCTCCCGGCCCGGCATGGGTGTGTTGGGCGGTAAGCATCAGGTTGTCTTCGTCATAGCTAAAAGCAGGATGTTTGCGTTCTAATGTCTTTAACACCCCTTTTTTAATAGCAACCGTAATGAAGCATATCTCGCAGTTTACAAAGCATATTTTCCTACCTGTGTTTGGGTCTTTGAAAATGAAAGCCCTTGCCGATAAACTTGTGGCAATTTCTTCCATAGTATTATAATGCAGGCCATAGCCTAACATGCCTGCGCCCTTTACAAATGCAGTAATATCACCTTTTCCGGTTCCCGTTAAATACATCTGAATATTTTAATTTTATGTTATTAATATAGCTGAAGCGTTTAAAATTACATGCCCGGTAAATGATTTCCTAACATTGGAGAGAATAAATTTTGGGTTTAAGATTATTTTGTAAAATGGTGCCGTTTCATGCTTCTGCATGTAACGCTTTAGCCTGAGCTTTATTGCAAAAAAAATGCCTTTCAGCATAACTGAAAGGCATTTTTTAGCAACCTTATCCGGCTGTTATTTGCCTGCCGCCGGCTTAAAATCACCCGCCTGCACCCAGCTGATTTTATCTATGTGTATAAACTTCTTCATAGCAGCATTTACATCAGCAACCGGCATATTTGAAATTTTCTTTTCTACACCTTCGTCAAATGTTAAAGTACGGCCATAGTATAGGTTGGCCGATAGTTTGGCCGCCAGGTTATCGTCTTTAGACCTGCCCACCTGCTGCTGTTGCAGATACCCTGATTTGGCATCGGTAAGTTCAGCATCGGTAAAGCCATCACTCAGCATTTTGTTAAGCTCGTCCTTCCATGCATCAATTAATTTATCTGCATTATCCGGATTGTAAATGGCATAGCAGGCAAAGCTGCCGGATTCATCCAAAGCGCTTGCCTGTAAACGGCTGCCCACGCCATAGCTCAACCCTTCTTTCTGCCTGATACGAACTGCCAGGCGCGAGTTCAGGAATCCGCCACCCAGCATAAAATTGCCAATAACCAATGCAGGGTAACCGGCATCATTATCTTTCAGTTTCAACTCTTCCGAAGCAAAGAAGTTAGCGTTCTTCTTATCGGGCGTTAGTAGTTTTTCTCCTTTGGCAGGCGCATTAAAGTTAATCGCTTTTGCCCGTTCAAATTTTTCGGGCGATTGCCAGTTGGCCAGCATCGTATTCAACCCGGCAAGGGCTGATGTTTCATCAAAATCGCCAACAATAGCCAGGGTGGCAGCGCTGCTGTTGTAAAAGTTTTTGTAAAAGTCTTTAACTTCATTTAGCTGCACCTTTTTGTAAGCATCTACCTGCTCATCAAAAGTCATTACATACCTGAAATCATTTTTTTCATAAGGGCTCATATGTCTGCTCAGGGCATTAGCGGCTATTGCCTGGGGCTCGCTGCGCTGCTGTTCAAGGCCCGCAAGGTTTTCATCTTTCAGCTTATCAAATTCCGCGGACGGAAATGCCGGTTGTCTTAATATTTCAGTTACCAGTTTAAGCGCGTTATTCAGGTTTTCCTTAATAGTTGTAATGCGGATATTAACGGTTTGGCCGCTTCCGTTTATAGCAACCGATGCCTTTAACTTATCAAAGGCATCGCTTATATCCTGGCGGCTTTTGCTTTGTGTTCCTTTATTCAGCATGTCGGCTGTAAGATCGGCAATGGCAGCTTTATTTTCCAGGCTTTTCCCGCTGCCGATGCGTAGGGTAATAGNNGATTTAGCCAGGAAAGCATACTGCGCCCCACCATCAATTTTTCCTCTTTTAGTCCGGCTTTCAATATTAGCCGGCGAAGCGTCAAAAGTTTCGGCATTGGCCAGTGCCTGTTTGCCCTTGTAGCCGTTTACCAGCGAGCCCAGATCCGGAGATGCCGGTATACTTGCCCTGTCTGGTTTAGCATCGGGTATAAACAAACCTACGGTTCTGTTGCTTGCTTTAAAATAAGCTTTGGCTACCCGGTTAACATCGTCAGCAGTAACTTTTTCAACCCGGTCGCGGTTTATAAAAAACAATCTCCAGTCGCCTTTAGCGCTATACTCGCCCAGGTTAAGGCCTAAACGCTCAGAGTTGTTCAGCAATAATTCAATGTTCTTAATCTGCTTGTTTTTAGCACGGTCAACCTGCTCCTGCGTTATTGCAGGTATACTATCTAAAAGGTCCATCATGGTTTTACGCGCCTCTGCCAGCGATTTTTCTTTCGGTACTTCAGTCGAAAAATAAGCGTAACCCGGGTCTTTAAGCCCTGCAGTATAACCGCTTACCGAACTGGCTTTCTTGGTTTCAACCAATGCTTTATACAAAAGCCCTGATGGCTCGTTGGTAAGCACATCTGTTAATATACTTACCGGCACATAATCAGGGCTGGTGCCCGATGGAATGTGGTACCCGGCCGATACCAGCGGAACATCACCCACTCTTCTTAACTCCACATATCTTTCCCCATCCTGTGTAGGCTCAACGGTATAAGGCTCTTCCAGTTTTCTTTCCGGCCTTGGTATAACACCAAAATATTGATTCACTAACTGCATTACTTTGGCTTCATCTACCTTACCTGCTATGGTAAGCACGGCATTATCGGGCTGATAATATTTTTGGTAAAATAGCTTTAATCTGCTTGCAGGCACTTTTTCGATATCCTCTTTCGAGCCAATAGTGCTTTTACCGTAATTATGCCACAGATAAGCAGTAGAAATTACCCGCTCCTGCAACACACGCTCAGGACTGTTTTCGCCCGATTCAAACTCATTACGCACCACCGAAAATTCGCTTTTCAAAGCGCTGTCGGCAATAAAAGAGTTAACCATCCGGTCGCTCTCCAGGCTTAGCGCCCAATTCAGGTTTTCATCGGTAGCACTAAACGTTTCGAAATAATTGGTGCGGTCGTACCAGGTATTCCCGTTCGGGCTTGCGCCATGGCTGGTAAGCTCCTGCGGAATGTGGGGGTGATTGGTTGAACCTTTAAATACCATATGCTCCAGCAAGTGCGCCATACCTGTTTCGCCATATCCTTCCATTCTTGAACCTACCAGGTAAGTAATGTTTACAGTAATGGTTGCTTTAGAAGGGTCAGGAAAAATAAGTACCCGCAGGCCGTTAGCCAGGCGGTATTCGGTAATACCCTCCACACTGGTAACTTTTTCGGGGGCAGGTGGTGCAGATTTTGCGGCCTGTGTAGTAGTTGCCGGTTGGGAGGATGCTGGTTTACTCATAGGTTTAGTCGTTTTTTGAGCCTGGGTTGTATTGGCTGCGCATAGCTGCACTAATATACAGGCCAGAAGGAGTTTAACAGATTTCAAGGGATTATGTTTTGGTTATTAAAGCAAAGGAATAATATATTTTGGTAAAAACGGTGGAGAAAATAAAGAGCCTCCCCGCTTCCGTCCCCTAAAGGGGCATGTGCGTTAANNTTAACGCCTATGCCTAAAGGGGAAACCAAAGCCGGCTCTGGTTTCCCCTTTAGGGGACGGAAGGGGCGGCTGTTCGGCGCCCCGGTAAAAACTTCCACCCAATTCCCCCCAATCAACTAATTTTACTTTTAACTGTTATTGTATGCTATGCTGGGCCACCGATTTTTAAAATATACACCTCAAAACCAATCACCCTTCGATAAGTTGTTTGATATTTTCAAGCAGTTATTGACTTATACCTCCGGCGATGTGGGCGAAGCATTAAGCTGGTTAACTGAGCTGGATAAAGAATACAAACTCACCAACAAAGACTACGGCATCGGCGATTTTATTAATGACCTGCGCGAGAAGGGATATATCAAAGAAGAACAACCCGGCAGTGGCGGCTTTGCTGTTACGGCCAAAACTGAAAAAGCCATTCGCCAAAGTGCGCTCGAAAGGATATTCGGCAAACTGAAAAAATCCAAACAGGGAAACCATAAAACCGTTCATACCGGCTCGGGCGATGAAATGAGCAGCGATTTACGCGACTACCAGTTTGGCGATTCGGTAGAACAGATTTCTATGCTCGAGTCTTTCCGCAATGCGCAAATCAATCATGGCATTGGCGAGTTTATGATGAGCGAAGACGATTTGTTAGTTCAGGAAAAGGAGCACAAATCGCAAACATCAACAGTGCTGATGATTGATATATCGCACAGCATGATATTGTATGGCGAAGACCGGATAACCCCCGCCAAAAATGTGGCCATGGCCCTGGCTGAATTAATTAGCACCAAGTATCCGAAAGACACCCTGGATATTATCGTTTTTGGTGATGATGCCTGGCAGATTGAAATTAAAGACCTTCCATATTTACAGGTAGGCCCTTACCACACCAACACCGTTGCCGGGCTCGAACTGGCTATGGATATTTTACGCCGCCGCAAGAACGCCAATAAGCAGATTTTTATGATTACCGATGGCAAGCCAAGCTGCATAAAAGAGAATGGTTCGTACTATAAAAACAGCTTTGGGTTAGACAGAAAAATAGTTGGCAAATGCCTGCGCCTGGCCGATAGCTGCCGCAGGCTTAAAATACCCATCACCACCTTTATGATTGCCACCGACCCTTATCTGCAAAGCTTTGTTGAGGAATTTACACAAGCCAATGCTGGAAAAGCGTTTTATACCAGCTTAAAAGGATTAGGTGAATATCTATTTGAGGATTTTGAGCAGAATAAGAAGAGGAGAGTGCGGTAACCCAAATACATTTTTATCGCAACGACGCAAAGATGAATACAAGAGATTTTTAAATGCATTTTAACTCCGGCTGCTAACTTTGCGTTCTTTGCAATCTTTGCGCCTTTGCGTTGAAATGCATTAAATGAATTTAAAATTGTTTTAAAAGTGAGAAACATCAAAACATTCGGCGAGTTAAAAAAGAGCGGTTACAAAAGCAAGGCTATTAAAGATGAGTTGCGCGATAACCTGATTGATAAACTGAAGAAAAAGGAACAGATTTTTAAGGGCATATTGGGCTATGAGGACACCGTAATTCCCGATATAGAACGCGCCATTCTTTCGCGGCATAATATGAATTTGCTGGGCTTACGCGGACAGGCTAAAACCCGCATTGCCCGGCAAATGACGGAGTTGTTAGATGAGTTTATACCCGTTGTAGCCGGAAGCGAATTGAACGACGATCCATTAGCGCCAGTATCGCGATACGCGAAAGATTTAATTGCCGAAAAAGGTGATGAAACGCCTGTGGGCTGGATGCACCGCTCTGAACGTTATGCCGAAAAACTGGCCACCCCGGATGTGAGTGTTGCCGACTTAATTGGCGATGTTGACCCCATCCGTGCTGCCAATTTAAAACTGAGTTACGGCGATGAAAGGGTTATCCATTTTGGTATTATACCCCGCAGTAACCGGTGTATATTTGTAATTAACGAGTTGCCCGATTTACAGGCCCGTATTCAGGTAGCCCTGTTTAATATTTTGCAGGAAGGTGATATCCAAATCCGCGGATTTAAGTTGAGAATCCCTTTAGACATTGAATTTATTTTTACCGCCAATCCAGAGGACTATACCAACCGCGGCAGCATCGTTACCCCGCTTAAAGACCGCATTGGCTCACAGATTTTAACGCACTATCCTAAATCGATAGAGTTATCCAAACAAATAACGCAGCAGGAAGCCCGTTTAAACGATGCGCAAAAAGGAAAAATTGAAGTAGGCGAATTACTGAAAACGCTGATAGAGCAAATTGCCTTTGAAGCCCGGCTAAGCGAGTATGTAGATAATAAAAGTGGCGTAAGCGCCCGCCTTACCATTTCGGCCTACGAAAATATGGTAAGTACTGCCGAAAGGCGAATGCTGATAAACGGTGAGGAAAATACCTTTGCCCGTATCTCTGATTTAACCGGGGCGGTTTCAGCTATTAACGGCAAAATTGAACTGGTTTACGAGGGTGAGCAGGAAGGCGCCGCTATGGTGGCCCAAAGCTTAATTGGCAAAGCCATGCGCAACCATTTTATAACCATCTTCCCCGATCCATCCAAATTAAAAAAGAAAAAGCAGGCCTCACCTTACCAAAAGGTGCTCGACTGGTTTTCGGAAAACAACGAGGTAGATATTTTAATAGGCGATTCTGCAGGAACTTATAAGGCAGTAATTGATTCTATTCCCGCTTTAGAGGAATTGGTTAACCAATATTCTCCCGGCCTGTCTAAAAACGACAAATTTGTAATGAAGGAGTTCATTCTCCACGCCCTGGCTGAACACTCGCAAATTGGCAAGTCTACCTTAGAGCGCGGCATACAGTTTAAAGATCTTTTTGGTTCGGTATTCTCATCCAAGGATATGGGAATGGGGGAGGAGGATTTGAATTGAGGAATAGAAGCATACTACTCACTGCCCATTGAATTTCTTGTTTAGGGACAAAAAAACCAGCAATTAAAAAAAACGCTATCCAAACAATAGAAAGAATTGCCTATCAATAATATGTATACACACTCACCTGTTTAAAATATGGAGGTGAACCTGGTGGAGAAGAGGCATTTTGTGTTTCCTGTATAACCCGGCCTATATTGTCGTATTGATAAGTATAAACGGTAGCGATAGGACCAGAGGTTGTAGTCTGATAATTGGAGCCCACCAGATTTTTATTATTCCTGCCAAAAATTCCAGGAGGGAAATTGCGGCTTTCTAATTTGTCTGTTAAATAAGTATAGGTTATGGTTGACACGCTGGGCGTACCACTACAAAACAAGTCGGTTATCTGGTTACCATCTGCATATGTACATGTGTCTGTTGTTGTATCTGCATTTACTAATTGCATATCTGATATCAAGTAGCCCGAACTATCATATGCATATTTACTTCCGGTTGAAGTGCTTATTCCATAGCCCTGACTATTTAAGGTATAAACAATATCGGGTTGTTGGGTTCCATTTAACGATGTGGTTTTATAAGTTACAGTATTTAATCCGTATACAATAATTGAACTGCTGGTGTCCTGAGGGTTATAATCTTGCTCGGCAATAAGTTGGCCTTCACTATTATACGTAAATCCGTCCCCAGATTTGGAGGGAACCGTTGCGCCATAAGTGTAAATACTTACATCAATTGATTTTAATTTACTTCCTAAAGGTGAATAAATATTTTTCTTACACCCTGCTACTATTATCAGCACAAAAAATAACCATCGCATCATAGTTATTATAGCATTTCTATTCATTTATAATAGTTTTCATGGTAATGGTGCAATTTACTTTAAAGCTTGAAATTATTAGAACAATTGTAATCAGCGATACACACGATTTGGTTCTCCAAAATCCTAAAGGCCCCAAACTTTCGAATGGAGCCTTTCCAAATTAAATTGGTTGTATTTTTATAAAGATGCTGAAGCAGGTGCTTTTTCAACGCCGTATTTGCCAAAACCCAGCAAATCATCGGGTTGAATATAGCCAACGGTAAAGGTTATGCGTTTTCCGTCCTTATCGGTTATGATAAGGGTGGGGTAGTGGTTAACGTTATATTTGGAAGCCAGGGTTGGCCCTTCACCTTTTTCGCAGTCAACCGATACATTAATAAAATGCTCATTAAAATATTCAATTACACTTTTATCTGTAAAAGTATTCTGCTTCAATAGTTTACACGGCCCGCACCATGATGTGTAGGCATCAATAAATACCAGCTTATTTTCCTTTTTGGCCTCTACCAAGGCGTCCTTATAGCTTCCTTTAAAGAAGTTAATAGACTCACCCGCTTCAGGGCTTTTGTGGGTTGCCGAGATGGAGAGTATCGCGAAGGCCATTAACAGGCCAAGTGTAACTGTCTTTCTCATAATTAGCAGATTTTGATTGTTCAAATAAATACTTCAGCGCTTGTAAACCTTCTTTTATGACTTTAGTTCTACAAGGCATACGTTGATGTTACATACTTTGTTACAAAAAATCTGATAGCTATACATCAATTTGAAGTATAGCTGCTCTTTAAGGGGGAGAAGAGCTAAACGTTATGCTTAAAATTAGGAAGAAAGAATTACTTAACGTGTAGTATGGGATAAAAATGTTTGATAAGCGGAGAAATAAAAGGAGCCGAAGGCATTTAAAGTCCCACTTTGAAGGGGGACGATTGTCATTTCCGCAGGAAATGGCAATCAGGGGGATGAGGGCCTTTAAACAGGATGGAGCCCTCATAGTTACAGGGCTCTTCATCCCCCGGTTGACAGGTTTCTTCGAAACCTATCAACCGCCCCCTTCAAAGGGGGACTTTGGCGTTCGTATTTTACAAGGACACCATATAAACTTTACTTCCCAATATAATAGTCAATAATTTTCTTTTGCAGCATCAGGCTTATATCGGCCTGTGCCTTGCTTACTTCGGCTTGCAGCAGCACTACCTGGGCATTGGAAAGTTCTACAAACGTAGCCTGCCCCACATCGTATTTTCCTTTCAATACTTCAAAAGCCTGCTGGGCGGCGAAGAGGCCACGCTTTGAAGTTTCAATTTGTTGAAGGGCGGCGAGATAGTCGTTGTAAGCTTGTTTAATATCAGAAGATATCTGAACCGTCAAATCATCGCGGATAATAGAGGCATTGTGCTGGTATATCCGGGCAATGGCCACATTGGTTTTAGTGTATAACCTGTCGAATATATTCCATGATAAATTGAGGGCTATTTCGCCATAAACCTGGCCAAACAGCGCTTTGCCCACCGGCTCCTGTGCTCCAAGTGCATCAACATTATTTATTTGCAGCGAGTTTAAATACCCCCCGTTTGAAACCATACCTCCCTCCAGGTTCAATTTGGGCAGATAACCGCTTTTGAACTCCTTTATTTGCCAGTCAGTAATTTTCAGGCTCAGGTCGCTCGATTTCACATCGGGCCTTTGCTGCATGGCTTTGGCAATCAGGTCCTGTACGTTTTGATACTCGGGCCCCAATGGTAAAGTATCTGCAGGTATATCTCCGATGCTGTATTTTTCGGTGGCGCTTATTTTTATTTTGCGCAATAGCAGGATGATATCGTTTTTCAGCTTTTGCTCTGCTTGAATAAGGAACAGTTTATCGCTGCTGGTTTCGGCCTCTTGCTGGTAAAGGTCCGAAACTGCGTTACGGCCTACATTAGTAAGCTCCTGCAACTGCGCTTCGCGTTTGGTTGAAGCATCCAGGTTCTCAGTTCCGAATTTCACTACCTGCCGGTCGAGTATTACCTGCAAAAACGATTGCGTAATATCGAAAGCGATAGCCTGTTCAGAACGTTGGAGGTTAAATTGAGAAGCTGATTTAGATAAGGTTGCCGCCTTTAACGCCGAATAATCATACNNAAGCCGTTAAAAATATTAATGGTACTGGTAAGCTGGTAATTCATAGCGCTGCCGGTTGAATTAACCAGCGTGGGCTCCGTAATGGTAAGCAGGTTTTTACCCCCGGTGTAAGCATAGTTTCCGTTCAGCGCCAGGTTGGGCAAAAAGTTGCCATACGTACCCATTAAAGCCGCACCTGTAATTTGTAACGAATCCTTACTCAACAAAATCTGCGTGCTTTGGTCAAGCCCTATGCGGATACAATCCTCCAGCAAAAGCACCTGCGTGGTGTCCTGCGCCCTTACTATACCGGAGGTGCCAACAATCACTGCAACAATAAAAGCCCAAATATTCTTTTTCATCTTTCTGTATTCTTCCTTCTATTCTTTTTATTTCTTTTGCGTCTTTGCATTCTTTGCGCCTTTGCGTTGAAAATGTATTGAGCCTATTCCGCAATGCGCACCTTTTGCCCTTCAAGAATACTTTCGCCTACCGATATTGCAACACGCTGTCCTGAATCTACTCCTGAAGTCAGCGTAACTTTGTCGCCGGTATTATTGGCTACAATCACCTCCTGAAAGTGTAAAATACTATCCTTATCTACAGTAGCCACCATGGTTTTGCTTTTGTGAATTATCAGCGCAACTGAGGGCACCGATATTCTCCTCACCTTATCATTATGCGGGTTGCTGATGTGCACCTGCACATAACTACCGGGCACTATGCTGTCGTTCTTATTTTCAACATCCACTTCGCAAAGCATCATCCGCGTATGTTCATCCAATTCGCCCGCAATGCGACTGATGCTGGCTTTAAGATGAAAATCGGGCCTTTCAGTCAATGTAATGTCAACCGGGTAGCCCACTTTCAAAAAGGCAGCATCGCGTTGTTCAACATAAACATATATCCTTAACCTGCCTAACTCCGCCAGCGTTACAACCGGTTGTGCGCTGGTTTGTGAGTTAATTGCATTTTGTATCAAAGCACCCTGGTCAACATAACGCGCGGTCACAGTACCGGTAAACGGTGCTTTTAATGCTTTGTATTGCTGCTGTTCGGTCAGCGACTTTACGTTGGCGACTGCCATATCAACCGCAGTTTGCGAAATATCTTCCTGCTCCTGAGCTATAAATTTTTTATCCAGCAGCTTTTTATCGCGGTCGGCAATTTTCTTTTTGTTTTCAAGGTCCGATAAGGCCGCATTGTATTGCTGGTCTATCTCCGGGTTATCAACGTAAGCCAATAGTTGCCCTTCCGTTACCCTGTCGCCTTTATCTACATTTATTTTCTCCAGGTAGCCGCTTATTTTGGCGTACAAAGTAGCCGTTTGATACGGCCTTGCCTCACCAATCAACACCAACTCTTTAAGTCCCGAACTATAATTGGCCTGTGCAGTTTTTACAAGAGGGCCATCTTTTAGTTCTTTTTCGCGCGCCGCACTTTCAGCTTTAACTTTATGGTCTTTGGTAATGTAAATAGCAGCTATCCCCCCTCCAATTAACAGCAATATTACAACCCCTGCGGCAAGCAGTTTGTAGTATGATGTTTTTGTAGTTTCCGTTGTCATGTCTTTATAATTATTGTCTTATGTTTCAATATGTCCCAAAGATTCTTCTTCAAATTTTTCATCCATGCTGTGGTAGGTTGGCATGCCTTTACGCAATACCGAGTAAAATATAGGCACCACAAAAAGTGTAAACACCGTGGCTACCAAAAGGCCCCCAATAACTGCACGGCCCAGCGGGGCATTTTGTTCACCGCCTTCGCCTGCGCCAATTGCCATGGGTATCATACCTAACACCATGGCAATAGCTGTCATTAACACCGGGCGAAGCCTTGTTTTTCCCGCTTCCAGCGCGGCTTCCAGCGAGCTTACATTTTTTTCAACCCGCAAATCATTGGCAAAGCTAACCAGTAATATCGAGTTGGATACCGCAATCCCTATCGCCACAATAGATCCCATCAGTGATTCAACATTAATGGTAGTACCGGTAAGCACCAGCATCCACAAAATACCCATAAAGGCACCGGGTATTGATAGCATAATAATAAAAGGGTCTATCCACGATTGAAACAACACCACCATCAGCAAATACACCAAAGCAATTGCCAGCACAAGCCCCAGGCCTAATGTGCCGAAAGAAGTGTTCATAACCTGGCTCTGGCCCCGCAGGTCAATACGCATGCCCGGAGGCAATTTGCCCAGCGAGTCAATTTTACCCTGGATGGCTTTTGAAACCGAGCCCAGGTCTCTGCCTTCTACATTGGCATCAATATTCATAATCCGCTGTACGGTGTAATGGGTAAACAGGTTAAACTGCGTGGTGCTGGTTACCTTGGCCAGGTTGCCTAATGTTTGTGCCTGCGCCATGGGCAGGTCGGTAGGTGCTGGTGTGGGGTTATTGGTAAATGCAGGATTACTGGTTGTAATAGGCGTATTCATCAAATCCTGCACTGAATTAATTTTTTGATATGGGGTCTGTATTACCACATTATAATTAACGCTGTTTAAAGGGCTGATAAAAAACGATGGGGCTATCATGCTGCTGGAGGATAGCGAAATTAGCATGTTGTTGGCAACTGCACTTTGTGTAAGCCCCAGTTGTGCGGCCCTTACGCGGTCAACGTCTACTTTAAAGGTTGGGTAGTCTAAAACCTGTTTAATAACCACATCTTCTACGCCCGGTATAGATTTCATGCCATCGCGCAGTTTGCGTGCGTAATCGTACGATTTATAATAATCGGCAAACTGAATCTGCACATCCAAAGGCGCCGATAAACCGAAATTAAGCACCTGGCTTACAATATCTGCTGCCTGAAAATATATTATACAACCCGGAAAATGATCTGCCAGGTCTTTGCGTATTTTCTTTACATATTCAACAGTAGGTTTGTGGCCCTCTTTAAGCGAAACAGTTATTTCGGCATCCATACCACTGGCATTATCGGTATTAACAAACACCATGTTGTACGACACCGGCACCCCAATCATATCATTAATAGTCTCCAGTTCATTCTTCGGAATTATTTTTTCTATCCGCCCCTCAGCCGAATCAACCAGCTTTTCGGTTTCTTCAATCCGCGTACCGGAAGGTGAACGGAAATGCATTTTCATCATCCCTGCATCCGTGCTCGGGAAAAAGTCAGTCCCTACAATACCCATCAGCGAAAAGGACGCTCCCAGGGCTAAAAGAACAATAGCCAGGGTTGTTTTACGGTAATTCAGCAATACATTCAACAGCCTGCCGTATGCTTCTTGAAAGCGGTCGAAGTTGCGGTCGCGCCAGTTATTAAAGCGCACGGCCATTCTTCCAAAAGCATTCAAATGCGGATCGGTAACTTCTTCATGCAACGGCTCCTTTTCCATTAACATGCGGGCCAGGGTGGGCACCAACGTCCGCGAAAGGAGGTAAGAGGCCATCATGGCAATTACCACAGCCAGCGCCAGCGGTGCAAACAAAAACCTGGCAGGGCCGGTTAGCAGCACTACGGGAAAGAACACTATGCATATAGCCAGCGTTGCAACAATTGCCGGCGTAGCAATCTGGCTGGCGCCGTCAAGTATGGCTACCGTTAACGGCTTGCCCATGTGCCGGTTACGGTGTATGTTTTCTATCTCCACGGTAGCATCATCCACCAGCATACCAACCGCCAGCGATAATCCTCCCAGCGTCATAATATTAATCGTATCGCCAAGCAGGTTCAATCCTATAATAGAAACGAAGATTGACAGGGGGATAGAAGTACAAACTATAATAACACTACGCCAGCTACCTAAAAAGAATAAAATCATAAACGATACCAGTAAGGAAGCTATAATAGCCTCGCGCAATACGTTTTTAATAGAGTTGCGCACAAAAACCGACTGATCAAAATCAACCCTTATGTCCAGGCCTGCGGGTGCCGTTTCTTTAATAATGGGCAGCATTGATTTTGCACCCTCAACTACCGCTATTGTTGAAGCGTTTGCTTTTTTAAGAATTGTGAGGTAAGCAGCCCGCTTGCGGTCAACCCTAACAATGTTGGTTTGCTCGGCGTAGCTATCGGCTACTTTGGCCACATCGCCAATAACTACCGGTTGACCGTTTACTACTTTAATGGGTATCTGCTCAAAATCCTTTACGTTCTCGGGGCTGCTGTTAATGGCCACGTTAAACTCCGTTTGCCCCATACGCGCTGAACCAGCCGGCAGAATAATATTTGATGACTGCAGCGCCAGCAAAACATCATTAGGCGACAACCCTTTGGCTGTAAGCGCTTTGGGGTCAATGTCTATATTTATTTGCCTGAAAGTACCACCAAACGGGGCTGGCGTTGCAAGGCCCGGTATGGTGAACAAGCGCAAACGGATAAAGTTAAGCGCATAATCAAAAATCTTTGCTTCCGACAGTGTTTTGCTGCTTAATGTAAGTTGCGCAACAGGCACGTTGGTAGCATTATATTGCAGGATAACCGGAGGCGTCATGCCCGGCGGCATCGCCCTCAGTGCCGTGCTTGAAACGGCCGTCATTTGCGCAATGGCAGCGCCTATATCTGCCCCTGGCTCAAAATAAACTTTAAGCATGCTCAACCCGGGTATCGAAGACGACTCTATTCTTGAAACCCCGTTTACAGTAGTAGATATAGCCCGTTCATCTAAAAATGTAACGCGCTTTTCCATGTCATCGGCTGAAAGGCCGGGGTAATTCCATACTACGCTTACAACCGGTATATCAATAACCGGAAAAATATCAACCAACATGGCGCGTATGGAAAGGATTCCCATTAAGAGAATCAGAAGAGACATCACAGCTACCGTGTATGGCCGGCGTAACGCAAGCCTTACAATCCACATCATAATCTTCTATTTTAATTGCAACATATCAAACTCCGCTAAATACTACAGTAATCGGATATTCCTGCAAATGACCGGGTTGCTTCAATGGGTGCCCAAAAGTATTAACCTTCGCCAAATTACAATCATATCGCTGCTGCAAATTATCCTTTTTTAATAAATACCGTTTTTATGAATTATAATTCAATGTCATTAAGTTAAGCCGATACTCAGTTCTTTTTGCACTTCGCTACCTCCCAGCCTCCGAAGCGGAGGAGCTGCCGCGCCGCAAAAAGAACAATTTTACCCGGTGGTTGTATTTCTGGGTTGCGATTCTCCCGTTTCGGGAGTTAGAGGGTTTGGGTAGATGTATTCTTTAACTTAACGACATTGGATTATAATTACGAAATGCATCAACAACATCAACTACGATAATTTTGTTTAAACCTCTGTTTTTTTATTCGCATTTTTTTAAAAGATTGGAATTTAGTATGAAATCTATTTTTGAAAAACATAAAAAATAGTTTCCTTTAATAAATTATTGTTTCACAAAAGAGTCGCCACCCATGAAGCAGAATCTTGCTATAAGTCTGTTCATTATATTATTCAGTATATCCCAATCTCTTGTTGCGCAAAAAACTGTTGAACTCATCAACTCTGGTGAAATTTTAAAAGAGGGAGTAAAGTTCTATGACCAGGAAAAATACGAACAAGCTGCTGACTTGTTTCAACAAATAGGCCGTAATGATACTAATTACGCTGTTGCCTGCAAGGACTACGCATTTTGTGCCTATAGCCTGGGAAAGTATGATACCGTTTCGCGCCTGTGCAAAATATTGATGGGAATGGATGATTACATGGGTGTGGAAGCTTACACACTTTACGGCAGTGCGCTGGATGACCGGGACAGTTCTGCCGCAGCTATCAGGTTTTATAGTGAGGCGCTTGTAAAATTTCCGCGTTCGTACCTGTTGTATTTTAATCTGGGCGTAGCCTATTACCGGGCTGGTAAGCACGATGACGCTTACCGCTGCTTTAAAAGAACACTTGAAATTAATCCCCGCCACCCCAATACCCATTACTTTTTGGGGTTATTGCTGGCAGATAACAACAGGTGGGCGCCTGCTATGCTGGCATTTAATACCGCTTTAATGTTAGACCAGAATAAAAACCTGTCGGGCAAATGTCTTAACTATCTTATCAATGTAGCCAAAGGCGAGTACACCCGGCCATTTAAAAACGATGGAAAGTTAACCGAGCCAGAAGACCCGAACTTTGCAAAAATTGATAAGTTGATTGAAAGCAAAATAGCCTTAAACGCGGGCTATGAAATTGCCACCAAAATGGATGATAAACTGATGAAACAGAATCAGTTTTTGCTGGAAGCCATGAAAAAAACAAAGCCCGTATCAGATAACTATTTTGTAAAACAATATGTTCCGCTTTTTACTGAATTGCTGGCCACACAGAACCTTAAAACGTTTGAATATTACCCGTATAATGCCCTCGACAACGAGGTGGTTAACAAATGGAAATCGAAAAGCAAAAAGGAGATACAGGAGTATGAAACCTGGATAGCTAATTACTTTGATAAAACATATGCTGATTTTGTGGATACCGTAAATGGTAATCCTCAAAAATTTCAGCGCTTTACTTATAACGGCGGAAGCATTGAAGCCCTGGGCACCGAATTTGACGCAAAGGCAAAATTGAAGAAAGGCCTCTGGCGGTTTTTCTATGCTAATTCTAACCTTGAAAGCGAAGGTAATTACGATAACAGCGGAAAGGCTCAGGGAGAATGGCTAACCTACTATGGTAATGGTAAGCTAAGCTCGGTGGTAAACTATAAGGATGGAAAGAAACAGGGCATGTCAAAGGAATATTTTTTCAATGGCAATATGAAGCGCGAAGCACCTTTTAGTAATGACCTGTTTGATGGAAAAGTGTTGCTGTATTATAACAACGGCGCCCTGCAAGACGAGAATAATTATGTGGCAGGCATAACCAATGGCAAAGTGCGCACCTACTTTCAAAATGGCAATCCTAACATTGACCTGGATGCAAAAAACGATAAGCTGGACGGTAAAATTATTCAATACGACCCACATGGATACGTTATAATGAAGGCAGACACCAAAGATGGTGATAAGAACGGGCAGTACGTTTCTTACTACGCCAATGGAAATATAAAAGCCAAAGGCCTGGTAAAGGATGGTAAAGGCGAAGGCAAATGGGTTTATTATTACGATGATGGGAAGGTATCAAAGGAGTGTGAATACCTGAAAGGCGATGAAACAGGTAATGTGAAG
Source organism: Bacteroidota bacterium (assembly GCA_003165895.1). GTDB lineage: Bacteria > Bacteroidota > Bacteroidia > Chitinophagales > LD1 > Bog-950. The sequence continues at coordinate 19,693 of PMXD01000367.1, read as the reverse complement.
GAATATTATCAAAACGGAAAAGTTAGTACGGATGAAACTTTTGATAATAAGGGGAAAATAACCGGCACAGCAACCAATTACGACGACGATGGAATTAAATATTTTGAAGGAGTTTACAAGGACGATAAGCTGGTTAGCTATAAATATTTTGATAAAAGCGGAAAGGTGATTCATGAAGCTACTGAAGCTCATAGCGAGCTTGAATTTAAGGCCTATAGCGTGTATGGCAAGCTATTAAAAGAAGGGCTTTTAAGGAAAGGCGACCGCCAGGGCAAATGGACCTACTACTTCCGCAACGGAACAGTACAATTAACTGAAAACTATGAAGCCGGCATTTTAACCGGCGAGTTTGAAGAGTTTTATAAAAGCGGGGTAAAGCATAAAGAAGGGAACTATAAAAAAGGAAAACTGGACGGCAACTACCGCACTTATTTCGAAAATGGCAAACTTCAGGAGGAATTTATATTAGTAGATGGCAGCCGGGAAGGGGATGATTACACTTATTATATGAATGGCCAGGTTTCTGACCATAATTATTATAGTGATGGTGATGAAGTGGGGTGGCAATCGTCCTATTATCCTGATGGCAAATTGAACTACGAATATTATGACGAACCCTCGTTTCTGTCTAAATATCTTATTTACGATACTACTGGCAAAGTATCCAGCCAGTTTCTGAATCCGCAAGGCACGGCTGTTTTTGATGTAAAATTCTTTAATGGCAAGCCAAAAGTATATGGCAATTATAAAAATGGCCGTTTAGACGGGGTATACAAGTACTTTTACAGCACGGGGCAGCTGGATGGTGAAAGTAATTACAGCCTGGGCTACCGAAACGGGTCTGCCAAAGAATATCACATGAATGGTAAGTTGATGAAAGAAGAATACTACAAAAACGACGAAGCAGACAGCGTTTGGACAACCTACGACCGTGAAGGGTTGAAAGAGACCAGCGGCGCTTATAAAGAGGATGACCGCGAAGGCTATTGGAAATGGTTTTACCCCAACGGTAAAACTGAATTTGCTTCCTTGTTTAAGGAAGGCGATAAAGATAGCACTGTCGTTATGTATGCTCCTGACGGAACTATAAGGGTAAAGCTAAAATACAACCGGGGTGAGCTGCAGTCTTATACCTACCTTGGAAAGGATGGCAAAGACGTGCCGGAAATTAAATTAGATAAGGAAGCAGGCCAGGTAGTAGCCTATTATCCCGACGGGCAGAAGAGTTACGAGTGCGCCTACAAAAACGGATGGCGCGAAGGTAAGTGTATGTATTATTATTCCGATGGTAAGGTGCAGTGGGAAGAGAACTATGTGCACGGAAGTTTAAGCGGAAAGCAGACCTTTTATAGTGACGGCGGCAAACCGGAAAAAGAGCTAAACGAATATTTTGATGAGTTTGACGGGCCTTGTAAGTTTTATGATAAAGCCGGCAGCCTGGTAAGAGAAGAGAACTATGTTTTAGGAAGCCTGAACGGAGTAGTAAAGGATTATGAAGGTGGCAAAGTAAAAAAAGAAACCACTTATTATTACGGAGTAGAGTTGAAGTAAAACCCGTGAATTATGAATAGATATAAGGTGAGTAAAGTGTTTTTGCTGGTGGTGGTTACGATGGCAGGCGCCCTCCGTTGTTTTGCCGGTGGACCTGATAAAGACGGGATGGACAGGGCACGGAAGGTTTTCCCGAACGCTGATGCTGTTTTTCTGCATAAAAACATGCACACCAATATAGAAATTGAAAAGGGGGAATTGGTGGTTAGCAGTGACGTGGATGAGGAGATATACTTTGTAACAGAGCAATCTGATATTTATAGTAAGTATGCCGTTTATCACTCTTATTTTACCGACATATCTAATCTCAATGCGGTCACCTTATCAAATAATGGCGGAAAGTATAAGGAGATGAAAGTTGAGCATTTTACTACTGCCGATAACGTAGACGCCAATGTTTTTTACGACGATTTAAAAGAGGTGAATTTCATTTTCCCCGGTGCCACACCCGGTTCGGCAGGTAAAATTTCGTACACCGAAAAGTTGAAGGACCCGCATTTTATGTCACCATTTTACTTTGTGTCGTACATGCCTGTATTATATAGTGAGTTTACTATAAGCTGTCCGGTAGGAGTAAAGCTTAATTACCAGTTGTTTAATAACGATTCAAACTTTGTATCCTTTAGTAAAGAAGAAAAGGGCAAGCGGGTTATTTATAAATGGATTGCAAAAAACATGCAAACCCCCAAGCGGGAGAGTGAATCGCCGGCTTTTGCATATTACGCCCCTCATGTGCTTATGACCGTTAATGATTATACTGTTGATGGGGTAACTAAAAAAGTACTGCCCGATATAGATGGCTTATGCGAATGGTACAAAGGTTTTGTAAAGGATATTAATAAGGGCGATGATTCGCTGTTGCAAAGCACCGTGGCCGGTATCATTAAAGGCGCTAAAACCGACGAAGAGAAGATAAAAAGAGTCTATTACTGGGTGCAGGATAATATTAACTATATCGCTTTTGAAGATGGGATGAATGGCTTTATTCCCCGCGAGGCAAACGATATATGCAAACGCAGGTATGGCGATTGTAAGGATATGAGCAGCATATTAGTGAAGATGTTGCGCCTGGCAGGAGTGAAGGCTTATCACACCTGGATAGGAACACGCAAGCTGCCCTACAAATACTCTGAGATTCCGAGCCCGAGCAATGACAACCACATGATTTGTGTTGCCGAAGCTGATGGCAAAAGATATGTGCTTGATGGCACCGGTAAATACACCCCGCTGGGTTATGTTACTGAGTTTATACAGGGCAAAGAAGCCCTCTTATTAAAGGAAGACGGCACTTGCGAGGTTTATACCATACCGGTAATGGCCAAGGAAAAATCGGTGGAAAGCGATACCATTACGGTGGCCTTTGATGCTAACAAGCAGATAAGCGGTGGTATCCAAAGTAATTTTACCGGCTATTACAGGATTGATGATGCGTACATGTACCATTATACTTTACCCGAAAAGCGGGAGGAAAAGTTTCAGGATTATATGAAACTGGGCAACAACAAGTGCAAAATAAGCGACCTTGCTTTTGAAGGGTTTAACGGGCAGGATAGCGTAATAAAAATACGTGCTAAGTTCGAACTGCCTGACTACGTAAAAAACATTGGTTCAAAAATATATATGAACCCTAACCTGGAGAAAGACAGGCAATTTGATAATATTGATATGAGCGAACGGAAGCTTCCGTTTGAGGTTGGATATAAAAACATAAAAAAGAGCACTACCGTTATAACACTGCCCGATGGCTATGCGCTTGATTATAAGCCGGAAGATGTAAGTTTCAGGGGCAAAGATGAATCGTTTGAAATAAGTTATAAAACCGAAGGCAATAAGGTTATTCAAAACAAAACTATTGAAACTGATTTCCTGATGCTTTCTGTTAACCAGATGAAAGACTGGAACAGCATGATAGCTGAAATGAATAAAGCCTACAAAGAAAATTTAGTGCTGATTAAAAAATAAAATATGAAGCCGAGCGTAAAGTCATTTGTTGTGTTGTTATTAGCCGCCTTGTTTTTTTCCCCGGCTGCAAATGGGCAGTTTATTAAACCCGAAAACTTCACTTTTCCCCCAGCGCCTGAAAAAATTGAGGTTGATAAAAAGTTTACCGATGCCTCGGCTGTAATGCTAAAGGATATCAGGATATTGAATTTCTTCTACGATAAGAATGATGCCAAAAAAGGGCTGCAGTCTTTTTACACCACATACAAAGTAATCCAGATTAATGATACCCGGGCTATTGAAACTTATAATAAGATTTATATTCCGCTTTCAGGGGTTATTGATATTCTCGATATCAGGGCACGCACTATTTCGCCAACGGGCGTTGTTGTTGAGTTGAACAAAACCACCATTAAGGAAATACAAAACAAAGAAGGCGAAGGCAATGGCTACAAAATTTTTGCAGTTGAAGGCCTTGAAAAAGGTAGCCGGTTAGAGTATTACTATAAATTGAAAAAGGAGTTTGAAACTTCCTTTACCGTAGTTACCCAGGGTTCCGTGCCGGTGCAGTTGCAGCAAATACACATCATTTCTCCGGGTAACCTCAAATTCGATTTTAAAACTTATAACGGCACTTCTGAGTCTGTTGACAGTTTGTTTACAGAAGATAGTACTGGCACTAACGACCGCCGGTTTGTAGTTATTACTTCAAAAAATGTTCCAGGCAAGGATGAGGAAAAATACAGCAATTACAATGCTGATTTAATGCGCCAGGAAATTCAACTGGCCTATAATACTGCCGTAGGCAAAAGCCGGATTTATACTTACAATAGCGCCGTACAACGCATGTACCCTATATTTTACGAAAACGACACTAAGGCTGCCAAACCTATCCGGAAACTATCAAACGACCTTGGACTAAGCAAACTTTCGCCGGAGGATAAAATAAAACACATTGAAAATTATATAAAAACCAATATACAGGAAGTAAAAACGGAAGGCCCTGAATATACGGATGTGGTGAAAATATTGCAGAAAAGGCTGGCGCGGTCAACCGGTATTATCCGGCTTTACCTGCACCTGTGTGCCGCCAACAATATCAATTGCCAGGTAGTTTATACCACGGATAGGAGCAAAGTATGGTTCGATCCTGATTTTGAAACATGGAATTTTCTGGATGAAACTATTCTTTACTTTCCAGATTTTGATAAATACCTGGACCCTGCCAGTGTAGTATTCCGTTACCCCGAAATTCCAGTGGGCTATACCTTAAACAACGGCTTGTTTATGGAGGAAGTAAGCGTGGGTAAATTTAAGAGCGCCATGGGCACAGTTAAAAAAATCCCTCCATCTGATGTATCGCATAACGCTGAAATTATAGACGCTTATTGTAAGTTCAATAAGTCGCTCGATTCTGTTACCGTAAATATTAAACACTCTTACCTGGGTGCCATGGCAAGCAGTGACCGCTTTGCTTATAACTACCTGCAAAAGGATGAAAAGAAAAAGCTTTTAGATGAACTGGTTAAGTTTTGCCTGCCCGATGGGAAGATTATAAGGGAAGACATGGTTAACTACGATATGCTGGATGGCGACAAACCACTTGAAATTAACGGCGAAGTAACCGGCACTGCTTTGATTGAAAAAACCGGCAAAGATGTGCTGTTTAAAATAGGCGATTTAATAGGACCGCAGACCGAAATGTACCAGGAAAAACCCCGCGAAAATGATATTGATATGCAACTTGAAAACAGCCAGACCCGTACTCTGAAAGTTGAAGTACCAGATGGCTATAAATTATCAGGCCTGGAAGCCCTTAAAAATACGGTTAAGTTCGATTATGAAGGAAAAGAGGCCTGCGGCTTTATCTCTACCTATGAAGTAAAGGGTAACTTGCTTACGGTTAATATTACCGAGTATTATAAAATCATACAACTACCTAAATCAGTGTTTGAGGACTTCCGTAAAGTAATCAACGCCTCAGCCGATTTTAATAAAATCAATATTGTGCTGGAGAAGATTTAAGGATATTTTGTTACCTGGGCAGCAAAAGCTTCAGAACGACCACTAACAAAGTTGCAAAGGCGATAACCAAAATATCGCAGCGGCGGAATTTCTTTTTCATGAAGGGTAGGAGGTTGTTCTCTTTTAAGTTTAAACGAAAGTAGTAGTTTAACCTTTATGCAGGTTGTCGGTCGCAACAACATCCAAAAAATACCTATAAGCAGGGAGTTACATAAATGCAACAGGTTGCAGCAAATCAGGGGTTTGTATTGGTAAATGCGATGGCTAAATCACCAGGACCTTGCTTTAAAACTCCACTGTACCCTAAACCGGGCTTCTTCTTCTCCCTTTTCTGATGTGCCAATACTTAATGCTTCAAAGGTAGTTCCCTGGCCGGTTAATATGGCCTCCTCAACTTTGGCAGTAAGCTCTTTGCCCTGTGTGCAGGTAAAAGTTGTAAGGCCGGTGGCTTTCTTTACAAAGTCGGCCTCCAGGTGGGTAACCAGCATAGATACGGATGGTTTTGACTTGTTCGTCGCAATAACCCCCAGCATGCCCGTGCTCATTTCAGCGGCCATAGCCAGCACTGCAAAATATGTAGACTTAAATGGATTTTGGTTCATATACCTGTAAGGTACGGTTATCTGGCATTGCTCAACACTGCACGATTTTACTTTTAAACCGGCAATAAAACCCATGGGTAGTTTACCTAATAAATAGAGGTTAAACAAAAACGGGCTGTTAACCATTTTTAAAAATTCGGCATCGGTTACTTTGCGGTTGGCGCGGTAGGTTTCAAGCAGTTGGGTATTATCAGCCATGTTACAGTTTTTGAATAAGGTCAGTTAGCGTTTCGTTTAGCTTTTGCTTTGCAAGATTAAAATTTTCCTGCCCGGTTACAAGATTTCTTTCAATTACACATAACTGGTAAAACAGTTGCTTTTCAAAAAGGCAGGGATAAACAAAGCCCACGCCATCGCCGGTTTCGCAATCTGCCCTGTATTTGTCTTTTCTCTCCCGAACGGCCGAGGCATTGGCGTAATGATTTACCGAAACACCCACCACCTTTTTAAATGGCAGAAAAACGTTCATGTAAGCATTTGTCAGGTTAATAAGGCCACCCCGTGTGTGCGGTGCATCCTCCCGGTTTATCAGGCCCAGGTCGTAATAGTCTTTCCATTCGTTATTGACCACCATTCCAAAATCGCCGGGCTTTTCGTTTACAATGTTCAATACATCGCCAATAGCTGTTTCTTCTTTATACGCATTGGCAAAACCTAATTTAAGGGCCAGGTGATACTTTTGCGCCGATAAAGCTTTGGTTACTTTATAAGTAGTTTGATAAACCCCTACCCCGGTTTCAAGCAAGTCTACTTCGTGATGTAATGCCTTAAACGAATGCACAAATTTTAATGTGTCATTTGCAATGGGCGCTATTTGATGTTGTTCAAGTAGGGGTTGTATATCGTTTAATGAGGCAACAACAAGCAATAATTTCATAGATACTAAGCTTCAATTTTCAAATACAATTTCGCACGGAGTTTAACAGCCGAGAAATACATTTAATTTATGGGATTAGGTTTTGCTTTCTTTTGGATTATTTTTCCGGTTTCTATTCTGCCATTCATCATCCACCAATCTGGTTATGCCATTTTTTAAAAGTGCCACATTGAAGTTTATCAGCAAACCTATTTCGAGATTTGTTAACCGCATATAAGTTAATAAAGTTTTCGGATGAACCGGGGCGATGGCTTCAACGGATTTTAATTCCATTATAAGCGTATTTTCAATAATTATGTCAGCCCTAAATCCTATATCAAGTTTTACTTCCCCGTAGTTGGCTTTAATACCCTGTTGTCGGTTATAAAAAATTCCTGCTTTATCTAATTCGTAGCAAATAGCTTCTTCATAAACTGACTCCAACAAACCGGGATCCAGTATTTCGTGCACTTTAATACAAATGCCTATAATCCTGGCTGTTAATTCTTCATGCTTCATTTTTTTGTATTTCTCTGTATTTACTCTCCGTGCGAAACTGTATTGGCAGTTAAGCCGATATCGCATCCCATAAAAACTTATTCATTTTATAGCCTGCCTTAAAATGGGAGAGGATGATTTTGTCTACATCGTCACTCAAAGCTTCCTTCCTGCTCAGTTTGGCCATATACCAAAACTGTTTATTGGCAATTAGTGGTTGTTCCTTAACAAACTCTTTATAATCAGGGGGGAGGACTTTGTTTTTATCGCCCTGAAGGGTTTCAAATTTTTCTACAAAATTTTTGTCACCCAACAGCTTTTTAAATTCCTTGTTATTATAAAATATCTCTTGTCTTATTTTGGCCAGTTGCTCTTTCGATACCTCATATTTACCGCCGCCAACCATAATATCCTCACCACCAAAATGCATATAAAAGCCGGGATAATCAGCGTCCTTAGTCCCGTTTCGGCTAAATACAGCACCTACGTGGTTTTTGTACGGCGATTTATCCAGCGCAAACCTGATATCGCGGTTAATACGGAAGATGGATTTAGATGCTTCGCGGTTTATTTCCGGCAGGTCCTTAGCCAGTTTTTCTGTCAGGTCCTCCACTAGTTTTCTGAAAGGCTTTTTTACTTCTTCTTCATAAGTGCTGCGGTTGGCATCAAACCAATCTTTGTTATTGTTCTTCGACAGATGATCAAAGAATTTAAAGAAGGCAGGATTAATGTATTTCATGGCTATTGATGGTGTTTTGAAATTTAGATTGCTAACATACAGTTTTCAGTTTACAGTTTGCAGTTTAAAGGCAAACACAGCAGGGCAATCGGGTCTAAAAATATTTTTGCCCTGATACAAAGATTCAAGGCGGCACCTATGGTGCGCAACGATAATTGTAATTACTTCTATAAACAGGCGGTTCCGCTGGAACGCGAATTCAACTAAAGAATACATAAAAACGCTCCATTAGGAGCCGTCTGTTTATAGTAAAACACAATGTGAGTCATAGCGCACCAGAGGTGCCGCCTATTGACATTACGAAAGAAAGATAACCCGATAATTTAAGTTAGACCCGATTGCCCTGGCAAACACAGGTATAGTAGTTAGTATTGGTATTCAACTGTAAACTGTAAACCGGAAACTGTAAACTGACTCACGCCAGCGCTTCTCCACCAACCGTTTCCTTGTATTTGCGTATCTGCTTATGCATTACGCTGAAAAACAGCGGTGGAAAAAGGGATAAAACCATCATACCAGGGTAACCAGTTGGCATTTGGGGGCTGTTATCATAATGGCGCAGTACCTGGTATTTTCTTGATGCCATGTAATGGTGGTCTGAGTGGCGGGTGAGTTCAAATAGCATAATACGGCCAATGGCGTGGTTGGAGTTCCATGAGTGAACCGGCATTACTTTTTCGTAATAAGCATCGTCAATTTTTCTTCTTTTCAGCCCATAGTGCTCAATGTAGTTAACGGTTTCAAGTAACAGAAATCCAATAGTGCCTGAAGCAATAAATAACAGCATTACTTTCAGCCCCCATACAGCGCATATTATAGCCACAAACAAAACCTGCAGAATTTGAAGCACCAGCATTTCGTTTTTAACGCTCCGGAATGGGGTGTTGGTTTTCTTTAACCGCTCACTCTCTAAATGCCATGCCGAAAACCAACTATCCCTTACAGACCTTATAAAAAAAGCATAAAGGGTTTCACCGTACCGCGATGATGCCGGGTCCTCATCGGTAGAAACATTTTTATGGTGGCCGCGGTTATGTTCAATATAAAAATGCGAATAAAGCGAAGTAAGTAACAGCATTTTCGACATGGTTTGCTCGTACCAGGTATTGCGGTGGCCCAACTCATGGGCTGCATTAATGCCCAGCACACCACAAGCTATGCCAAACGAAAATACCATACCGGTAATTTCCCACCAGGTCAGGCTTCCATCGCCAACACGGTTCAGAAAGAAAAACAGCAGGGCGTATTGCAACGGCACCACGCTCCAAACCATCAGGTCGTATTTAATATCTTTTTTGGCTACTTCTTCTTCAACTTTATCCAGGTTAGTTTCCGATGACGGTAATATCAGTTCAAGTAAGGGGATCATAACGAACACATAAATGGGTGCCACAAATACCCAGACCCCGCCGAGAATAAGCGATACCACAATAACTGTTATGCTGAAATAAACAGAGCCATACTTCAGGAATCGTAAAGCCATGGGATGTTGATTTTGGGTTTACTCCAAAGTTATAATTGTTTTGGAGTAAATACAAATTATTGCGATCACCCCGAAAGGGTTTCTCTTACCCTTTCGGGGTTGGTGCGTAGTTGCCGGGGAGAGACAATATGTTATGCACCCAAATGAATCATGTTAAAGGTATTTCTCTTGTATTCATCTTTGCAAACTTTGCGTCTTTGCGTTAAAAATTGTATTTAATTGTAATTTTTAATAGCGCCTTTGCGGCTATGAAATCATTAGTTCTTAAAGTCGGACCTTTTAAGTATTTGCCGGTATTTAACAGGCACAGTAAACTTAATGCCCATCATTTTTACTTTAATCTGGCCAACCAGGTATAGTTGCGCGGGCCGGTCGGTCAGTATTTTATAGAAAGTTTTAATGTCTTCAAGAACTGTTCCTTCGGGTTTAATAAGCACGCCCAGCGGAACGGTAAAGTCGCTCTTCTTTTTAATTACCACGTCGGCCTTTTGACCTAACACACCTATCAGCTTTTCGTCTAATACCACATTCATTTCCACATTTACAATTTTGCATTTAATCCGGTTAGGATTGTGAAATTGTGCATCTGCGCCCAGCTTTAAGCCTTTAAGGTCAAGGCGCTCAAACCTGATATTGTCTACCGTTCTAAACGATGGCGCAACGATTTTGCAGGAGGATAAAAAGCACCATAATAAGAAGAAGACGAAGAGAAAAGTATTATGGTTTTTCATGCTTGATTGCCGCCGATTGTTTTACTTCAGCTTTTCCTGATTTGAATAGGTTTTGAAACTCAATATCGCCGCTTACCATAACTATAGTGTCTGAATGGTGTTCGGCATCTGCATCCAAACCTTTCTGGTAATCTGAATTACTGAACCGGATACTTACCGGAAACTCCGTTTCTTTCATGCCAGGTATACCCTGGCTGATTTCATTATCTAAAATACCCAGTAATATCCCATTTAAATAAAACTTCTCATGTACGGTTTTAATGGTTGACGATAGCAGGTTGGGATTGTTAAGCACAATTACCCCGCTCAATTCGCCGCCCGAAGCTGAAATAGGGCGCACTGCAAAGGGTTTCATGGAAACCACTTCAACATCTTTCCGGTTTAAAACATACAACACGGCTAAAAGCACCCCCACTACAACCAAACCTCCTGTCCTCATTTTCATGGCCGTAAATGTAGGATAAATGAGAAATAAGTGTGCAGGCAAAGATTAACAGTCAATTGATAGCATCATGTATTTCTCGGCTGCTCAACTCCGTGCGAAATGGTTTTGATTAATGCCTGAAGGTCATGGTTTTTCACAACTGTATCCAAGTTATTCACACAACATAGGGCTAATGGTATAAGTCTTTACTTTTACGTAAAATCATTCTGATTGAAGATAATAGGCATAACAGGTACTTTAGGCGCGGGTAAAGGCACTATTGTTGACTATCTTACCATGCATCATAAATTTCAGCATTTTTCTGTTCGCGAATACCTGAGCAGGATTATCAAAGAAAGGAATGGCCAGGTAAACAGGGATACCCTGGTAGCGGTAGCCAATGAGTTGCGCGCACAAAATACGCCTAGTTTTATTGCCGAAGAGTTATACCGGGCCGCAAAAGAAAGCGGTGTAGATTGTATTATTGAAAGCATAAGAACCGTAGGCGAAGTAAATTCGCTGCACAGCAAGGGCAACTTTACTTTGTTTGCGGTAGATGCCGACCAGCGCCTGAGGTACGAGCGTATTGTTGAGCGGGCCTCTGAAACAGATAAAATAAGTTTTGTCGTTTTTGTTGAAAATGAAAATCGCGAAATGACCAATACTGACCCTAATAAGCAGAACCTGTCGGCCTGTATGGAACTGGCTGATTACAGGTTTTTCAACAATGGCAGTTTTGATTTGTTATACAGGCAAATTGATGAGGTTTTGGCGAAAATATAGTAATTAAAAGCCCTGATTATGAGCGAAACACAGGATACAAAATACGTAAGGCCCACCTGGGATGAGTATTTTATGGAAGTTATGGACGGCATTAGCAAGCGTGCTACCTGCGGACGGGGCAGAAGTGGCTGTGTAATAGCGAAGGATAACCAGATACTGGTTACAGGTTATGTGGGCTCGCCGGTTGGACTGCCCCATTGCGACGAGGTTGGCCACCAAATGAAAAAGACCATACATGAAGACGGCTCGGTAACCGAACACTGTGTAAGAACGGTACATGCCGAGCAGAATGCTATTTGCCAGGCTGCCAAACGAGGTGTGCCGCTGGATGGTGCTACTTTATACTGCAGGATGACCCCATGCCGCGTTTGCGCTATGTTAATTATCAATTGCGGTATTAAAAAAGTAGTTTGCCAGCGCAAATACCATGCAGGGGGAGAAAGCGAAGAGATGTTTAAAACTGCGGGCGTTAAACTTGAGTTTTTTCACGAAGAAGTGCAGCAATACGAAGTGCAGAAAAAATAATTACAGTTTAATCATATCAATCTTGGTATAAGTAGTATCAAACTGAGGGTTTACCCCGTTATCAAACGCGGCTATGTGATTCTGGTTGCTGATTAGTATCCAATGGTCAATGCCGGGCCGGGTTATAGTAAAAGTGCCATCAATAAAGTTATCTACCTTAATAGTTACCTGGGTATATTCAGGCACGGTCCAGGTGCCAGTTGCAATGTGAATAATGCTGTCGTTTGATATATAGTACCCTATAACTATGTTCTGCTCCTGGAAAGATAATTTATAGGCGCAATTGCTGCATCCGGCAAAATTTGGAAATACATCCAGGTAATTTGACGCTGAGGTGTCAACATTAACGNNGTATTAAGCTGCCAAAGACCATTTACCAACTCATTTTCCGTGGTTTTTTTGCATGAGTTGGATGTAATTACAAATACAATCAGCAATGAAAATATACAAATGGTTTTGACCATGGCTGGAGGAATAAATTTTGGGCAATATACTAATCCTTGTGTTAAATGTTAGCGCATTTAAGATATTCTAACGGTTGGGCAAGGGGGGATTGTGTATAACTGCTGACAAAACAAGCGTCCGAACGAAAAGTCGTTCAGGCGCTTGCACCTACTATATAGGGCAGGATACAATTATCTGTAAAACGGACGAACCCAAACCCTTCTTCCCCAGCGGTCAATTATAAAATGGCCGGGAACAACCGCGCGGCCATAATAAGGTGCAGGAGCATAACGTGGGCCACAATAAACCGGTGCAGCGCAAAAGCGTGGGGCACAGGCGCGGTAAATAAAGCGGCCGCGGGCTTCTGAGTTTTGCGCTAAAGTAAAGCTCAGTAAAAGGATAACCGCGATTTTGAAAAATGTAGTTTTCATAACAATTGATTTATGATACTATGATGTTGCAACGTTTAAAAGGTTTAATGGCACTTTAATCTTTATATTATTTTTACAATTAAGTGGTTCCCAAAAACAAGCTGGCTGCATAAAAAATGCAGGTTTTACCTGTGGCATACATTCTTTTTTGCTTAATTAAAGCTTTTACAGTGCAGACCTTGTTGTAAAGTTTGTATTTAGTGAAACATTTAGCTTGACAAACCTTTTATTTGCCATTACCTTAAACTCATTAAACGTAAGGTATATGGCAAACAAGAAAATTGAACACCCGCTGAGAACAATAGAGTTGATTTATGATGAGATGACGCCCTTTCATCCTTTTGAAGAAGAGATGCTTGACCGTTATACCACCCTTCATAATTTTGTAAAAGAAATATGCGAGGAATACAATTCAGTGCAACATCAGTACGAAGAGCACGATAAACACATTAAAAAAGTAATCACCCGTTTCAGGGCTATAAAAACCCGGATGACCCACCTGGGCAACAGCGCAAGAACCTTATTAAACCGGATGATACCTGACAAAGCGGAGATAGACAATGTAATCGTTGAGGGGATTCAGTTTAAGCGCCTGATTGCCGCCTTTAACGCAGATGTTGAGCACCTGGCGGCTGAAAGCAGCAGCATGTTTCAGATATTCGTGCCCCTGGATACTAAGGACGAGAGGCTGGCTGAAATTTTTAAAGAGTACAAGGAGTTCAGGGAGTTGTTTGACAGCAACGAAAATTATTCGCTGGATTTTGAGCAATATGACAATGACGAGCAGGCATTTTTGGCTTCGCTGGGCGACATGACCGGAAAGCAAACCGAATTTATTGGGGTATGCAATACAGTTATTGACCGGTACAACTTTTTTATTGAAGAAGTTGAAAAGACCCTGGAGCAATGGGAAAAAACCAACGATATGCTTGAAATGCTGAAACTGTTAAAGGTAACACCGCATGATATTACCAGGATNNGCATTTGGATTTAATTTTAAACTTCTGCGCAAATCCGCACCTTTAAACGCAGGGGCATACAGAAACCTAATGCCCTTGGTACACATTGCTATCTTATTTTCAGTTTCATAGCCTTGTGTTGATGTTAAGCCCGGTATTTGCTTTACATAACTATGGCTTGCTTTTGGCCATTTGCCATTATTTATCGACAGAAACAGTCTGAATACATCTTAAAACATCTTATTGCTGTTATAACAGGGTTAAGCAGCTGCGCGTTTCTTTGGTTTAATTTAGCTGTTATTCGCCTGAAGCATATTTGAATCTAAAAGGTATGCGGTTTTTTAAACCAGTTATAAGGCATAGTTGTTATTATTCAAACGGGAAAACGCTTCACCCCGGGAAGCTTTAACCATTGGTGAAATTGGGTTACAGTTTATCCGACAGACGGAAACGGAAAATCGGGTAACAAATATTTGAGTGAAAAATGATGCGGCATGTTTAAGTGGGGCCGGGATATTAAAATAGTTGCACTGCTCTTGCTGGCCCTCGCTACCGGATTAAATAATTATGCGCAATGCACTATGTTACCCGCCAGTACTATTTGCGGCGATATTAACCCCGGCATTACAGTAATTACTCCCAGTCCGGCTTGCTTTAAAAGTACGGTTCTTATGCACTTAACCTCCGATATTCCGGTTGATTCAATTTGCATAACCTTTGGCGATGGACAGGATACCCTGATATTGAACCCTGACACTGCTTTCAATATCACCCACAACTATAATTTCCCACCACCCGACGACTGCCCGGGCGGAGATCCTTACCCGGGTATTCAGTGTATTATCCAGGCCAATTTTTATAAACATTGTGCGGGTAACGGCTTCAGCTTTAACTTCAAATCAACCTCCATTTCGTTTCGCTTTAAGCCAAGGGTAAAATTCCCATATCACGATGCAGTTTTATGTTCGGGAAGCTGTATTAACCTGCCTTTGGATACTTCATGTACCAATACCTACTGGCAAACCGACTCAACCAGCTACACCTGGACTTATGGCGATACCAGCCAGCCTTTCACAGTGCTAAATACTCCGTTCAGCTATTATTTAAGCCCAACCCACTGTTACAGCGCCCCCGGTACCTACGTGATGGTTTTGACCGCGGTTAACGAATGTGGTACCGAAGCCGATTCTTTAAAACTGACCATACAGCGTATTGACACACTTATCATTCCCCAAATAACGCATCTGTGCACCGGCAACCCGGTTGATGTTCATATTATAGCCGAAAACGGTACCAATTTAAATACGTTTATATCGCCCGGCCCTCCTGATGATACTGTTTTGGGCCCTCAGAGTTCAAATCCTGAGTTAATCTTCCGCACACCCGGTACTTACACAGTTTTCTTTTCCTCAGGCGCCTGTTTTGTGGATACCACCATAGTCGTTCAAAGCGGTACTACCATGACGCACATTCGAATTCCGGATACCTGCTATACCGGGGTTAACCAAATTATCCTTGACAGTTTTTATTCCACCCCCTCCGACCTGCAAACCAATGATTTTACGATTTCGGATACCGCCGGGGTTCTGTTTTACTACATCGGTACCGGGGTGCCTTCAACACCGGTTAATTTACCCCATGCCGGAAAGTATTTTGTTATGGATACATCATTCAGCACCTGCGATACGCTGGTGGTGGTAACGGATACTTTTAACCTGCTGCCCCATATGGTTTTTAATCTGCCGCCCGATACTTCGGTTTGTTTGCAATCGGTTTACCTGCTTCCGGTTTTTGCAGGCACCACTATTTCTCTGGATGGTATTATCCTTACAAGCGATACCGCCTACATTGATTCGGTAAAGGATTACAATTTTGTATATACTCCTGTATGTGGCAACAGCGTTACCTTTAAAGTAACCGGCAAAGGAACCCCTGCGCAGGGGTTGGACAGTTCTTTTTGCGCTTCACCCGGATTGATAAACTTAACAGGTTCGCCTGCCGGAGGAACTTTCAGCGGTATGTATGTTATAAACGGCCAAATGGATGGCAATGCAGCAGGCCCGGGGATGCACCCCTACACTTATTCGTACACTGACGTGGTGCAGGGTTGTACTTATGTTGATACCGGCTATATTAAAATTTACCCGGCTATGGTGGTCTCTTTCACACTTAGCGATACGGTATGTGCCAAGACGGCTGCGGTTTTTGTAAATAACGATACCAGCCAGGTAAGCAAGCTTAATTTTGGCGATGGTACAGGTTTATTTACCAGCGATTCAATATCACATATTTATAACACTTCGGGGCTTCAAAATGTATTGGTTCAAATAACCGACACCTTGGGTTGCAGCGTCAATATAGCCGACTCTGTGCGTGTTTTACCCTTGCCAGTGGCTAACTTTACAGTGCCAGCCGCAGTTTGCGACAGTACTATTGTAATTCCGGTATTAACCGACACCTTGGTACCGCAAAATATTTATTATTGGGTTTATAACGGCGATACAACTTTAACCCCGCCTGCTATTTTAGTGCGCGATACGCTTTATAATATAGTTAGTTATATCGTAAACCTTACCGTCACCTCGCCACAATGTGGAAGTATAAGTCAAAGTGACAGTATCAGCGCTTTGCCCCAAACCAAATCGTTGTTTGGGCTTATTTACCAGGCCAATTGCAGCCCAATGCATGTTGCCTTCGCTAATAACTCGCGGGGCGATAGTTTAACATATACCTGGTATTTGAACGGAAATCTGCTTTCTAACGATAGCTTGCCCGCCGCAATGTTGCTTACAGCCGATAGTGTTGATTCGGTTTACCGTTTTAAGCTGGTTATTTGCTCCGCCTCCTGTGGCTGCGATAGCTTTACCGATAGCGTTACCGTGCACCCGGTCAATTTTGTCGTATGTTTTTTGCCCGATAGCTTTACCGTATGCCAGGGCGAAAAAGTAAACTTTACAGATTGCGGCCGTAATTATTGCACACTTATATACAACTTCGGCGATGGGCAGGATACCCTGGCACAAAGCGGTGAAACTGTTGGCCATACGTATATTCAACCCGGAACTTATACCGTCTGGCTGACTATGAGTTGTAACTGCATGACCGATTCTGCATCGCAGCAGGTTGTAATTAAGCCCCGGCCGTTGGTAACGCCGGTAATAACCAACAGCCAGTGCACCGGCCACCTGGCTGATTTTAATGCAAACGCCATTTTGGGCAACCCGGTATTTTATATGTGGGACTTTGGAGATAGCACCTACAGCACTTTGCAGAACGCCACGCACACGTATACCAATGCAGGGGTTTACTATGGTTGGTTATATGCGATTGGAAATGATTTTTGCGCTTCAGATACCCAGTTCTTCACCTTGCCGGTTACGCTATCTCCAAGCGCCTCCTTTTTTGTTGATACTGCTGTTTGCCAGCGTACCCTGCTTCAGATAAAGGTGGATACAGTTGCAGACAACACTACCTACGTTTGGCATGTTGTGCTGGGCAACGATAGCCAGCTGGTTACCAGTTCTGTGGGTCAGATTAACTTTAATACGGCTGATACCGGCACTTATACTTTGTGGCTTAATGCCATGAATAATGGCGACCTTACATGTAGCAATGTTTCCGGCAATATGCAGGTTACTGTGTTACCGGCGCCCATTGCAAAGTTTACAGTTAATCCTGCCGAGGCAGATGTTTCAGCGCCATTTTACTTTTTCAACCAAAGCACCAGCGCCTTATCGTATTGGTGGACCTTTGGAGACGGCGACTCGGTTTATGATGTTAATCCCGTCCACCGTTATATCACTGCGGGGTTATATAATATTACCCTTGTTGCCTACAACAATTTTTGCAAGGATACCACCACAGGCAAAGTTTTGGCAGACCCTGTGTTAAATATCTTTATCCCTAACACCATCATTGCTAACGGAACCGGTTACAACAATTTTTTCCAGATATACGGCGACCTTGAAGCCATACAAAACCTTTCAGTTGAAATTTTCGACAGGGCAGGAGAGATGGTGTTCAGTTCAAACGATATTCAGTTTAAATGGGACGGCACTTTTAAGGGCAAGCCTGTAGGCCCGGCGGTTTTTGTTTACGAAATTAAGCTCAACGTTGTGGGGGAAGAGAAAATGGCCCCTCGGGTTTATAAGGGGAGTGTTACGGTATTGCGATAAATGAAGAAGGGAGTGCTTCAAATAGAAGAACCCCCTCTTAGTACCCTTTCATGTCGACTTATCGAACTTTTGGTAACTACTACCCTGTCCGACCACGGGCTATTTTTTCATTTTATTGTATGCCATATAGAGAATAGCCCGAATGGTATAAAGGTGATAACCTGCCAGGCGACACTCATTTGCTTCTGATAATAAGCCCGGAAACCTATATATATCTAACTCCCAAAGTACATGAATAGGACAGCGCAACCAGAAAACCTATCTAATCTGAGCACTCCGGGCGACCCAGAAAAAACTGCGTACAATTACGCGATTTTAAAAATCAGTAAAAATACGTCGTTATCAAATATATCTATCAATACATTTGTTTCATGATAGCGTTTCGGCGCTGCTACCGGCAACAATTTACAAAAAGCATAACCAACATTTATTGTGAACAGGAATCAACTTAACAGTATAGCTACCCCTACCCCTGAAAGGTTTGATATTATGCGCTTTTCAGAAATGCGCTGCGCTAAATCATTGGGGGATATTGTGAGAAAAAATGGAGTGGAATTTAGTACCGGCATAATTTATAGAGAAGAAATCCCACTGTGGCCGGGGCCGGTAAAAAGCAAGCAAAAAATCAACAAAGCATACAACAAGATGGGCTCACACAAAGGAACGAGGCCCCCCGTCGTTCCCTGCCCTCTTGTTATGGAATACCGGTTGGATTTCATGAAAAAGTGTCCGCTGTTAAGTTAAAAACTAAATAACATTGCTATGAACGCTCTAATTGATAAACAGGCCAATAAACAAAACCTCAACTACGTTAAGGCAAAGGGAAAATCAATAAAGAAGGATGCAAAAAAGAATAACGGAAACTCCTGGCCTGTTCCAAAACCCAAAGGTTATAATATTATTCCGGCAATTAATAAAAACCATCCTGCCCGCGAATTTACAATATTAAGCCAGCGCGAAAAGCAGGTATTTGAATTAATAGCGCATGTTTTACCAACAAAGGATTTTGGATAAATGGACTGAGGCAAACAGCTATGAAGTGTTTAATGAGTTATAAAATGCATCAGGCATGATAGATATTTGTTATAACATATTCTAAGTGACCTTAATCATTTTTTGTATTGCTAAGTGTCATTTAATATTTGCAGTAAGCGCCGTTTTTTTACTATTCAATAATTAACTGAGTCGCCCCTACACATGGCTGGCCCGCGACTTTTGACCTAAAAGTAACGTTATGAAACTGTTCATCAAAAACATGGTAACTATTCGCTGCAAATTGGTAGTGAAGTCAGTATTGGCAAACCTGGGGCTGCTTTATAACCAGGTAGATCTGGGCCAGGTTGACTTAAAAGAGGATATTTCTGTTATACAACGGGAGCAATTAAGAACCGCTTTATTGAATTATGGGCTCGTACTATTGGAGGACAGAAAAGCCATACTGATAGAAAAAATAAAAAGTGTTGTTGTTGAAATGGTGCATTATGAAGATGAGTTACCCAAAATCAAAAATTCCGATTATATCAGTG
>PMXD01000033.1 GCA_003165895.1 Bacteroidota bacterium | reverse complement strand
GGAGAGGGAAATGTTGAATTATGAAAGAGGTCTAATGCTTAGTCGCCATTGTAAAAAGTAACATGGCCGGTATCGAGGTCATAAAGGCCCCCAATGATTTTTATTTGTCCCGAAGCTTCTAACTCTCTCAGTATTTCGCTTTGCACCTTTACCTGTTGAACGGTTATAAAAACATTATTAGCCGTAACGTTTTGCAGAAATAATTTATTGCCGCTGTTTCTGTTCAGTTTCGTTTCGGTTTCAAGCTCAATAGCAGGCTTTATTTTACTCAGCAGGTTAGTAATATACTTTCCGTGGACCGAATTATTGCAGGCCGCCTCAATAGCCCCGCATTTGGTATGGCCCAGTACTACAATCAATTTTGAACCCGCACTTTCACAGGCAAATTCCATACTACCCAAAATATCCTCATTTAAAATATTCCCTGCTATACGGATACTGAAAATATCCCCCAGGCCCTGGTCGAATATTAACTCGGCAGAAGTTCTTGAATCAATACAGCTTAAAATTGCGGCGAAGGGAAATTGCCCCGCTGAGGTATCATTTACCTGCTCTAATAAATCGCGGTGTGCTTTTACATTATTTACAAACCTTGCGTTACCCTCTTTTAATATGTCAAGGGCCAACTCAGGGGTTAATTCAGTTTGGGTTTCTTTGGTGTGTGTTCTCATTCAATTATTGCTGTAAGTTTAGAACCGTTTTTGGCATTTCTTGCTTTTAGGCAAAAATTGGTATTACCAACAAATGTAAAATAGTAGAGCAATACTTTGCAACACCAGCTTAATAAAGCTTTTCATAAACAAAACTATTTACCAAAGGTTCATAAAGTTAACAAAACGGGTTACAGGCCCTTCAAAAATTAGCAGCCCCGGCATTTTTTAATATCTTGGTTCCAAAACATAACCTATGCAATACATCATCCTGTTTGCTGCCGTGGCTTTTAATGTACTTACAAACATAGGCTTTAAATTTTCGGCGCTCAATGAAAAGACCCCCGTTAAATTCTGGACTTATTTTGCCATAGGGCTGGTATTCGGGCTTATTAACTCGTATTTATTTACTGAAAGCCTGAAAAGTATTCCGCTGGGTATTGTCAGCGCTATATTTTTCTCGCTAACCGTTATCGGTTTAACCCTGGCAGGCCATTTTATGTTTGGCGAAGAATTTACCACCACCACTTTTATTGGCGGGTCTTTTATACTGCTGGGTGTGGTTATTATTTTCTGGAAGCAAATGAATATTTATTCAAGTTAATACCCGGGGGTTAAATAGTTACTGATGTCTGTTTCTGAAATTAAAGGCCTGGTTAAACAAATTGTAAGAAAGGTGCTTTTGCCTCTCTCCTACCTGTTTTATTATCTTCCACTTAAAAATAAAATACGGGTAACCCGCTCGGGCCAGCCTTTAAAACCCGGCATATCGGCTGTAGTCGCAGCCAAAAATGAAGAGTATACTATTGGTATGTGCCTTGAAAGCCTGATTGAAGTGGCAGACCAGGTAATTTGCATTGATAATGGCTCTACTGACGATACCCTGAAAATAATGTATGCCTTTAAAGAGAAGTACGGCAGCAAACTGCGGGTTGATGTTTTAGAAATGCCCGGAGCGTTGCTGGGCGACTGCCGCGAGGCGGGCCTTAAACACACCCTATGCCAGTGGCATTTAAGGTGGGATGCCGATATGGTTTGCAAAACCTCGGGCCCCGGAGACATGCGGGAATTAAGAAAAAAGGTTTTGAAGGACCCTCGTCCCCGGGCCATACAACTTCCGCGCACCAACCTGATGGGCGACCTGAACCATACCTATGCCAATGCCGATTTGGTAATTGACCCCGGTGAGCCTATTTTAATAAGCTTTGGCAAAGACATTTTTTATAAAGAGTACGGAAAATTTGATGCCATCAGGGTGCCGTTTTATTACCAGCAGGTAAAGGAAAACAATCAGTATTATTTTCACCTGTCGGGCCTTAAATCTGCCGATAACCTTTTGCACCGGTATTTTTACTTTGAATGGCGCAATGAGGTAAATAAGTATAAAGACCAGGGCCAGCCGGTGCCTGAAGATGTAGCCGACTTTGCCCGATTTAAGCAGGCTTATGCATTGGACAGAATGCATACCACCGAACCCCTAGGCATTAAATACAGGTTTATACGGCAATTTACCCACGCTTTAGCCCCGTACGATGCCCAAAAGTGGGGCGATTACCCGCAAATAGTGTTGGATAAAATAAAATCGGGCGATACCCGGTTTGAAGTAACCTATCAAAATGGCCGGCCATTTTTGCGCACTGATAAAAACGACCCTGAATTTATAGCTTATAAGCCAACAGAGGATGACCTAAACTGGGATGTTGAGGCTTACTTTAAAAGGATGAAAACTATTTACCACTGATTGGGCAATGCCCCATAGCTGTTCGGAAGATTGAAAATGCACCTACGCAAACCCTCTAACTCCCGAAACGGGAGAACCGCTTCGCCTTTTGGGTCTGCCTTTCTGCCCTGGTTTCCCCGTTTCNNGTTTCGGGGACGGAAGGGGTCGGAACATTGGCCGTAAAGGCACACCTAAATTTCTTCCGAACATTTATGGGCAATGCCCCAACCAGCTAAACAGGGTAAATTTTGTAAAAAATATATAGGTAATGCCCGGATGTTAAAACATTAACTGCCTGCCAGCCGTTAACAATGGTATATGAAATAGCATATTAGCCAATCTAAACCGGCCCTAAAAATAGATAGTCCGGAAGTTGCGTTAACCTTTCCCGAAATATTTCGTAACAGTTCTTTAAGTTTCGGTTAATATTTGTATACCTTAGAAACCGGAATCATTTTTTCACCTTTTAAAATGTTCTTTATGNNTATCAAAGATAAAATTGTAGAAATTAAAGTTTCGGTGCCGGGCAAAACGTTGTTTGTGGCAAAAACCTCTAAAACATTTGAAGAAAGTACTGACCTGGCTTTACATACTATAGCAGGCCAGCTAAAAAAACAGAAAGGACGATTACAGGTTCATTAATACTAAAATAGAGAAAAGGCCTTCGGGCCTTTTTTTATTTTCTGAAATACCGGGCACGCTGATTTTTTATGNNCTTCGATAAATCTGAAGTCCGCGCTTGTATTGGCTATTCCCTTCTCTTTTTTTCAAAGAGACGGGTGTCCGATAGGACAGCCTGTCCCGCCGCTTTGGGCGGGAGGACGAGCTGGGTGTTGGATCATTTTCCGAAGAAGTCTAATCACCAATACAACCGGCGTAATTTCTGCTAATTTTTATTGTCAAATATTTATGGAATTATTGCGTTTGCTACGGGCATACTGCTATTATTTTTGTATTTATGCCAATCCTTTCAAACCTCAAATAATTACTTCATGAAATTCTCCCTTACGCTGGCCCTGTCGGTATTGCTGATGTTTAATAGTTTTGCGTTTAAGAATACGCCCCACGCTTACCTGGTAAGTGCTACGCTGGTTAAAAGCCATACCAAAGAAACCATTAACGCGCTCTGGAAGAAACACAAAATACCCAAAATTGCCCTACCGGTAAGGAACGACGTTGATATTTACGAAATTATTTACAAAGCGCCGTGGATTGACAGCAGTACCTGGATAAATTGCTCGGGCATTGTATATGTGCCAAAGCTAAAAGGAAAGAAACCGCCTACGTTTATGTTTGGCCATGGTACTGAAATACGCAAAGGCCGCAACATAAGCGATGAAGACAGCCAGCAGGGTATTTGCCTTGGGTTTGCAACCGATGGCTATTTAGCGCTGTACCCGGATTACTATGGCATTGGCAAAGGCGACGGACAACACTTATACCAGCACGCCTGGAGCGAAGGTATGGCATTTTTATATATGCTATACGCAGTTGAAGAATTTAAGAAGACCATTAACCTTGAAACCAATGGCCAGATATTTTTAACCGGCTACTCGCAAGGTGGGCATGCCTCTTTTGCCGCACAAAAATATATTGAAGCACAGCACGACCCGCGTTTTAAGGTAACCGCAGCCTCACCTATGTCGGGTGCTTATGATATGACGGGCGAACAGGCTAAGTATATGTTCCAGGTGTACCCGCGCCCGTTTTATTTGCCTTATTTAATTATTTCGTACCAAACCGCTTATCACATCTGGAACACAGATAATATTTTTTCGGTTTTCAAAGCGCCTTACGATACTTTGCTGGCCGGATACTTTGGCACCGTGCGTAATAAAACAATGGACGACCTGGATAAGGTAATGCCCAATATACCCAGTGAGGTTGTAAAGCCCGAGCTGGTAACGCAATTTCAAACCGACCCCAATTTTAAGTTTTTGGCACGCCTGAAGGAAAACAACCTTACCAACTGGAAACCCGAAGCACCGGTGCAATTATGTTTTTGCGAAGGCGACCGCGAGGTAAACTATAAAAACTCCGTTGCCGCTTATGATGGTATAACCGCCCTGGGTAAAAAGGATATAAAGCTGAATAACCTAAGCGCCCATCTCGACCACAACACGTGTGCTGCTTTTGCAGTACTATCTACCAAGGCATTTTTCGATCGTTATAAGAAACATGGCAGCAATCCTAAGATGAAAGAACTTACCCCTTTCAAAAAATTCGTAGCGGGCTTTGTTAAAAGAAAGATTGAGAAGGAATATATGAAGGACCACAGGGACCATGCGTATATGTAAACGCTATGGCTTCAAACATCGTTTCCAACAAAGACAAACCGAAATATAGTACTGCCAGCCTGTTTGCGGTGTCAATATTTTTATATCAATGTCGTTAAGTTAAGGATAGTCAAGGTGGGTGTACGACAAATTTCCCTTTTCATCCTTCAAACTTTGCCAATACAAACTCAC
>PMXD01000254.1 GCA_003165895.1 Bacteroidota bacterium | reverse complement strand
TTGTGCTCTTTGTGTTAAATTGCATTTGGGTTTAATTTTAAACAGCTTCTAAGAGAGTAACCGGCATACTCCACAGCATAATTAGGTAAAGAGGAAAGGTGCAGATAGCTGACTTGATCACAGAAATTGGCCCGGTTGCCAGTTTTGTATACAGTAATCAAACCAGAACCGATGGTTTTAATGTCTACTCCTAATAGCGCCGGTGTAGGGGCGATCCCTTGCGGTCGCCCCTTATGCCAGATGGTCTAAATATTTGATGATGGTGAGTGCCCGCTCAAAAAGCAGGGTACGTCATTCAAACAAAAACCAGGGTTTTCTGATATTCGGCCCAGGGGCGACCGCAAGGGATTGCCCCTACAATATTGTGGTTGATATTTTGTAACTACATGCTCCTATAATTTCCCATTCGCCTTCTTCCAATCCAATTCAGCGAGAAGGTAGGTGTACATAGCCTGCAGGTAGGTAAATTCAGTGTCTTTGAGGGTATTTTCGGCATCCACCACTTCCTGGTATAAAGCCAGTGAGTTTTGGTAGCGTACGTTAACATCAGCCATTATATCTTCTGCAAGCTTTACGTTTTCCCTGATCAGTTTCAGGTTTTCGTAGGCGTTGGCATAGTTTACCGCGCTGGTTTGCAACTGGTAGTTGATGTTTTGGCGGAGGCTATTGAGGTTATTCTCATTTTTCTGCATGGCCAGTTTTTGTTGCTGTGCCATGGCCAGTTTTTGTAGTCCGTCAAAAATCGGAACGCTTAACTGAAGGCCTATAAAGTTGTCTTTTACCCAAACACCTTTTTGAAACAGGTTGTCGTTATCAAGCCCCAGCCCCCCGGCAGTGGCAAAGCCATACAGGGTTGGCAGGTAACCATAGTTTACTTTCTTTAGTTGCAGCCTGTTCAGGCTTTCCTGCATGCTTTCAGTCTTTAATTCTATCCTGTTCTGTTCGGCAGCTTTATAGTCGGGGTATTCCGGCAGGTTCAGTTCTGCTGCGTTGCCCGGCAATACATCGGTTAATACCGGGCTGGTGCCCAAAGGCAGGCCAATCAGCTGGGCCAGGTTAGAGGAAGAGGTCGTCACCGAATCCTGGTAAACCTTGGTTTGGTATTTGGTATTCTGCAAATTAAGATAGGCCCTGCTTACATCTGTTTTTACTGCATTCTGGTTGTCGAATTTAACTTTGGTATCGTCGTAGGCCTTCTGGTCGCGCTCCAGGGTCTTTTCGTTCTTTTTAAGCCGCTCGGCGTTTAAAAGCACCAGGTAATAAGCTTTTGAAACATTCACTTTCAGGTCTATCAGCGCTTGCTGTAATTGCAGGTCGGTAAGCTTAATATGTTCTTTTGAATAGCGCAGGTCGCCAATTACATTGGCATCAACCAACGGCACGTTAAAGTTAATGCCACCGTTGCCCTGGTATTTAAGCCCCTGTTGAATTTTCAGGTTCTCTTCCAGCCCCGTTACCGGGTTGGGGAATTTCAGGGCCACAATAGGCAGGTTCAGGTTATCCTGTAAAGAAAAACTACCTGCAATGTTGGGCAGATACTCTGAGATAGCCTGTAGCCGTTTAGCGGTAGATATCTTTTGTTCAACCAGGTAATTTTGCAGGGCGGGCTGGTTTTTAATGGCATAATTGATAGCATCATCCAGGCTCATGTTAACAGTGCTTTGCCCCGGGGAGGCCAGCATGGTTAATACCAGGAATACAGAGTAGAATAGCTTTTGCATAATCAAAAATTTACACGGCAAAAAACGCAACTATTTTGCTGATACCCTGTGCGATTTATGCGAAACGGATGTTCTTTAAGTTGAAGCGTTGTATAGCAGAGAGTGCAATACCTCCTCACCCTGCCCTCTCCGGAGGAGAGGGTTCTATGGCGCCTGTCTTTTTAGAATAGGTCAGAAAATAAAAGCTGCCCAAAAAGTCTTTCTCCTTGGGAGAAGGACTTAGGATGAGGATTGTATTTGCAAGCAAAACTGTTTAAAGAGAAAAACTGTTCTAATTTCGAACCGATATGGCAAAAGAACAATTAAGCGTTTTTGATATTTTCAAGATAGGTGTTGGCCCCTCGAGCTCGCACACTTTGGGGCCGTGGAGGGCGGCTGAAAGGTTTTTGAAAGAAACCGATATGGGTAGCATCAAATCTATCCGGGTAAGTCTGTACGGCTCTTTGGCAAAGACCGGAAAAGGCCACGGCACCGATATAGCGGTTATGCTGGGCCTTTCCGGCGAAGACCCGGTTACCTTTGATACATCAAAGCTAACTGCAACTGTTGAGCAAATCAGCACTAGTAAAAAAATAAAGCTGGGCGGTGTAAACGAAATAGATTTCAACCCGGCTACCGATATTATTTTCCTTAAAAAAGAAAGCCTTGTGTTTCATCCCAACGCACTAAAAATAAAGGCAGTTTTTAATGACGGAAAAGAAACGGAAGAAACTTATTACTCTGTCGGCGGTGGGTTTGTGGTAAAAGAAGGCGAAGACCCCTTAGCCAGGCAATCAATCACCTTAAAATATGATGTAAACGATGCCGACGACCTTTTGCAGAATTGTATGAGTGCCGGTATAAGCATATCGGCACTGGTAATGGAAAATGAAAAAGCATGGCGCGGAGGACAAGAAACAATTAAAGGCGTTTTGAATATATGGCGCGTAATGCAGGAATGTATTTACCGCGGCTGCCACGCTGATGGCATTTTGCCCGGTGGCTTAAACGTAGTGCGCAGGGCAGCTAAAATGAACCGCCAATTATTGAAGGGCAAACCTGAAAGCAACTTTACAGAATGGGAAGACGCTATCCGGAAATCAAGCACCGATTTTACCAGCATCATGAACTGGATAAGCTGCTTTGCATTGGCGGTTAACGAAGAGAACGCCGCTTTTGGCCGGGTGGTTACAGCCCCCACCAACGGTGCTGCAGGTGTAGTACCGGCGGTATTAATGTATTACTACATGTTTGGTAAAAACACCCGTGATGAGGATATTGTAAAATTTATGCTCACCGCATCGCAAATTGGCTGCTTGTTTAAAATGGGCTCCACCATATCAGCAGCTATGGGTGGTTGCCAGGCAGAGATTGGGGTTTCGTCGGCTATGGCAGCCGGGGCTTTAACGGAGTGTTTGGGTGGTTCGCAATCTCAGGCTATGCAGGCTGCTGAAATTGCTATGGAACACCACTTAGGTATGACCTGCGACCCGATTGGTGGCCTTGTGCAAATACCCTGTATTGAAAGAAATACTATGGGCGCTATTAAAGCGATTACGGCCAGCCAACTTGCTTTGCAGGGCGACGGCGAGCAAATGAAAGTATCGTTAGATGCGGTGATTAAAACCATGTGGGATACTGCGGTTGATATGAGCAGTAAATACAAGGAAACTGCTGAGGGTGGCCTGGCGGTTAAGGTGCCGCTGAACTTGCCTGAGTGCTAGGAGTAGTATTGAGTATAAAGTATAAAGTATAAAGACAAATGCAACGATAGCCTGCAAATGTCGTGTATTCTGCATTTATCTTTATACTTTATTCTTTATACTCAATGCTTAATACTTTATACTCCGCCTTTGAATCCAGCCAAATATTGGTTTTATTTGAGTGGAATCAGCTAAACAATTTACATGAAGAAATATTTACTGCTACTTGCTTTTGCTTTGGTAATGCTAAGTTCAAAAGCTACCGGGCATTATGTATTGCACACCTGGACTTATGGCGGATTGAGCCGCGAGTATTACTTATATGTGCCCAGCAGTTACGATAGCACAAAGCCTATGCCTTTTGTGCTGGTGTTGCATGGCCTGGGAGATACTATCAGCAATTTTATTGGAATCAATATGAACCTGGTGGCCGATACCGGTAATTTTATTTTTGCTGTGCCTCAGGCTATAACTGATCCTACCTTCGGTTATTCGGCATGGAATTCAGGCACCGGCTATCTTGGAATTCAATTAAATCCTACCGTTGATGACGTTGGTTTTTTGAATGCGATTATTGATTCAACCCAGGCATATTATAACCTGGACCAAACCCGGTTGTATTGCACCGGTTTTTCGATGGGTGGCTTTATGACTAACCGTTTGGGTTGCGAATTAAATAACCGGATTGCTGCAATTGCATCTGTTTCGGGAACTATAGGTACTTATTTAACCTGCAATCCCACCAGGGTGGTGCCTGCCTGTCATTTCCACGGCACCAACGACCAGGTAGTTTACTACACCGGTGATATGTTTGGCATGGACCCTGAAGTTTTAGTTGCTTACTGGAGAGCCCACGATGGCTGCGATTCGGTTCCCATTATAGATACACTGCCAAAAGTTATTCCGGATACTTTAACCTTTATCCATTACATCTATCCGAACGGCGAGTATGGTTCAGATGTAGAGTTTTATAAAGTGGTGAATGGGACACACGAGTGGATATATGAACCTAACATGAATTACTCGGTTGCTATCTGGCAGTTTTTCTATAAACACAAATGGGTACCGCAGGTGAACGCCATTAACGAAGTACCGGTTACGGTTGATATGAAGATTTTCCCTAACCCTGCCAATGATGCTTTAAATATTGAGTATACCCCTAACGGATTAACTACACAACCTGAATTAATGATAACCGACCTTACCGGAAGAGTAGTTTTCAAAAGCGAGCTATCTGTAAGTCAAGGCACGCAGCAAATTGAAACTAAAAACTGGGCCGCCGGTTCGTATACTTACAATGTACGGAATAATGAGAATGGGGTTGTTGTGAGGGGGATTTTTGTTGTAGCCCACTAAAGCCGAATCCAATGGGACGCTGATTTATTATGATGATTATGATTAAGAAAATTATTAAATAAAGAGCAGCTAATTCTATTGGTAAATTTCGCATCAATGACCGGTCAGATTAATATGCAATTATTATAAGAACTTATTTAATCATAATCATCATAATAAATCNNATAAATCAGCGTCCCCGCATTTAAACCTTGTAAACCACATCCAGATACTTCTTCAGTATATCGCTGATAATACCCCTGAACGGCAATGAGGCAGCAAGCCCATACACCGGTGCAAGCCCGTCTTTACTACCGGGGTGCGCTTTTACATAAGCAACTGAATCTTTTAAATCCTGAATAAACCTTTCTGCCACTCCGGGCTGTGTATGGCGCAATGTGAGGGCTATGTGAAAACAGGCTGGTTTGTGCAGGCCGTTGAGGCTCCAGTGCCTTTGGGTCATTTGCTCCAGTACTTCATAAATATTTAAGCTGTCACTAGCCAGAGCGAATATCCAGAATGAGTTGCCTAATACTTTTATTTCGGGTATAGTTTTTATGCCCTCGCGGATTTTATCAGCGGTTTCAAAAATGG
>PMXD01000018.1 GCA_003165895.1 Bacteroidota bacterium | reverse complement strand
AAATATTTTTAAGGATATATAGCTTTGTTATCGGCAACCTTCATGGCCATATCAAAATCGGCTGTGGCGCCTGCATAGTCCAAATTTATCTGTTTTGCCCTTGCCCTATTGGTGTAAGCGTATGCGTTATTAGGATCAAGCTCAATAGCTTTGGTATAATCTGCCAAAGCCGCGGTGTTGTCCATGTATCCATCTTTAGCGCGCCCCCTGCTAACATATGCGGGTGCATACTTAGGGTCAATCTCCAATGCTTTATTGTAATCGGCTATAGCCCCGGCGGTATTGCCCGTCTGCGATTTTAACATGCCCCGGTTGTGATAAAAGCGGGCCTGCGTGGGGTCAAGCTTTATCGCTTTATTATAATCTTCCAAAGCGTTACGGTAGTCTCCCGTAAAAGCTTCGGCATTGGCCCGGTTGTTATACGCTTTTTCATAATTAGGGTCAATCTTTAATGCCATATTGTAGTCCGATATTGCTCCCGGGCAGTCAAATAGCCCAAACTTTGACCTTCCCCGGTTGTTATAGGCATCTGTATATTTGGGGTCAAGTTCTATGGTTTTATTAAAATCTGCTATTGCAGCCGTGTAGTCTTTTGAGTTAAACTTTATCATTGCGCTGTCGTAATAGGCGTGCCTTGTTTGGGCATATCCGGTTAATATTGAGCAAGCTGCAAGAATCAAAATAAATATAGGTTTCATGTTAACCGGTTTGGGTTATTGGTTATAAATTTCAGATACTCTTTACTTTACTACCTGTGCTACGGCTGCCTTACCTTCGCTAAAGGCCTCAGCATATATATAGTTTGGTTTTATTACATAGTTAGCGGTGGGATTGATATAACCCCACAGCGATTTATCTTTTTCAAGCGTATCTTGTACCGCAGCTAGGCCCTCGTGAAAGCTTTTGGCATCATAATAGTTAGCCGGAATAATTAATGTGCCCGTTGTGTCCTGAAAGCCGTACCGAAACCATAAAAAAATTATGTGGTATTTGGGATATAAAAGATGGCGATGAAACACACGCGAAAGCCCTATGTTTTCTGAAAACGGCTCAATTAATTCTTTTTTACCCGTGTAATCTTTTACAAAATCACTCTCGGATGGCGCATTGGGATAGGCAGGATTAGGCTCTTGCCGGTATTGCTCGGTGTTTTTGGGGTAGTGTTTACCCCGCTTGGTTTCGTATTCAAAGTCAGGAATAAGCACAGGCAGGCCATTGCCCGAAATTTTATTACCGAGCGTGTCAATATAAAAACATTCAGAATCAGGCTCGCTTTGAACATAAGCCACTCCGTTTTTGAAGATGCTGGCTTTTACAAATTGGCAGGGTATAATCAGATTGCCCGTTTTGTCAATGTACCCAAACCGGATAGTGTTGAGATAGGCTTTGTGACGTACATCAACAATTTTGTCGTACAAACGAAAGCCGCTCCAAATAACAGCTATAAAAGCAGGTATGACCAGGATAACGAGTGCCAGACATCCGCCTTTTGACTTAACTATCTTCAAAAAAAGTGAATCCATTTGCTTAATAATTTGTCACCTTAATTACTGCGCCGTTAGTATCGTAATCGGTAACTGTTCCAAGATGGCCATTGGTGAAAGCTGAGGTAGATTTCAATTTTCCGTTTCTGTAATATGTTTTTTCCAGCCCCTCTTCATGGTCATTTACCCAGGTTTTTTCAATCATCAATTCGCCGGTTTCATAATAGGTTTTCCCCAGCCCGTTTTGTTTGCCGTTTACATAGGGTGTTTCGCTTATTATTCCTCCTTCCATGGTATAATACCTTACCACTCCAACGGGTTTATCAGCCTTGTACTCGGTAAGAATATACTGTATAGCAGCATCGGTATCGGTTGTAAAGCCCCCCATTTCATCATCGTATTCAATCCACTTGCCTTCTTTAAGGCGGTTAACGGTTAAGTTTTTTGCTTCAGCTTTATTGATAAAACCGTCTTGTCCTATAGCAGCCATGGTAAAACAATTAAAGACCATCAGTAAGGGTAAAATGATTTTTGTTTTCATAGTTAGTGATTAACTTTAATGTATGGTTTGTTAATAACGGTAAGCCGGTTTATTTTATTTCCTTTCCCTGCTCGTCGAATTTCTTTGCAGGTCCGTCTTCGCCATTGGTAAAGGTTGTTTCGCTCTTTATTTTACCGCTGGCATAATACTCCTTCGATACCCCGTTGGGTTTATCATCCGTATATGGCAGTTCCAACTGCAATACGCCGGTCTCAAAATACAACTTCTGTACCCCGTTTATTTTTCCGTATGTAAAGGGGGTCTCGCTGTAAGTTTTTCCATTCTCATTATACTCTTTTGCTATGCCGTTTTTTTTGCCGGTGGTGTAATTGGTTTCGCTCTTCAGTTTCCCGCTTTCGGAATATGTTTTTTGTAACCCGTTTTGTTTGTCATCGGTGTAAGCAGTTTCCGAAGTCAGTTTACCGTTTTCATCATACCGCTTTTCAATTCCAGTAACCTTGTCGTTAACGTAAGGTGTTTCGCTCCTTACTTTTCCCCCCTTGTAATATTCTTTTGCCAGCCCGTTGGCTTTGCCATTGGCATAAGGAATTATACCTAACGAATCTCCACCCGGATAGTATTCCTTTTTTATACCCGTTGGTTTGCCATCAACATAATTCGTTTTAGACAATAACATACCGGCGCTATAATATTCGCGTACCACACCGGTAACTTTTCCGGCCTTATATTCAGTAAGTAGGTATGTTATAGCCTCTAGCGAGTCCTTCATGCTTATTATAGTATCGCCATTGGTATACTCAATCCACTTGCCTTCTTTCAAATTATCTTTTAATTCGTTTTTGGCCTCAGCTTTATTGGTAAAGCCATTTTGCGCAGCGACAGGCGCAGCAAGGCAACAAAGCAAAGCGAGCGCGGCTAAAATTATTCCTGATTTCATCATCCTGTTTTGAGTTTTATTTAATTGGGTTTCCGTTTTCGTCGTACCTTTTAATTGAGCCCTGTTCGTCGCCGTTGATGAACGAACCCTCGCTCATCAGTTTCCCGTTTTCATAATAAGACTTTACCACTCCGTTTAACGGCCCTTTGGTGAACGGCGCTTCGCTTTTTAATTTTCCACTTTCGTAATATTCCTTGGTTACCCCTTCGCCTTCTCCGGTTTCCGAGAAAGGTGATTCACACTTCAGCTTGCCGCTTATATAGTATATCCTAACCATGCCAACCGGCACATCGTTTTTGTAAAAGGTAAGGCTATAGCTCTCTGCTTCGGCGGGATTTTTAACAATGGCTGTATTTTTACCAAAGTATTGAAGCCATTTGCCTTCTTTTTTTCCGCTCTTCAAAACATTTTTGGCCTCTGCTTTATTGGTAAAACCCTCCAGCCCCTGGGCACACATTGTCAAACAGCTAAAGGCAATTATTAGCGTTAAAATTATTTTTGATTTCATAACGGGTAATTTTGTTTTTATAAATGATGATGAATAATTACAGCTTCTAAGCTTAACTATTTTGTCTCCTGTAAATAAAAAATGAGTACACATATTAAGGGTAAAATCAGCACCCAGAAAATAAAATAAATCCAAGTCCCTGCGGTGTTTATTTTATTATACCGGCGCAGCAAAAAAATACCCAAAAACAGGATGAGTCCCATCAGTGCCGAGCCCAAAAACAGTTTAACGTAATGCATCATAGCCGATGGTTTAATTATTTAGCCGGTATAGCTTCTGTTTTTACAGCAACTCCATTTACATAAGTCGTTTTACTGATTATTACTTTCCCATCTGTGCTCCGGTCCATAATAATGCCATTGCCATCCTTTAAATTGGTGCCGGTGGGTGTGCCATCTGGCATATTATCAGCGATAACGTTCCATTTTCCCCCATCCTTATATTCAATCTCTAACCATGACTTTCCATTTTCATAATAGCTTTTATAAGTGCCATATTTTATGCCTTTTTTATAATACCTATCTACCTCGAGCTGCCCGTTTTTATAATATATTTTCTCATTTCCTTCCTTCATGGTATCAACATACATAACTTCGTCCCTTATGTTGCCATTGGGATAAACTTCTTTGTACTTGCCATTCCCGGGCCTTCCATTATCTATCCAGTTACCATAGCGTATGTTCCCATTTGCATCAGTATATATACCTTCACCGAACCAATGGTCTTTTTTAAAACCACCTGTATATTTTGAGCCATCAGGAAAAGTACGGGTACCTTGCCCTTCCATGTAGCTATCTTTCCATTCCCCGTCACACGTTCCTCCCGTAGGAAAGGTATATATACCATGGCCATTCTGCTGACCCGCACGCCAGGTTCCGGTATATTTTTCTCCATTGGCCCAGGTTTGGGTGCCTTGCCCTTCACATTGACCTGCTTTCCAGGTGCCCGAATATGAGTCCCCCGAGGCGTAGATGAAGGTGCCCTGCCCGTCTCTTATATCGTCTTTCCATTCCCCGTCATATTTTGATCCATCAGGATAGGTGCGCGTACCCTTCCCATGCATTTTTCCATTTTTCCACTCACCGTCATACGTGCTTCCCGCGTTCCAAGTTAATATGCCATGCCCGTTTTGCATACCTGCCTGCCAGTTGCCTGTGTATTTTTCTCCTGTGCTCCAGGTGTAAGTGCCTTGCCCGTCCTTGAAATCATTTTTATATTCTCCGTCGTAAGTGTCTGCGCCATATTTCATTGTGTGGCGCCCGTTTTTCACTTCCGTGTTTGGAGCAGGGTTGCCCGAAGTATTTGAACCATTTCCGGTAAAGTCGGGATCTAACATTTGTTTCAAATAATGTAAATCAGGCCCCTCATTCATGCCGGTACCATTACCAAGCTGCGCTATTAGGCCTTCTTTCCATACCCCTGTCCATGTTCCATTAGGTGTAGTCATAGTGCCCTGCCCGTCAGGCAGATCATCTTGTGTGCGAGGCATGATTAAT
>PMXD01000165.1 GCA_003165895.1 Bacteroidota bacterium | reverse complement strand
TACACCCAACACGAAACCAACCTAAGCCCCACCTACACCAAAATGCTTGATTTAAGCTACCTGGCCAATGGTGGTTATCTGGTGGAGGTGGTGGTTAATGGGGAGGTAAGTGTTAGGGAGGTGGTAAAGCAATAGTTGGGGTTAGGAAGTTTGTAAAGGAGTAAAATATTGCATTTAATAATTAACAATACAAGCCAAAATTTTAACATTCGGGTTTACACCTTTTTTTAAAATAGTTTATTGATTATTAGCTTTTTATTGCTTCCTTAAGAGCAATATGGGTTTACACTTTTGGCGTGTAAAGGCAGCCCCTCCCGTCCCCGAAGGGGAAGCTAAAACTGAAACAACCGGGGCTGGCTGCCCGCGTGAAGGATTCCCGATGGAAAATCGGGATAAAATCCGCGGAAAGCCTCCCGCACAAAGCTGCGGGATAAACTCCAGCGAGCCCTTCGGCGTTGCTCAGGATTAGCAGCGGCGAGTGCGGACTTGGAGCGGATAGCCTGACCCGAGGCTTTGCGAGGGGCACGCCCAATTTTAATTACCCCATTATCCTCAAAGTCTTCGCCAAGCCTTCGTTGATTTTTTTTGCATCCTCTTCTGAAAGGTAGTTTTCGGGCAAAAACATCTGGTCTGATACTTTATCTACCTCGCTGATGGCCTGCAGGCCTTTTTCGCTTATCAGTATATCCCTTACGCGCTTGTCATCATCGCTTACGTGGTAAATAACCAGGCCTTCGGCGGCCATTCTTTGTACCGTGCGCGACGTATCGGATGTTTTGTTAATAGAGTTTTCCTTTATCAGGTTCATGCTGCTGGCTATAGGATACAACCGTTTAAGAAAACGCAGAATGGTAAGCTGTTGCTCGGTTAAATTGTACTGGTCTAATATTTTATGCTGATAGTTTTTAATCAGGTTGGCCACATACATAATATTAATAACGGCCCGGTGGCGCTCCAGTATTTTTATATCTGCCGAAGAGGGGTCGCGCGGGTACCAGAGTGTCATCAGCTTGTTCAGCTCTTTTGATTCGCCCGATTCTGTTTCAGGTGCAGCCAGCCGGCCTTTTTGGGTTTGCGTTGCAGGCGCTGCTGTAGCTGTGGTGTTACCAGGTGTTCCGGGCACTTCTCTTAAAATTGCCGGTGCCAGCCTTTTAAGGTTATCCTTCATTACATAATCAGCTGCGCCCAGGCGCATCATTGCAGCGGCAATGTCCTCCGGCACCTGGCCCGAAACAAGGATAAAGGGCGTTTTAATGCCCAGTTCGTTAACTATGCGCAAAACAGTAAGGCCGTCAAAACTTGGTAAATAAAAGTCACAAATAATAATATCCCATTTTTTATTAAGCGCGGATGTGACCCCTTCTAACGTATCTACCATTTCGTAGTTAACCGTGGTCCAGTATTGGCGCAGGTGGTTGAGCAACAGGAACAGGTCGTTCTTCTCGTCTTCAATAATCAATGCGTTTAGTTCTGCGTTCATATGGCAAATGTATTTTTATTTATTTAATTTGGAAGGCTGAAAAAGAAAGTGGCGCCTAAACCCACTGCTGCATCGGCCCACATTTCGCCCCCGTGTTTTGTAACAATAACGTGTGCAAGTGCCAGGCCAACCCCGGTACCCTCGTATTCCGACTTTTTATGCAGGCGCTGAAAAGGATGAAAAAGGTTAGACGACAGGTTAATATCAAAGCCCGCTCCGTTATCTTTTACATAATATTCTATTCCATTTTCGACGGGATTACTGCCAATTTCTATAACCGGATTCTCCTTTTTGCCCGAATACTTTACGGCATTGGATATAAGATTAAGCCAAACTTGCTTTATAAGGTGAGGGTCGCATTTTACTTCAGGTAAATGAAGTATTTTAACACTGGCTTTGAAATTACCGGTTGAGGCTTTTACAAATTCAAGCGATTGCTCAACAAGTTCCTGCATATTACATGATACGGGCGAAATAATTACCCGGCCCAGCCGCGAAAGCTCCAACAGGTCGGCCACCAGTTCCGACATCTGCTCGGCGTTTTGTGTAATTACCTGCAATAAATATTTTCCTTCTTCATTCAGGTTGTCGCCGTGGTCTTTTAAAAGCATGCCCACAAAACCACTGGTAATGCGCAATGGGGCGCGCAGGTCGTGCGCCACGGTATACGAAAATGCTTCCAGTTCTTTATTGGCGGCCTGTAACTCGGTAGTGCGCTCTTTTACCTTTTTCTCCAGTGATTCGTTCAATGAGATAATTTCCAACTCGGCTAATTTTTCTTTGGTTATGTCGCGGGCATAACAGGATAGTGAAATAACGCGGCCATCCTGCCAAACGGGGTTAATGGAAAAATGCACAAACCGCTTTATACCGTGTGCGGTCAGCTCCTGTGTAAACTGAAATTGTTTTCCGTTAAAGGCTTCGGTGTAAATCCCCTTCCATATGCGGATAGATTCCTGGTCATCTCCATAGAAATTCAGCATTTCATCACCCGGGTTAACCGTTATTCCATAATCCTTCATTAACCCGTTTTTCAATACTGAGTTAAAGGTTAAATACCTGAGATTTACATCCAGCGAATAGATAAAAGCATCGGTGTTTTCAACTATAGCGGTAAGGTTGGCCTCCGATTTTCTGAGTGTTTCTTCATCTTCTTTTCTTGCTGTAATATCCTGGTTAAAACCCCGCAATACTGCCGGCTGTCCGTTATGGTCAAACTCTGCAGCCAATTCGCAGTATAACCATTTGGTTACCCCTTTTTTATCAATAATCCTAAAAGTCATCTTCGAGCTTTCCTCGGTATGCTCAGCCTCTGAAATTATTTTTTTGAACATTTTCAGGTCATCGGCATGCACATGTTTCATTACCATGTCTAATGAAGGATATATCTCGTTTATTTCGTAACCAAATAGTGCAAAGCACTCATCCGACCAATGAATATAATCGCTTCCTAAATCCCTTTTCCAGCTTGCTATATGGGCCAGTTTTTCGGTTTTGCGCAGTAATCTTTCGTTCTCTACTATTTTTTCAAAAAAGCGCTGACGCTCATTTTCGGCATTGCATTTTTCCAAAGCGTTGCTAATGGCAGATGGAAGGCGTTCGAGCCTGTCTTTCAGTAAATAGTCTGTAACACCGTCTCTTAATCTGCTAACGGCAAAGTCTTCTGATATAGTGGCAGTTACCAGTATAAAGGGTGCGGTAATTCCGGCATTAATTACCAGCTTAAATGCTTCAATTGAATTGAAAGATGGCAATGAGTGGTCTGAGAGGATAACATCCGGCAGAAAATCCCGGAGGGCCCGTTCAAACTGAGGTTTATTTGAAACCCAAAGAAATTCATAGTTTAAGCCCGATTTCTTCAATTCGTGCTCAACCAGGGCCGCATCGGCCTGTATATCCTCTAAGTGCAATATTTTTATAGGGAGAGACATTTATTTTTTTATTGGTTTATTATTCAGGGCCCTCGTTATGTAAAACCCTGCAGAGGCCCAAACCGGCAACTACTTTGGCTGTGGGTGTATCGCGCAGTAAATGGTTGCTGAAAGCGGTTCCTGAATGTTTTTGAACAGATTTGAATAATAAACGCCTTTCTTCAAACTGCCGGGTAGCCAGGTTTGCCTGTTGCAGTTCCGAACGCAATTTTTCTTCATTTGCCAGCGATTGTTGCAACCGGTCGGCAAGCGCTTCAACGGTTGAGGCAACAGCTTCTGCATCATCAGAATTGCCCAATCGCTTTATCTTTTCAGAAAAGTCTGATTGTGCATATTTTGATGCCAGTTTTTGAAAAACTGAAATCCTGCTGTCTTTTTCCATAGTATGGTTTGACAAAAGCTATGCCGAAACCGGTTTTAAATTCAATTATTACAAATTATCTCCATTATCCGGGGTAGGCATAAGCATATAGCTTATGGGGCCCTGCAAAGGAAATACAATCACGTTTTTGAGCCAATGGGGGGCATGGGTGACGGACGGTAAGGGTATATCAATACTATTTAACAGAACGCTTAAATGTTTAAGTGATGTCCGGAGTTTGGGGATGGTTAAATCTGGTGGATTTTCCGGGGGTAATCAATAAACTATTTTGTTGTTTTTCAATCAATAACGGGTTTCAAAAAAAATGCATTATAAATCAACAAAAAATGATAGTTATATAATTAGGTGAAACTATGAAAAATTTGCCGGTTTTCAAATAAAAGAGCTAACAATAATTTATTTGTTGGCACAAATGAATTATATGGTGTTACAATTTTATAGATAACATGGGTTTATGGGGTTTTGCATGATACGGAATCCCGTTAACGGGATTCCGTATCATGCAATTAACTGTTCGATTTGGAGGAGGGATGTAATATTATTAATTTGTTGATAGGTTTTATAAAAGAGTAAATTAGCAATGCGTTAATGGACCAAAAAATTGGAAACCCGATTATTATTGCAGGGTTCCCTTTGCCTCACCCTCTGTCCGTTGGACATCTCCCTCTCCTTTTTCAAAGCAAAAAGTAGAGGGAGACTGAGCTTTTGAACTGATGTATTTCCTTTTGTATTTTATCAAATTGCAGAAAACTAAGTTACAAGCTGTGCAAAGAGGAGGGGCAAATGACGAATTTGCTTCTATCAAAAACACATCTAAGAACAATTGCGTTAAAATCAATTTATTAAGGACATTCTAATCCATAACTTACGTTAAATTAGCAATGCAAAAACAGATTTAGCTGCTATGTTCAGTAAAAAGCCCCCATACGTAATTACAATACCAAAGCCATGTAATGAAAACTGGCATGGTATGACGTTGCTGGAAAAGGGCAGGTTTTGCAATGCCTGCAGCACGGTTGTAAAGGATTTTACGGGTTTAAGCGATGCAGAAATTATAAGCGAGTTGCAAGGCGCTAACGGTAAACTATGCGGACGTTTTTCTGATACACAATTGAACAGGGAATTAGAAGGGGCTCGTTTTGTGCTACCCAATCCAAGGACAAACAGGTTGGGTAGAATAGCTGCATCATTTCTGTTAATCCATTCCTTCGTAAACCAGGTTTCAGCGCAACAGAAAAGCATACCGGTTGCCCAGCATATAAGCAATAAGCAGGCTGGCACCAATGTAAAAGCGACTCCGGATACCACCAACATTGTTATTAAGGGGAAGATACTCGACTACCATAATAACCAGCCATTAAAAAAGCTGGAGGTTGAAATTAAAGGAACGCGGTTTAAGTGTGTAACGGATATTTATGGGCGTTTTAAATTTCAGTTGCCCGATTCGTTTGCAATGAGGGACGTAATTATAACACCGGCAGCTTCGGCTGCGGATTTTTTGGATACTACTGCCTCGTTTATACCGGAAGTAAAAGTTGCGATTGATAGTTTGCCGTTAAGGAAGAGTGTCAATTTGTGGAGGTATCCGATGGAAGCTATCCCCGCTAATATAACCATCATGGCTTCGGGCAGGGTTTATAAAGGCCTGGTGGTTGCGCAACCGCGGGATTTATTAATTGTTGAGCCTTTAACCGCGTTGCCATCGCCTTCTATGCCGTTAAAAAAGGAATCACCAATTCAGAAATTCCGGAATTTATTCAAAAGGAAAAAGAATAATTTATGAGCAGGTTATTATTGCCAATTCTTTTTCTGCTTTTGGTCGCACCGGTTTCAGCACAAACACAGACCTCAATCACCAGGACTACTGATGCAAAGTTGATAAACCATTTAACCAGTAAAGCGGAGTTTCCGGGTGGTTATCCCGAACTGATGAAGTTTTTGCAAAAGAATATTCAGTACCCTCAAATGGAAAGGGATAATGATATTGTTGGAATGGTTAAGGTGAGATTTATGGTTGATACCAGCGGGCAGGTAACCAACCCCGAAGTGACGAGACATGTTTCACCGGGTTTAGATAAAGAAGCGATGCGCGTGGTTAAAATGCTGCCCAAATTTAAGCCGGCTATGTATTATAAAAAGCCGGTGCCGGTTTATTATTTGGTGGAGGTTAATTTCAGGATACAGGGGTGATCATGAAATTGGTAAATATCTTCATATAGTATTAAAATACGTAATTGGTATTTTAACCATTTTTTAACAGACAGGGTTGACACAAAATTTGCTTACAGTTAGCTGATAATGAACTAACTGAGTTTTCTTAAGTACTGAAATGGGTTTACACATTTGGGGTGTCAACTCCTTGTTTTGGAAGATTACTTATGCTCCTTCTTAAAAAACACAAACCCGTTCTTCCTGTATAACTCTACCGCGCCGGGGTAATTGTTTTTTACGTCGTCCAGCCTGTTAACCTTGGTAACTATGTATTTTACTTTGGCAGTATCGCCCGGCTCAGGGATTTGTTTAGCGGCGTAGAAGAAATGGGCATAGCTTTTAAAGCCTGCGGTTTCAACCGTACAAGACTCAGATTTTTTTGATTCCAGGAATTCGATAAGCGCGCGTTGCGAGTAAGTTTCAACCCGCGGCACAATAAATATCATAACGGTATTAATAAACAGCGCGCTGCTGATAATGATAAGGTAGATACCCCAGCGGATGCTCTTCATGCTTATCATTATAATGCCGGCGGTAATTGCTATCAGCCAGCCAATGCCAAAACGGATATCGTTATTGCTCCAGTATACTTTGGCGTTGAGGCAGTCTTTGGCAAAATCATCTTTTACGTAATAAATAATCAGGTCGGGGTGTTGTATCAGAAATATGCCACCGGTTAGTGCCGTAACAATAATTAAGCAAATGGCAAACAGGGGCAGGGTTTGTTTCCAGGTCCAGCGCATTTTGCCATCCAGCAAATAGTTGAGGTAATACGCTGCCAGGAAAGTGATAGGGAAATAGCACAACGATGAGTAGTGCACAATTTTAGTTTGCACCACCGAAAAAACAATAAGCACTACCAGTAAAAGATAAATCATCCACCGTTTAAAAAACCGCTGGTCAATATCATCATTCTCGTTTTTTTTGAACGAGTCGAAAATAAGGGCCGAAGCCGGGAACACACCGAAAAGCAGAATTACCCAATGGTAATAAAACGGCCCGCCGTGGCCGGCATCTTCAGTGCTGAATAAACGTACCTGGTATTTAATAAACTCCGAAACAAAAGTAAACCCACTTTGCCTGCTCTCCATGCTTAACCATAAAATAACAATTACAGCAACAACAATCCACCAGTTAACCATATCCATAATACCAAGGCGCAGTTTGCCGCGGTTTACTACAAGATAAGTGGCGCCGGTAAGCACTACCAGCAAAATGGCCACCGGGCCTTTGGTAAGCGTAGCCAGCGCAATAAACAGTGCCGATAAAAACAAATGCCATCGGTGGTTGCTGTCACGCTCGCGCGGGTTTTCGAAATCGTTGTAAAGGGTTACTTTATATAAAAAGTAAATCCCCAGAAAGATGAACAGATTAAACACGGGGTCAATAATGCCCGACTTAAAATATATTTGCGGAAGTATAGAGCAGGCAAACATAAGCGCCCACAAAACCCCGAATTGCGATTTAAATACAGACCGGCCTACATTAAACACCACCAGCATAGTAATAACACCGCAAATGGCATTGGGCAGGCGTGCAGCATATTCGGTAACACCAAAGTAATGCATAGAAAGGGCCTGCAACCAGATAAACAGCGGCGGCTTTTCGTAAAAGGGCTGAAAGTCTATCTGAACAATGTGATAGTTATGCGTAAGCAGCATTTCGCGGGCGCTTTCGGCAAAGTTTATTTCGTCCCAGTCAAAAAGATGCACCTGCCCCAGGAAGGGTAAAAACAGCAATATGCCGATAACCAGTAAAAATAACTGGGTAGGAAATTGTTGAATCTGTTTGAGTATTCTTTCCAGCATTCCGGTAAATAATTAATACAATTTCGCACGGAGTTTAACAGCCGAGAAATGCAAAAGTCATTTTTGTATTCCTCGGTTTTCTAACTCCGTGTTCTCCGTGCGACATTTGGTTTTTAAACTCATTGCAACAGCGCTTTGTCTTTCCAGGTAATGTTTTTGTAGAAAGACGACTGGGCGAAAGTAAGGTAAAAAGCGGCAGTGACACAAACTCCTATCAGCGAACCGGCGTAAACATCATGAAAAAAATGTTCAAGCAGGTAAACTCTTGATACACCAACCAGCAGGGCCAGCGTAAAAAACAGCGGAGCCCATTTTTTATTGTTTACCAGTATGCTGAACATAAAAAACAGCGCAAACGCCGATGAGGTATGCCCCGAAGGGAAACTGTGGTACCTGTATATTTCAACCCCCTGCACAAAGTTGAGTTGTTCTTTTCCTTCAAAAAATACTGAGGGCCGGACATGGTCGGCAAAGGCGAAGTTCTTCAGCAAGCCGGTTACTGCAAAAACCAATAATGCATTTATGCCCAGCAACAAACCCTTACCATAACTAAACCTAAGGGCTACTATTACTATCAGCAACAGCATAGGAGCTTCAGCCATTTGGGTAATGTATTTAAAAAGCTGGTCGAAAAACGGGGTGTGCAATTGGTTGATGACAAGGATTTCGTGGCCTTTTTCGTATTTGGCAATCAGAACTGCACCCACTATCAAAAACAGGAGATAAAGGGATAGAAATATAATGTTATTGCGAAGAAAATTTTTCAAGTGTGTTTTACCTTTGGTTGAAAGTAACGGTGAATCAAATTACGGTAATACTCGGTACTGTAAATTTTAGAATCGGCACTGGCCTTTAGCGTAAGGAAAAGGCCTATAGGGCTAAGCACAAAGGTTGAAAGCCACATACCGCTGAACGAAGTAAGCACATCGTTTTCGCAAAGCTTTTCGCCGGTAAGCGAGGTAATGTGGTAAATAATAAAAAATATAACGCTGTAAAAAAGTGGCCACCCCAACCCGCCGCGCCTGATGATGGAGCCCAGCGGCGCGCCAATAAAAAACAGCACCAGGCAGGCAATAGAAAGCGTAAACTTGCGGTAAACCTCTACCATATGTGTCACCAGGTCGTGGTCTTTAAAATCAAGCTGTTTGCTGGTTACATCGGCGTAGTTTTTTATGTTGCGGGCATTGTTCATAGCCACCTCCATTATCTGAATCTTTTTGGCACGCGGATATTCGCTCATTAACTGGCTAACGCTATCAAACTTAACCGGGGTAACGGCGGTTTCCTTTTTAAGGGTGTCAATGCCATATTTCTGCATGTTCAGATAAGGCTTGGTATAGCCCATCAATCCTTTTTTTAGGTTATTGGCTTCAATATTAATGGTGTCAATTTCGCCGTAAAGCTGGCGCAGGTTCATCATTTGCTTCAGGTCTTTAAAAAAGGATTCATCTGTTCTGCTTAGTTTAAACTGCGAAAGGTCGAACCGCTTTTCCCATGAAGCAAACGAGGTGCTAACCATTTGGTAGGTGTTTTTTTCGGTGGGGACTTTGGGGTCCATTTCGCGGTATTGCTTCCCGTTTTCAAGTAAAAGTGTCAGGGCCATAGCATCTTCATCCTGTATCATTTTACCACCACTAGCGGTTATAACATGGTCGTCGCCTTTGCCGCTGGTGTGGTCGTACACGGTAATGTTGCTAAGCGAGTTTGTTTTATCATCCTTGGTTTCGGCCTTTATAAAAAAGCCATCGAGTCCGCTATAGAAAATGCCGGGTTTAATGGCCATGGTGGGTTTCTGGTGCCTGATGTCGTAAAGCAGGGCACTGAATTTCAGATTGGCCATGGGTAACAGGTTATTGGAAAAATAAAAAGCAAAAATGCTGATGCCCGTTAC
Source organism: Bacteroidota bacterium (assembly GCA_003165895.1). Taxonomy (GTDB): domain Bacteria; phylum Bacteroidota; class Bacteroidia; order Chitinophagales; family LD1; genus Bog-950. The sequence goes on along the minus strand of PMXD01000165.1, from coordinate 826 downwards.
CGTATAAACCAGGGGTTTCATAAAGCGCAGCAGCGATATACCCGCCGATTTGGCTGCGGTAAGTTCAAAGTGCTCACCAAAGGCCCCGTAAGTCATAATAGAAGCCAGTAATACCGAGAGCGGCAGGGCCAGCGGAACCAGGCGCGCTGATGCATAAGCCAGCAATTGTATAAGCACCCAGGTATTAAGGCCTTTGCCCACCAGGTCGTCAATGTATTTCCATAAAAACTGCATTACCAGTACAAATTGCGCAATGCAAAAGGTAAGTATCAGGGGGCCTATAAAACTTTTTATAACTAACTTGTCAAGCTTCTTCATGGCAGTTCAGTAAACGCAAATCTAAACAAAGAAGTATGAGGGAGAATGTGATAATTTGCTAATTAGCGAATGTGAAAATGTGAAGAATTGATAATTGTTACAATTGGCCTGCTTTTTAATTGTTACCTGCACGTCCTGTTCAGGTGGGCATTGGCTAATTGGCTAATTATCACATTNNATTCCCAATGATATTTTACAAATTCATCTTCAATCACTTCCGACTGGCGCGCCCGTTGGAAAGAGCCTCCCCAGCCGAATATGAAAATATCTCCCTGCGAGTCGCAATAGTCTGAAAACCATTGCGCAAGACTGCTGGTTTGGGTTAAAAACTCAAACAATATCGAAGGAGATGAACGTACGATATATTCTGCGGTAAATTTTTTGCGGGCCATTATTGATAATTCAAGTCACTGATTAATATGAAACGATGCAAGAATAGAAAATAAAATCAAACAACCAAATTTTTTTTCAACCAGTCGAACAGGAGAGAAATTTACCACTAAGGCAC
>PMXD01000120.1 GCA_003165895.1 Bacteroidota bacterium | reverse complement strand
GGGGACGGAAAGGGCGAGACTGGTGCAAATTACGGTAGTTTATGTATGTGAAACAATTTGGTATGTGCACCTCTTAATCTGCCTTTAATACGCTTAGCAGTGTTTCGCTCTTCATTTTGCTTTCTTTCCACTCGTTTGCGGGTACGGAACTGGCTGTAATTCCGCAGCCTACGTGCACGGCAAGCTTGTTTTTTAATACCTGCATGCAGCGGAGGTTTACAAACAAAGAGATGTGGCCATCCAGGTTAACAGGGCCCAGGTAGCCGCTGTAAAAGTTCCGGTTGGCTATTTCGTGGCTATGGATGAAGCGGATACTTTGTTTTTTGGGCAAACCAGCTACGGCCGGCGTAGGGTGCAGTCCGGCTACCACTTGCGGCCATTTATTTTTAGGGATATGGGGGTAAATAAAGGTGGTCCTTAAATGAAGTAAGTTACCGGCCGCAATGGTTTCCGGGCCTTTAATTTCCGGCCTGGCGCTGGTTACTTTTTTAAATGCGCTGGTAATGTATTGGCTCACTATTTTTTGTTCCTCCTGCTCCTTTTCCCCCCACTCAACAGTTGAATTAACAGAGGTGTTGGCTTTGGTACCGGCCAGGGAGTAGGTCTTAAACCCACTCTCATCCACGTTTAAAAGTATTTCAGGCGAGGCTCCTATCCAAAGGCCGTGTTGCGGTGTATAAACCAGTGAGGCAAAAGCCGCAGGATAATTTTTGCCCAGGTTTTCGAAAAAGGTAACCGGGCTAAAGGTTTTGGGCTTTTTCTTTTTTACAACCCGTGCAGCTACTATTTTTTTGAACACCCCTTTTTTTATCTCCTGCTGTATATTTTTTACATGCGATATAAACTGGTGTTTGGTGGCCTCTTTCAGCCCGGGCTTTTCGGTTATAGAGGTTTTGCCGGAGGGGGCAGCGAAGTTTAAGGCAGGTAGTTTATCGGATGAAGTAAAAATATCGGGTGCTATTAGCAGGCTGGTTTGATTTTTGCCCTCCTGAAAAGGTGCAAAAAGAAAACCCTTTTGTGCCGGGGCATTTTTATTTTTTACCTGTTTATTATGCTTCTGTGCTATAACTTTAATAACCCCGGTTTCGGGCATGTGGTAAAAAGCAAAAGGGAGATTGTTTTGCACACAATAATTGAAAAACTGCAGTAAAGAAGTTGGTTTGGCTGAAGACACCTGTTTTTTGTTTGAAGCAAAACTATATTTTTACCGCTAAACGCAACCCAATTGATAGAAAGAGAGATATATATTATCAGACACGGTCAAACTGACCACAATGCTAAAGGAATAGTGCAAGGTAAGGGTGTAGACCTCTCTTTAAACGACAAAGGGCGCAAACAAGCACGGGCATTTTACGAAGCTTACAAGGATATTCCCTTCGAGATAGTTTACAGCTCTACTCTTAAACGGGCGCAGGAAACCATCACAGATTTTACAAAGCTGGGTATACCACACGAAATATTTTCGGAACTGGATGAGATAAGCTGGGGGGAACTGGAAGGAACGGCCGCTACTATGGAATCGGATGCTACGTTTCAGAATCTGATTAAAAAATGGAAAGAAGGCGATATACATGCCAAACCTGCGCCATCAGGCGAAAGCCCTTTCGACCTGCAGGAAAGGCAGAAACGGTTCTTAGCTCACTTGGTTACTACCCATCATAAAAAGATACTCATAGCCACGCACGGCAGGTTTATCAGGGCGTTTTTATGCACACTCACAGGCAGACCTCTGAGTGAAATGGAAACCTTTACCCATGCTAACCTGTGCCTTTACAAAGTAAAGCAGCTGAGCAACGGTGAGTTTGTAATAGAAATGCACTGCGAAACCGGGCATTTAGGCGCCATATAAATGAATCCTCACCCTGCCCTCTCCGAAGGAGAGGGTTCTAATGCCACCTTTTAAATATGTGATGTACCGCTATAGTTGACAAAGTTTCAAAGTCATTCTCGGGAGAAGCCTGCCTGACGGCAAAGGCAGGGATTTAGGATGAGGAGGCTGTTTCAATTGATTTTTTAGCCGCATAATTTAACTAAATCGTAAAATAATCGTAAAATAGATGGTGGATTGTTTCTCCCCGGAAACAATATGTTCAGCGAATAAATATTGTATTTTTTTGTAAATCATTTAATAGTTGTGGATGGTGGTATTTTACCGCTTGTGTTTAATAATTATTATCTGCCTGGCAATTTCAAAATTGCCTGCGCAGGATATGCACGACGAAACCTTATGCCCTGCTAAAACACCCAAACAATTAAAGCAGCAAAAAACAAAAAAGAAACTGGTAAACGGGCTTACTAAAACCCTGGTGTATGTTTCTTATTTAAGCTATCACGACAGGCAGGTTGACCGGCCGCTGCAAGGGCAGGAAGAATATGCCGCATATAAAGGAAAGATTATCCATAACATTGAAGTCCGTATTATTGAACCTTACGGAACTACCATTGACCAACCAGTGACTGACCACTATACTAAGTTTCAGAAGTTTGCCAATAAGGTGCAAATAAAAACCAAGGAGTGGGTGGTAAGAAATGACCTTCTTTTTAAGCAAGGTGATGCCGTAGACCCTATTTTGATATCAGATACTGAACGGAATTTATGGGACCGCAGCACTTTTAAGGATCTGAAAATATTCGTAATCCCTGTTGAGGGAAGTCCGGGTGAGGTGGATATAGTAGTGATGTTGCAGGACCGCTGGAGTTGGGGGATAACCTCTACCCTGGCATACAATAGCATAGCGGGGGGAATTGAGTTCAAAAACTTTTTAGGGTTACCCCAATCTATATCCAATTATGTTTCATTCAATTTCAGAAGGGATGATTTCTATACTTTGTCGGGTGGGTACCTTTTTGAAAACATCAGGAAGAGCCATATAGATGCACAGATTAGTTATAACTACGATAATTTAAATAAAGGTGCAGAGGTAGATATAACGCGCAACTTCTTTTCGGCTAACAGTCAATGGGCGGGGCATTTGCAGGCCTCATATTATCATCAGGGTGCTGCATTGCCAAACGTTTTGGGCGCGGCAATTCCTACTAACGTTACTTATAATACAGAAGATGTTTGGCTGGCCCGGTCGTTTATGCTGCCAAAAAGCTGGGGCTCTGATTTTGACTTAACACGATTGGTAGTTTCGGGCAGGATGTACAGAAACCAGTATACTGACCGGCCTTATGAAGTTAGCCCGGATGGCTCGCTGATATTTTTGAACCGGACTTATTTTTTAGGCAGCATTGGCCTTGCAAACTGGGATTATTATCTTGATCATAATGTTTATTACCTGGACCAGGCTGAATATTTCGGAAAGGGCTTTAACCCATCCATTATTATGGGGCTGGATGAGGATGAACAGTTAGGCAAACGCTTTTATTCAGGGGTTCAGTTAGATTACGGAAGGTATGCCAAAGGATTAGGATATTTTGATACCCGTGTTTCGTACGGCGGTTTTAGCAGAAAGGATTTATACGACCAGATATTGGGCAAGATAAGCGAAAGCTTTTACTCGGCGCCCCTTAAAGTTGGCCCGCGCAAAAGGTTCTACCTGCGGCAGATTATTTCGGGAAACATTAATTTAGGGTTTAACCGGCCTGAGAATAAGGAACTGGTAATGAATAATGCAGATGGCGTACGCGGTATTTTTGTAAATGATATACAGGGTACCCGAAGCTATGTTTTAAACTTTGAAACAGACGCTTATCCTACCTTTAAAATTATCGGTTTTTCAGGTTCAGCATTTGCCTTTGCTGACCTTGCGTTAATGCAGCAGAACCCTTTGTTGAGCGGCACTTTTACGCAAGGATATGGCGTAGGGTTAAAACTGCGCAACCTGGCCATGGGTATAGGGTATTTTGAAATTACTTTTGCCTATTATCCCAAACTACCCATTAATGATATTAAACCTTATGCATTTATAGGGGGATTTAGTAACAGCAGGGCTATAACGGCTGATAACCTGTTTGTGCCAACGGTGCTTAGCACCGACCATTAATTAAATAAGGGCAGGGATTAAATTGCCTGTATTACGCCCAGCATTTTTCCGCTCTTACATTCAAAAGTGAGGCGGTATTCTTTGCCGTCTTTTCTTTTAAAAGTGTGTTCTCCGGTTTTATTTCCGGCAACGGCATCTTTTATTTTTTCTTTTAATTCTTCCGGATTGAGCATTGCGTCCAGCCCCTCGTCTAATTTACCTGTTTTCATAAAATCATCCATTCCAACCATTTTGAGTGTGTAGTCTGAACGGAAAACGGAATTATTTTGGGGGTCGAATTCGATATAGCCGGCGTTTAATAATTTTTGAATCGTATCAAGCCTCGAGTTTTCTTCGTCCAGCTGTTTGGATACGCGATCAATCTGCTTATTCAATTTAAACCGTTCGAAAGAAAACAATACGGACGAAATCAGCACTTTGCCATCAAACTTCCCTTTTACCAAAAAGTCCTGTGCCCCGTAACGAACTGTTTCAAGCCCTACTTCCTCATCGGTTAAGCCGGTTAACACAATAACAAGATTACCCGGGTAGTTGGTCAGAATTGCCTTAATAGTATCTACCCCAAAGCTATCGGGCAGGTTCATATCGCTTAATATAATATCAAATTTTTCCTTTGAAAGAAGTTCAAGGCCCCCTTTTACATCCTCCGAATGGGATACATGAAACACCGGTGAAGTAGATTCCCCAAGGTAGAACTTAATGAGGAATGCATCGCCGGGGTTATCTTCTATCAGTAATACTTTAAGCTCCTGTTCTGTCATATATGCAATTTATTCATTAGGAAGCTGAACCGTATTGAACCAGAATAGCTCAATAAGGCGGATAACTTTGGCAAAATCATCAAAATCTACAGGCTTCAAGATATAACAATTTGCGTGAAATGAATACGCTTTGGAAATATCGTGGTCGGCATCGGAAGTTGTAAGCACAATTACCGGTATCTTTTTCAGTGAATCGTGCGCTTTTAGTTCTTTCAATACCTCTATGCCATTTTTCTTAGGCAGGTTAAGGTCTAACAGAATGATATGCGGCCTTATGGCATCTGTAAATTTGTTGCGCTTAAATAAAAAGTCCAGGGCTTGCTCACCGTCCGAAACCACGTCCAGAATAATTTCAACTTCGCTCTCCTTTAAAGCTTCCTGGGTCAAACGGATGTCGCCCGGATTATCTTCTACCAGTAATACCCGGGGTTTCTGTTTGCTGCTTTTTACAAAATCCATAAATCAACTGTTATTTTTAATACTAAAATAAAATGCACTTCCTTTTCCGGGCTCTGATTCCACCCAAATTTCACCGCCATGCCGTTCAACAATTTTTTTACATACGGCTAAGCCAATTCCGGTACCTTCATATTCTGCCTGAGTATGAAGCCTCTGGAATATGGCAAATATACGCTTATGGAATTTATAATCAATTCCGATTCCATTATCTTTTATCTGAAATATATATTTATCATCCTTTTGACCCGCTGAAATTGTAATCTTTGACAATGTATCTAAAGTTCTGAATTTTAAAGCATTCTCCAAAAGATTTTCAAACAGGCTTACGAGTTGGTATGTATCTCCCATAATTGTGGGCATATTTTCGCATGTAATTTCAGCTTTACCGGCAGTTACTGCTTTCGAAAGATGTGATAGGGCAACATGGATGACGTCGTTTATGTTAACGGCGGCAAAGGGAGCTGTTTTACGGGTAACGCGCGAAAGGTGAAGTAAATCTGCTATCAGCATTTGCATGCGCGAAGCACCGCCCAGCACAAAGCCCATAAACTCATCCAGGTTAGCTAAGTTTCCCCGTTCAATATTCTTTTGAATAAGCTGAATATACCCGGTTATCATACGCAGGGGCTCCTGCAGGTCGTGCGAGGTTACGTAGGTAAACTGGTCCAGTTCCTCAGTAGATTGCTTTAAAGCGTGGCTTAGTTGAGATATCTGGTTTTGGGCTTCTTTCACCTCCGTTATATCCAGGCCACTGCTCATGTACCCTGCAAACGCACGGTCTTCTGATAAAAGCGGTGTGCTGATTACAAAAATATTCCGGTAAGAACCGTCGGATTTTTTAAGGCGTAATTCGAATGAATAACTTTTTCTTCTGGTAATGGTTGGAGCAAGGTCTTCTAAAATCCGGATATCGTCAGGGTGTACCAGGTTTTTCCAAAGCAGGTTTTGCTGTTGTTTTAAAGTTTTACCCGTATAGGTAAGCCATGAGTTATTAAAATAAAACGCCTGTTCATTTTCATCCTGCAAAAATATCATGGCAGGCGAGGCATCGGCCAGCTCGTAAAACTTTCTTTCCCCACCGGTGATAACATCCAGCCCGGGAAGCAGGTTAAAAGTATAGAATTTGCCCTTTGATTGGTCGGACAAGACAATGTCTGACTCCGATACTTTTGCTTTAAGTAAGGCACCGTCTTTTTTTGAAAACGAAAGATAAGCCCGGTTTTTAAATAAACCATCGGCTTCAAAAGTATCCGGTATTAAAAGTTCTGAGAGTGCCTGCATTTCGAAAGGATGCTGCAGGCCGAAGCCGGTAAGGTAAGTAAAGGCGGGATTGATGTATATAACCTGCTGCTTATCAGAAAAGATAAGCACAGCTTCATTGTAAGTATCAAAAAAAGCCTTGTTAGGAATTAAATCTGCGCTCAACGATCCTCTTTTACCCTGTAATAAAGTTAGAAATAGTTAGATAAAAAAAGAACGGTTTGAGGATTTGCCCCAAACCGTGTGTAAAAATTAAGAAAATATAAGGATAATTACCTTACAGGAGTTACTTTTTCTATCATTATGCCATTTGCTGAAACAGATAGTGCCGGATTGCTTTGGGCCGGTAACTGGTTAAACATATCTTTATATGAGTTGCCAAGGATAGTGTAACCACCGGTGTTCAGGTCATACATAATGTTATTCATCATGTTGATGTTATTTCCGGAACCTGCGTTTTTATAGTATGCCTGGTTGGCTGCAGGAACGCCGCCGGCAAGGGTTAATTTTATACGATTGAAATTGAGCACCTGGTTATCGGTTGACCCCGAAAGATAAATACCATAGGTTTCGCCGTTGCCACCAACTGCTATTGAGTTATTATTTACCTGGCCAAGGCTGTTAACCTGTGCAACACAGTTTTTCATACTAAGGCCTATTGAGCCATTTGCTGCGGTGACAATATTGTTGCTTATTATCATGTTATTGGCAATATTTTCAAGACTAAGGCCTTTGTAACCCGGGTAAGTTGAAAGTGTGCTTACCACGTTGTTTGTAATAACCGGCGCATCTTCGTTTACCAGGGCAAGTGCTGATTCATATTGATTGAAGAAAAGCGAGCCGGTAATTGAAGTTTTATTATCCAGGGCATCGCTGCTATAGCCGCCTTTGTAAATACCGTTACTTCCGTTGTTAATGTCGCAATCTTCAAAAGCTATGTTTGTTTTTGGCGCTGTTGAACTGAAATAAATGGTTGAACTATTAGCACCGGTACGGGCAGATTCAACGCCTTCAAATATTACACTTTTGAAACGCAGGTTAGATGTTTTGCCATCTACGCGTACGCAATTGCCGTAAGTGGCCGTTTTATGGTCGATAGTTAAATTCTCAAATGATACATAAGAAACACCGTTCATAGCTACGGTAGCATCGGCGGCAGTATAGCTAATAACAGCATCGGTGTTGGTACCTGATTTGGATTCGAAAGTAACTGTGTTAAATGCCGAAACTCCGGGAATTGAAGAAAGCACTACGCGTTCGTTGTAGGTTCCGCTTTCCAGGAAAAGCGTTACAGGCCCTGAAACGCCGCCGCATTTAAGGGCATTTACCGCATCAGTTACGGTAGCAAAATCTGCTCCCTCGCTTTTTCCAATGGTCAGTTGACCAGATAAAGCCGGGCAATCGCCTGCAAAGGCATTCAGAGACATGGCGATCAGAGCTGTTCCGAATATTTTGTGAAGTGCTTTCATGTTTATGCTTTAATTTTTTAGGGATACTTTAATCTAATTAATCCCAATATAGTTTCAGCCTTAAATTTTGTCAAGGCTGCTTTTTAAAAATGTTACGTTTAAAAAGCCCCGAAATCATAACTATATGATAATCAGGAGAGATATTTTCGACGTTCTTTACAAAAATAAGCTTGTTTATTACTTTTTCAAATGTTTTGAACGGAAATAAAAAAGGCCCCGGAATCATCATCCGGGGCCTTTTTTAGATAGAACAGACAATTGACTAAAAGTCTTCAACGCTGGTATTCTTCTTATAATCTGAACTTGCTTGCCAGTTACTTTCGATGGTAAGTTCGAATCTTGATTTGCTGATTTCCTTTAAGGTAAAGGTAACGTCTTTTACAAGCCATTGCATAATGTGGCTGTCGTCAACAAAGCTTTCGTTGCGGTAATCTCCATACTTGTAGGTAAGGATAAATTTCATTTCTTCTACCTGGTCAACAGAACCTTGAAGGAAAACCCTGTAAAACCTGTTTTCGTCGTTAAAGATGTAAAGTATCTTATCAAGCTTTACTGCGCCAATAGTCATATCGTCTCCAGTTAGCGAATAAGCATTCTTGATCAGAGAGGTCCTGTCTTTTACAAATTCAAGTTTTTTACCGTCCCGGTAAACGGAGTCCTTTTGCGACCCCCAAAAGATCTTTCTGAAAGAAAGCACTGCTTCGGATTCTGCGCTAAATGCCATGTGAGCAAAGCCGAGCAGCGAAATAGCTAACAACAGTTTTTTCATAGTTTAGATTTGGTTTTATTAAGAACGCGAATATGGGTTTTTTCTTTTTTAAAAAGTGTATTTTTTGTCCCAACCCGGTTTGTGAAAATGTTAATAAACCAGATAATTAAGTAGACAGGCGCACCTAAGAAGCTGTTTAAAATTCAATCCAAATGCAATTTAACACAAAGAGAACAAAGGAAAATGCCAATACAAAGGCCACAAAGAGCATATTTTTG
>PMXD01000172.1 GCA_003165895.1 Bacteroidota bacterium | reverse complement strand
TCCCCCTACGCCCCCTCCAGAGGAGGACATTCTTCACTTTTTCTGCGCTGCGCTTGAAAAAGTGAAGAGTAAAATACTCATTCACCTAAAAAAGCAACCTCCTCAACACTTATGCATCTATATCAACATACAAAATTCTTTTAAACATAACGTTACGCAATAGCCTCCTAATGGTAATTTTTAATACCTTTTAGGGGTAGACTATACCCTTAATACCATCTACATCCCAGTTCAAACATTCCTCTTAGTTGGACTCCACGCATTTGTTTTTATACCCCTCACATACATCCAAAAACCGTTTACCAAGGCCAGGTTCATGGCATAGAAATACGATGCAAATCGCAAAACTATCAAATGAACTCCCACTTGCTTTAAAATCGCATCTACAACAGGTGAAAGCAGCAACAAGTTCTGCACAATAAAGGTAAACAGGTAAAATCTACCCTGGGTCAATAAAAATATGTTCGAGACATATGCCCCCACAATAAACAAGGGCCCAAACCACCTGATAACCTTGTGCGAAAAAAAACAGAACGCAACGGCGTTAAACCCCAGCAACAATTTCCAATACACCCCCAGGTTCTGAAAATTACCTGCTTGTATTCTGCTTTTCCGTTTAAACTCCTCTCCCACCTCAGTTGAAACATCTTCATAACAAACCGCCTTCAGTTCGCTGATGGCCTTTTCGCCCTGTTTAAGTACATTCATGCTCAGGTAAAAATCTTCCATCAGGTAGTTAGGGGGTATGGTTGTCCAGCAATCTGCCCTTAAAGCATAGCAGGCACCAAAAGCGCCCATCATGGTCCCCCAATTCAGGCCCTCCAGGTATTTTACCCGGTTTTCGCCCTGTATGTAGGTTTTTTCCTGCACCGATATACCCCCGGCGGTAACTCCCCGGCTTAATATATTAGCTGCAACCTGCCCAATGCTTTTTTGTTTAAAGTGCTTTACCATTTCGTAAATGGTGGCAGGGCTAAACATTACATTGGCGTCGGTAAATATCAAAACATCATCGGGCTTTAAAGCCTGATTTAACTCAGCCATCAACTTATTAATAACGCCCGATTTACCATTGCGCCCGGCAAACTTATAAAAGCTGATTTGAGAATGATTTGCGGCAAAAGCTTCCACTATATTATGGGTATCATCAGTAGAGTTATCAGAGCCTATATAAACCTTCAGTTTTTCAACCGGGTAGGCTGTATTGATTATGCTTTCCAGTTTCTCCTTTATTACCTTCTGCTCGTTAAAAACCGAGAAAACAATATAAACAGCTGGTAAATCTTTATCAAAAGCAGTAAACATCACATCGTTTTCTTTCTTCCCTGCCGAAAATAATTTCAGCAACACCGGGTACAGCACATACGAATGGAACATCAGTGCCACTGAAAGCCAGAAAATGAATATGGCAAGTGTTACCATCAGCTTAAATATGGTTTACTAAAATCCAAAATCGCTTTGCAAATTTTTCGGTTATCATATACTTCTAAAACTAATTTCTGGGCCATTTTACCAAGCGCAATGCGCTGATGGCGGTTGCTCAGCATTTTAATAACGGCGTTAGCAAAAACCGCTGCGTCATCGGCAATCAAGATATCGGTACCATCAGTATACTGAAGGCTTTCAGCACCAACCGAGGTTGAAACAACTGCGCGGCCTAAAGCCATTGCTTCAACAATTTTTACCCGCATACCACTGCCCGCAAATAACGGCACTATTGATACAGACTTGGATAAAATAAATTCGCGCGCGTCTTCCACTTCGCCCACAACTACCAGGCCTTTAACTTTCAGGTTCCGTATCTCAGCCGGAAAATTTCTGCCTGCCAGGTAAAACTTTGCATCGGGCAGTTGATTTATTACAATGGGCCATACCTTTTTAATAAACCAATCAACTCCCTCGCGGTTGGGCATCCAGTCCATACCACCAATAAAGGCGACGGCGTTTTCTTCTTCAGCAGTTATTTCTGGCAGGGTGTCAAAAACATAACCTGTGGGCACTGAAGTTGCCGGTAGCTTCAATCCATATTCAGTAAAAATACCCAAATCCGTTTCCGATACAGTTACCACTACATCGGCCATGTTAATATTTTTCAATTCAAAAGCTTTCATCCGGTTGGCCAGTAAATGCAGGTATTGCTTTTTTAACCAGTTACTTTCTGTTTCAAACAGCCGCTCCCAAATTACAAACTCAACATTCTGCGGGCGCAAAAGCACCTTTGTTTTGGTGCTTTTTCTTATAACATCAATATAGCGCATTAAATAAATGCCCTCCAGTAAAATAACATCAAAGTTGCCGCCAACCAATGTTTCGGCAATTTTATCTTCAAAAGCTTTGGAGTAAAACCGCTCAATATTGTACGACTTATCAGTAAAAAGATTGAGAAAAGCGTCAACCGGCTTTACCGCAGTATCTATGCCAACAGCTATAAATTTTGCCAGTATACCAATGTCGGCAGGTAATTTGTCGGGTGGAAAATAATGTTTTTTTGTGTTGAGCGAAAGTACCGTAACCTGGTGCCCCTGCTCTGAAAACCCCCTTGTTAAGTTAAAAATACCAATCACTTCCCCATCCTTAACAGGCCATGGAAACTTTTTGGTAATTTGTAAAATGTTCACTTATGTTACTTTTGCGCAAATGTATTAAAAGCAGGGAAGTGCAAAACAAGGCTTATTCACGACTCTGTTATTAACCCTGTAAACATTAAAAAGTAAAAAACATACGGATGTATAACGGAAAAAAAGTTGCAGTTGTTTTACCCGCCTACAACGCGGCAAATACCCTTGAAAAAACTTATAAAGAGATACCCTTTGATATTGTAGATGAAGTAATACTGGTAGACGATGCCAGTAAAGATAACACCGTTGAAGTAGGTGCGGCCCTGGGCATTAAGCATATTATTAAACACGAGCAGAATAAGGGTTACGGTGGCAACCAGAAAACCTGCTACACCAAAGCCCTTGAACTGGGCGCTGATATTGTGGTAATGTTGCACCCCGACTATCAGTACACCCCCAAACTGCTGGTAGCCATGATAAGCATTATAGGCAACGAAGTTTACCCGGTGGTTTTTGGCTCGCGGATTTNNCCCTTGTATAAATATATTTTCAACCGCTGCCTGACACTTACCCAGAACCTATTGCTTAACGAAAAACTTTCAGAATACCATACAGGCTATCGCGCATTTAACCGCCAGGTACTAACCTCTATTCATTTTATGCGAAACAGTGATGACTTTGTATTCGATAATCAAATGGTTTCACAAATTTTTTACGCCGGTTTTGAAATTGCCGAAGTTACCTGCCCTACCAAATATTTCCCCGAGGCTAGTTCAATCAACTTTAGCCGGAGCCTTACTTATGGCATTGGTTGCCTTAAAGTATCGGCACTCCACCGGTTATGCAAGTGGGGAATTTTGAAGAGCGAATTGTACAACTAAGCCCATATTTTTTACCGCAAAGGCGCACAAATTGTATTGCAATACTACGTTTGTGTTGCCTATACTAACAAGCTGTTTCCTACCTGTTTAATGTCAGCTTTTAGCGCTGGTGTTTTGACTTATTTCGCCTTTCAAACATTGTGTTATGGGCGGGATTGTTGTTGAAGTTAATTTTAATACAGACATACCCCGCAATTTAATGTACCTGATTGAAAACCAAAAAACCTATATAGAGAAGTTGTTTCACACCGGGCAATTTTGGATTATTCGCTATCAAGAGATAAAAAAACGCTGTGGATTATTTTTAATGGCAAAACGCCAGATGAAGTTACCCGGTTAATGGAGGGGTTTCCGTTACTCCCATATATGCCTTATTACATCAAGTCTATGGAGGCGCATTAATAACAGCACTGCACTCACTTCCAGAACTTCCACCTCTTCTTTTCTTCCTCCTGTGGCTGGTTTAACTCTTCCTGGTACCAGCCCTCAGTTATTTTAACGGCATTAATTAGTATTTCTACCAGTTCGCGTGGCGGGCCATCTGAATCGGAGCCATAAACAACGCGGAAAGGGAAATCAACATCGTTAGGCCCCTGAAAAATGATGGTGAGGCGGCAGATTTCGCCCATAATATCAGGCTGGCGCCGAACACCGCTGTAGGCAAATATGCCCTCATTCACAGTCATCATAAAAGCATCAAAGTGCTTGAGCTTCGAAACTCCCCTCTGTAAAGGCAGGTCATGCACTGGGTTTCCATCGCCTTTGCGGTGGAGGATCCCATCTTTTCCCAACAGGATAAACAAACAGGTCTTTTCCCCAACTTCAAGTGTAATAAGCACCTTATCAATAAGCAACTTCTCATGCATAAAGCCAATTATACTATGAATCTAAGAAAAAATGATTTACCACTAAGGCACTAAGAANNAAAGCACTGTATATAGCCGCAATTTTAAAAAAATAACTTAGTGTCTTTGTGGCAAGAATTAGTTTTGGTTCTTGCGTTTGAAATGTATTATTAAGGTAATTTAAAACAGCTTCTTAGGACACTAAGAAGCACTAAGTTTTAAAACGAAATACAAACCCATTTTATTGGATATTAAAATGACTGTTTAGCTGCCTTAAATTCTTAGTGAACCTTAGTGTCCTTAGTGCCTTAGTGGTAAAT
>PMXD01000110.1 GCA_003165895.1 Bacteroidota bacterium | reverse complement strand
ATCCATTGCCAGTGGTCGTTTACCCATTTAAAGCCTTCGTAGGTGCCATCGGGTACGTAGGTGAAAGTGGCGCCTTTTGATTTTTCAGAAGGCGGGGCCACGTGGTCGAATACTATTAATTCAAGTTCGCGGTCGTAATTTAAAACGGTGGAGGCATCGCCTTTATATTCTATAAAAAAGCGGGAGAGTGTATCGCCTGCTTTAGTGCTGGTAGAATCTTCATATTTAAAGTAAAACATGGGCGCGCCGAATTTAGGTTTGCCCTGTTCATCAAAAGTAAGGATGTCAATAATTTTACGCCGTGTAAGCACATCAGGCGCCTGGAAGCCGAAAAGTGTGTAGTAACTTTTGCCCCCGCTGGTTTCCTGTATGCAGTTATAGTAAAGCTGCCCCCACCAGTTTTGCGGGCCCAGCACCTGTGTAGTGCCATAGGTTAAGGTATCGGTGGCATCGTACAACGGAAACATCTTTAACTGCTTTGAACGCATTTGAATAACCCCGTAGTACCTTACAGCCGGTTTCTGAAAAACAGTATCGCGGCCTGTTTTAGAATATTTGGCCGGAATTTTTACCGGTATTGTAAAGAATAACTGCCAGGTAAATATCCTGAAACTGCTATCGGCCGGGTAAATTTTCGAGATGGTTTCAAACGAATCGAAAGGGAAGTAAAACGAGTTATCGAGTTTAAGGGCCTGCACAAATTTGGGTATAAATGCGTAGTTGGCCTTGCGCCTTACATCTGCTATAGTATCGTAAACAATAAGGTTAGAAAGAATATGCAGCGAGTCTTCCATCAGCTTAATTTTCTGAAGGTTGGCTTTGGTCATGGTTTGTGGCGCAATGTGTTTTGCCTTAGTCGGCGCTTTCATTTTTTGGGAAAATGCTGACAGTGTGATTATGATGAATAATAAGGCGGTGAGCGCTTTTTTCATATTTAAAGTGTTCAGGTGCGCAGGTGTTNNACCTGAACACTTGAACACCTGCGCACTTGAACACCTCAACTCACACCTGAACACACTTAGCATAATTCGATAACCACCGCACTTGCACCACCGCCGCCATTGCATATAGCCGCGCTGCCGGTTTTTCCACCTTTATGCTTTAGTACGGAAATGAGGGTACATATAATCCGCGCACCACTGGCGCCTACCGGATGGCCTAAAGCAACCGCACCGCCAAAAGCATTTACTTTGGCAGGGTCTAAACCCAATAGTTTTGTATTGACCATGGTTACATTGGCAAAGGCTTCGTTTATTTCAAAATACTCTATATTTTTCACATCAACACCTGCTTTTGCGGCAGCTATAGGAATAGCGATTGATGGACTTGTTGTAAAATCATCAGGTGCCTGTTCGGCATCGCCATAGCCGGTTAATTTAGCCAGCGGTTTAATGCCCAGTTCCTTCACTTTTTTGCCGCTCATTAAAACAAGGGCAGCGGCGCCATCATTTATTTTTGAGGCATTTACTGCTGTTACTGTTCCTTCTTTACTAAAAGCAGGTTTTAGGCCAGCTATTTTTTCGGGGCGCAGTTTTTTGTATTCTTCATCTTCTTTTACAAAAGTTGATTCTCCGCGGCCTGCTATTTCAACATCAAATAATTCATCGGCAAACCAGCCGTTTTTATAAGCCTCACCTGTGCGGCGGTACGATTCAATAGCAAAAGCATCCTGCTCCTCGCGGGTAAAGTTGAATTTACGGGCGCAGCGGTCGCCGCTATTGCCCATCATTTCTTTAGTGTAAGGGTCTTGCAGCGCATCGCGCACAATGGCATCGGCCAGTTCCGCATTTCCGTAGCGGTATCCGTTTCTTCCTCCGGCCATCATGTATGGGGCGTTAGTCATGCTTTCCATACCTCCTGCTACTACTATATCTTTATCGCCCAGCATAATAGATTGGGCGGCGTAAATAACCGCCTTCATTCCGGAAGCACACACTTTATTAACCGTAGTGCAGGTTGCGCCTGCATGTATGCCTGCAGCCAAAGCTGCCTGCCGGCCTGGGGCCTGGCCCACATTGGCTTGTATAACATTGCCCATAATTACTTCCTGCACATCATTACCTGTAATTCCGGCGCGTTCAATGGCTTTTTTAATGGCCTGAGAGCCTAACTGCACAGCGGTAAGCTGCGATAAAACACCACTTAAACTGCCAATCGGCGTGCGGGCAACACTAACAATATATACTTCGTTCATATAGCTGGATTTTTTGCGGGGCAAACCTAATCAATTTATAAAAACAAAGAACAGTATTTGATTGTTTTGGAGTGGAGACCTCAATAGAACGCTGATTTGTTATGATTTTGTCGTTTCAACTACTTTCGATACAGATTCTAAAACAACGCAAAATTCGGCCAAAATCAGTATCTGCTTCTTGATGAACCTTTATGAAAGTGTTTAACCCATGCTAATTTTCATATTTTTACCGAAATGAAAAAAGTATTCCAAAATACCTTTGCTGATTACAAAAAAGAGGCATCTAATTGGATTACTCTTGCAGGAGGCGAATATTATCCCGATATACTAAAGGATGCTTGTAATCTATATAAGCCCGTTTTAGTCCTATTCGGGCAACTTATAAAATCTTCGGAATCATCTTCCCGGCTTTTTCTTGAAATTACCAATGTTGCCGAGCCGTGGATGAGAGTTCAGCTTTTAAGGATTTTCAAACGATATGTTTGTCCAGTGCTATCTGTTGAAATGACCAAAAGAAAAAACAAGGCAGTAGATTTCGAGAAAGAATTTAGCAGCAAATTCAGGCCAATAAATGAAGTTCAAAAAGCATTTAGTAGCCGTCCTATTAAGGATGAAGTAATTTGTGCTTTGCTTTGGGAGTATAAAGATAGAGGTAGGAAAGGATATGATTTAACCGAAAGGTTTTTTGAACTATTTCGTAGTAATTATCGCGGACTTCAAATAATCGGACCGGAAAGGGCCGGTAGAGATATTTTGATGAAAGAAGTTTTTGAGAGCTACCCTAATCCCAACAGGCCCATTGACTTCGTAATAAAAGATAAAGAAAAAATTCTTGCTATTGGTTTAGCCAGATATGATTCCGACAGAGGTGGGGCGCAAGAAGATGACCGAACGAGCGGCTATTCACATTGCGCAAATGAATTTCTTGGCTTTGCCAAAAGAAATAAACTTAATACTAAACTAATTTTTATAAATGATGGCCCCGGACTTTTGCTGGGTTCAATGTGGAACGACTATTCAACTTTAGAAAAAAGCTGGAAAGGAAGAATCATAGTATTGACTTTAAGAATGGTAACGGAACGCATTACCAAAGAATGGTTAACCTCTAAATCATAAAATTATGGCAACAGGCATCCCAAAAGCAAAATGGAATGGTGAGTTGCCCGCAGGCGACTCAACAAACGGACAGTTTAAGTTTCATCCTATATGGCAACAAGGTACTAATTCCAATCGCCTTTACTTTGGCGACAATATTTTGGCAATGAAAGATTTGTTGAAAGATAAATCAATAAAAGGAAAAATACGCCTCATTTATATTGATCCACCTTATGCAACAAACAGTGTTTTTCAGACACGGAAACAGCAGGATGCTTACACCGATTTATTGACAGGTGATGAATATGTAGCATTTATGCGTGAGCGGTTACTACTAATGAAGGAACTGCTAGCAGATGACGGTTCTATTTACATTCATCTTGACAATAAAATGATTTTTCATATCAAAGTGTTGATGGATGAAATTTTCGGTGCTACAAATTTTCGTAGTATGATTACCCGGAAAAAATGTAAGTCTAAAAATTTTACTAAAAATTCTTTTGGCAATATTTCCGACTACATCTTGTTTTATGCAAAATCTGCAAATGCTGTTTGGCACAAGCAATATGACCAATGGACTGACGAAAAAATTTTAAAAGAGTACCCATTTGTTGAGGAAGAAACAGGTAGGCTACACAAACGAGTCCCGATTCATGCTCCAGGTACAAGAAACGGCGAAACAGGTAAACTTTGGCGAGGTATGATGCCACCGGAAGGCAAACATTGGCAATTCACCCCAACCAAGTTAGAGGAGTTAGACCGCAAAGGGGAAATTTATTGGAGCAAAAACGGAAATCCCAGAAGGAAAGTTTATTTAGATGAAAGTAATGGCATTGCAATGCAAGATATTTGGCTAAACTATTTGGATGTAAATAACCAAAACACTCAAACGACTGGTTATCCAACTGAAAAGAATATAGAAATGTTGAAGCGAATTATTCTTGCATCATCAAACAAAGGCGACTTGGTAATGGACTGTTTTGCTGGTTCGGGTACAACTTTAGTTGCATCAGACGAACTTCACCGTAACTGGATAGGGATTGATATTGGCAGTGAATCAATAAAGGTAATTCTTAATCGATTTCAAAACGGAACACAAACGCTTGACGAGCATACAAATGATGAGAAGCCAAAACCAGAAGTCAATAAAACAGATTTATTTTCAGAACAAGAAAAAGATATTAAACGGCCTTCACCAGTTAAAAACGTAGCTCAACATTTAGTAAAGGACTATGCAATTTTTCTAAATAGCAACTATTCCGGAACTGAGTTCCCATTGCCAGTGCATTCGAAATTAAACACATAAAGCCCTTAAAACCATGCGCGCACTCGGCACCTTAGATAAAATGTCAACCCTCTACATTAACCCGGTGCAGTATTTTTTGACACTGGGTAACGATAAGGTTGCAGTAAATGAATTGATTGGCAAAAACATTCAACTGCGTTTTACAGGAAATATTTACTGCACCGTTTGCGGAAAAAAAACCTACAAAAGCTTTGGCGAGGGCATGTGCTTTAATTGCTTTAGCAACTCGCCCGAAAATGCCGAATGTATTATCCGCCCCGAATTATGCGAAGCCCACCTGGGCAAAGGCCGCGACCCGGAATGGGAAAAAAAGATGCATTTAAGGCCCCATTATGTTTACCTGGCGGCAACCAATGCCGTAAAAGTAGGTGTAACCCGCGAAGACCAGATACCTACCCGATGGATTGACCAGGGCGCCCATAAAGGCATTATACTGGCCGAAGTTCCTTACCGTCAATTAGCAGGGGCGATTGAAGTTTCTTTAAAGGCCCATATGAGCGACAAAACTAACTGGCAGCGCATGCTTAAAAACGAAGTATTGGCCGACATTGACCTGGTTAAAGAAAAAGACCGGGTTATTGATTTACTACCCGATGAATTAAGGCAATATAAATCGGCTAACAATGAGATAGTGGAGCTTATTTACCCGGTATTGGCCTACCCCGGCAAAGTAACCAGCCTTTCGCTTGATAAAACCCCCGTTATTGAAATGCAGCTAACCGGCATCCGCGGCCAGTATTTTATTTTTGAAGGAGGGTCAGTAATCAATATCCGCAAACACAGCGGCTACGAAGTTGAGCTTATCGCATAAATACTAATTACAGAGGACGCTGATTTGTTATGATGATNNTCATAACAAATCAGCGTCCCCTTCCTGTAATAATAGTATCCAGCGCAAATTTCATTAAGCCAATATATCATTCGTTATTCAGCCATCCACACGTAACAAACTACAGGTAACTCCACCTTAAAAAAAGCTTAAATTATTGCTATCTTATTCTGAACGGTCTTTCAAACATTGCTTTAACAATCGCTACCGGCGCCGTTTTTCTACATTCGCTTCATAAATTAGAGTATGATGAGAAAGTTAACAATACTTTATGTTTTTGCGCTTTTGTTGCCTTTGATGTCTTTTAGCCAAACCGTAAAAATCCTTTTTGACTGCACCAAAGCCGAAACGGCAAGTAATGCCGATTGGGTAATTGATGCTGACCTGCACAATATTGACTGGGAATCCACTGATGTTATCGGTACAGGAACTGCCTCTAACCCTCAACGTTACCCTACCCCGGCGCAAAGTACAGTTACCTCCTCTACCCCTGAAAACTATTGGGAGGGTGCCCTTTCAGCCTGGGGTATTGATTGCGTAAAATACGGGTATGAAGTAGAAACGCTAACCCCACATGATTCCATTACTTACGGCAACACTACCCATGCCCAGGATTTAATGAATTACAAAGTTTACGTGGTTGATGAACCCAATATTAAGTTTACGATAGCTGAGCGGACCGCTATTATTAATTTCGTAAAAAACGGGGGCGGGTTAATGATGATTTCCGATCACAACAATTCCGATAGGAATAATGATGGATGGGATTCGCCTAATATCTGGAATAACATGATGGACACCATTGCGCCCGTGAATCCTTTCGGGATTACTTTCGACTTGGATTACTTTTCACCAGCCAGCACAAACGTGTCAACTAACACGCATGATTCATTGACCAACGGACCTTACGGAGCAGTTACCCAACTTACTTTTAGCGGCGCCACAATCATGCACATCTGGCCGAATATCAATAGCACCGCAACCGGCGATATCTGGATGGACGGCGTAAGCCAATCAAGCCATGATAGCATTATGTTTGCACATGCCCATTTCGGCGCAGGTAAGGTGGCTGCAATTTCTGACAGCTCGCCCGAAGATGATGGCACCGGTAACCCGGCATGTTCGCTTTATGTTCAATATACCACCGGTGATGGCGGCAGCGACAGAAAGTTATTTATGAACGCTATTATCTGGCTGGCCGAATCGCCAACTACGGTGGTTACTACTGATTCGCTGCGCCTTTTAACTACAGCCGATACCATCCTTTGTTCAGGAAGTTCTGTTACCATGTCTGCAGCCGGTTCAACTTCATACAGCTGGTCACCGGGCGGGGCTACAACAGCAGGTATTACTGTTCAGCCAGCGTCCAGCGGTTTGTATATCGTTGCTGGTACTACAAGCGGTACTACAAAATACGACACCGTTAAAGTTACGATAGATGCATTTTCAACCACCACACCACAAATTACAGCCGGTGGCCCGGTTGCCTTTTGTGCACCGGGTAGCGTAACACTTACAGCACCTGCTGAAAGCGGATACCACTGGAGCAACGGCTCAACCACCCAAAGCGTTTCTCCAACCCAGTCCGGAACATATACGGTAAGTTTAACCGATGCCAACGGCTGCAAAGCAACGTCGAACAGTGTAACCGTTACCGCTGACGCTTTTGCGCAAACCACCCCGCAAATAACTGCCGGTGGCCCACTTACTTTTTGCGGAAACAGTAGTGTTACTTTAACTGCTCCCTCACAAACTTCATATCAATGGAGCAACGGATTAACTACCCAAAGTATAACCGTAAATCAGACGGGTTCATATACGGCAAGTATTACCGATGCCAACGGTTGCCAGGCAACATCCAATGCGGTAAGTGTTTCGGCCGATGCGTTTTCGCAAACAGAGCCGCAGATTTCAGCTAACGGGCCTTTGGCGTTTTGCACCGGTGGCAATGTAGTATTATCTGCCCCGGCGGGATATACCTATCACTGGAATAATAATTCAACACAACAAACGGTAACAGTAACCCAAACCGGCATTTTCTCATTAACCGTTACCGATGCCAATAACTGTTCGGCCAAATCTGATACGGCCTGGGTTTCAGTTAGTGCAAATATTACCGGTGTGCAGATAAGCCCTGCAGGTGCGCTTACATTCTGCACTGGTAATAGTATCAGCTTATCGGCGCCATCGGGTTATACTTCTTACAACTGGAGCACCGGTTCAGCCTCGCAATCTATCAGCGTTTCGCAACAGGGTCAGTATTACGTTTCGGTTTCATCAGGCAACAACTGCAACGGGGTATCTGATACATCCGTTGTCAGCGCAGATGCTTTTTCAACCACAACCCCGCAGCTATCTGCCAGCGGGCCTTTAGCTTTTTGCCAGGGTGGTAATGTAATTATTTCGGGTTCAGTTCCGGGAGCAACTTATAACTGGAGCAATAACACACAACAAACAAGTATTACTGTTGCGCAAACGGGTATTTATAATGCAACTATAACTGATGCAAATAATTGCAGCGCAATATCGCAATCGTTAACTGTGCTGGTTAATGCGTTGCCGCAGGTAAGTTTAACCGCCAGTGCCGACAGTGTTTGCAGCGTGGGAAGCCCGATTCAGTTAAACGGCACTCCTGCCGGAGGAACTTACACCGGAACTGCCATTAGCGGTTCCGAATTTGAACCATCGGTTTCAGGCGTGGGCAATTTTGCCGTTAATTATCATTATACCGACAATAACGGATGCACTGACAGCGCAGGCAAAAGCTTAACCGTTTACATTTGCACCGGCATAGAAACTATCAGTGAAAATGCTGTTTCAGTTTATCCTAACCCATCATCGGGCGGCTTTATTTTTGAAACCACACAAGGCTTTGCGCCAGATGCTGTAAAAGTATTTGACGGCATGGGAAGGCAGGTAATGACCCTTACAAATACCGGCAACCAAAACCAGATAAAACTTAACCTGCAAGGATATGCCAGCGGTGTTTACATAGCAGTGTTTACTAAAGATAATGATGTGGTGCGCAAGAAACTGGTGAAGACAGAATAATCTGAGATTTATAATAACTATACGCCTTCCAATGTCGTTAAGTTAAAGGGGGCCGTATGGTGTTTTCTTATTGCCGTCTGCTTTAGCTGACGGTTTAGTGTATATCGAGACTTCGGCTTTAGCCATAAATGAATTGTGGCTAAAGCCGTACTTGTGTTATTTTTCAATCCGTCAGCTAAAGCAGACGGCAATAAACATCTTAACTTAACAACATTG
>PMXD01000253.1 GCA_003165895.1 Bacteroidota bacterium | reverse complement strand
CCTTCGGAGAGGGCCGCTCTGGGGGTGGGGATTCAAAAAGAGCGAATTGTGAAAGAGGTCTGTTTAAACCAGTGAATGATGCAACTCATAAAGCGAATTATGTAACCGTTCCGTGTCCATAAGCCTCATCTTTGTTTCGTGAAAGTTTTTTCACAATTCAAATAAAAGAGATGAAAAAAATCATTGCAATATTAACCCCGGATTTAGCTGACCATACCGGCTGGAACAGAACCCCAAATAAATTCATACAGTTATTTACAGGCCTTACCGGTTATGATATTATGCTGGAAGAAAGCAGAAGGGACCTTCCTGCTGGTAATGATTCAGGCGCCAACTCAGGGCAAATAATGAGTGGCCTGCTTTCCGGTTCAATTAAAAAATGTCTCGTTTTGTTTGGACGTGAATCATGTAAGTATAATAGGTAATTGTGTAACGCATATGCCTTTAGCGGGCCTTACCTTTGTTTCATAAATAAGCACAAGGTTTTTTTAAACAGAAACAACTAACCGTTAAAAAATTAAATAACAATATTTAAATCCTGATAAAATGAAAACGAATAATTTACTTTCCGCAAAAGCTGCCCTGCTAACAATATTTTTATTGTTGGGTATCTGTAGCGTTTCAACCGCTTCATCATTTAGTGCATCGTTTAACGGCAACTGGTCAAACGCATCTACCTGGGGAGGAAACAATCCGGGCTTTGATTTATTAACCGGTAATTCCGTTGTTATTCCGGCAGGTGTTACTGTAACGTTAGACTCTGATCTGACGATTAATGGTACCATATCTTTAGCGGGTGGCACATTAGACCTGAACGGACGGAACCTGAACATCAACGGAAGTATTTCTGCCAGTGGCACGGGTGCTATTATCGGAAATAACAGTTCCAGTATTGCATTTAACGGTTACGGTGGTGCAGGTACGCTGGTATTTGCATCAGGTAGCGAGGTAATAAACAATCTGACTATAAATATCCATACAAACAGCGGTGTGTTCCTGGGTTCGGCTTTAACCGTTAACGGGCTGCTTACTCTTGAAAGCGGTTCACTGGCCATAGGCGATAATGACCTTGTAGTTGCCGGTAAAGGAATTATTCAGGGCGGCTCTTCTTCAAGCTATGTAATGATAGCAGGAACAGGTAGCCTGGTTATACTTCTTCCCAATTCAGGTATAACTTGTATGTTTCCGGTGGGAACACAAAGCAATTACGCTCCTGTGGCCGTAACGAATAACTCAGGCGAAGCAGCCGCTTTTTCGGTATCTGCTTATGATGGGGTATTATCCGGTGGTAGCACAGGAAACAATATTTGTTTGGATCAAAATATGGTTAATACCAGCTGGAACGTAACTTCATCAACGTCTGCCACAGCTAACTTTGATGTTGAAATGTTCTGGAATACAAATATGCAGTTAAACAGTTTTAATAACACCCAGGCGTATGTTTCTCAATATACCGTCAAAGGTTGGGACACACAGGCTTGTGGCACCGCAAAGGTGAATAGTGATGGTTCGTTCTCCCTTAAACTTGCCGGAGTAACTGCATACAGTCAGTTTGCAGTATTTGGCCAAAGCGCAACAACCGCAATTAATAATGTAACCGCAAATACCGGTATGAGCCTTTATCCAAACCCTGCTAGCAGTTCTATCAATATTTCTTTAGCGCAAACAGCTAATTATCCATTACTTAAAGTGTTCGATGTACAAGGAAAAGAAGTAATCATTCAACAAATTGAAAATAGCCTTACTGTTCTTAACATCAATGAACTTCAAAGAGGAACTTACTTTGCTTCTCTGAATGGTCAGGCCGCACAAAAATTTATCAAGGAATAAACAGGGTGTCAGCAGGATTGAAAGGTTGCCTTAGAAATAAGGCGGCCTTTTTTTATTTGTTACCGCCGCCATTCCGGAATGTGTGAATTATGTAAGCTTTGGCCATAGTTATGTAAACCACTAAGCGTGAAAAAGCCCATATTTACAAGAGCTAATGCGCTGCCATTTGTTCCTTGCTAAAAGCATATAACCTCTGCGCAAATTCAAAACATCCTGGCAACGTTCTGAATCGCAAATAAGCGCATTGCAGGAGCAAGCATCTTTAAGCCTGATAAACGTGTGATAAATATGAATCTGAGAAGTAATACAACCGAAGGCTTTTTGAAATTGCTGAAATTATTCTTCCCTGCCGGTATAGTTAGCGGTGAGGATACGCTGGACGAGCCATTAACGGCGGAATTATTTAATTCAGACCAAATGGCCCGGCATAGCATAGCACTGGCTACCACGCACGTAGTAAGCAAAAAAAGGGTGAAAGATAAATTGCTTTTGCGCCTGGCCGATAACGAAATGGTACTGCTTGAAGTCCGTAATCTGCTAACGCAGTCAGTTAAAGAAAGTTACCTGATAACTCCCGCAGGCGAATGGCTGCTGGATAACTTTTATTTATTGGAAGAACAAATACGCACTGCCAAAAAGCACCTTCCAAAAGAATATAGCGAGGGCCTCCCGCAATTGATGAACGGACCTTCAGCCGGATTGCCCAGGGTGTATGATATTGCCCTCGAAATTATTTCGCATAGCGAAGGGAGAATTGACATAGAAAGCCTGAATAATTTTGTGGGTGCTTATCAAACTGTCACTCCTTTTTTTCTGGGCGAATTATGGGCGGTTCCCATCATGTTAAGGCTGGCACTAATTGAAAATCTGCGGAGGGTATGTGGTCAAATCGCCATTGACCGTATCAATCGCTTTCTGGCCGACTATTGGGCCAAGCGCATGATTACTGCCGCTGAAAATGAACCTAAAAGCCTGGTACTGGAAATAGCCGATATGGCCCGCTCCAATCCACCGGTCGACAGGGCTTTTGTAGCGGAGTTTACAAGGCAACTCCGCGGAAAAGGAAGGCTTTTGGCCCAGCCGCTGATATGGGTTGAAGAACGCCTTGCCGAAGCCGGTCAAACCAGTAATGAGTTAGTACAATCAGAAAACCAGAAACAGGCTGCTGACCAGGTTTCAGTTAGTAATAGCATAGGCAGCCTGCGCTTGTTGGGGGATATTGACTGGAAAGAATTTGTAGAGAACAACAGCGTGGTAGAGCACAAGCTTCTTGAAGACGGAATTTATGCCCTTATGGATTTTTCCACCCGCGATCATTACCGTCACGTGGTTGAGCATATTGCCAAAAAATCTAAGTTACAGGAGTCGGAAGTTGCACAAATAGCTATTGACCTGACCAAAGAAAGCGCCGCTAAAAACGGGGATGACGACCGGACAGCCCACCTGGGTTATTTCCTGATATCAGATGGCCTGCCCCAAACAGAAAAGCGGGCTAAAATGCATTTGAATTTCATTACCCGGATAGAACGTGTGTTGGCCGGGTTTCCGTTAACCCTTTATCTGGGCGCAATCTTATTGATAAGCTTGTCCATTTGTTCATTGATTGTATATAAGGCATATATGGATGGCAACAGCATAGGCCTGATAATTGCGTTTGCAATCATTTCACTTATATGCGCAAGCCAGCTGGCGGTAGCTTTGGTTAATTTCTTTACCACTTTGATAGCAGGCCCCGGTTTACTTCCCAGGATGGATTTTTCTATCGGCATTCCTAAAGATTCAAAAACCATGGTGGTTATTCCCACTATGTTAACCGGTACGGATGAGATTGATGACCTGGTAGAAGCTTTAGAGGTTCGTTTCCTGGCCAACAGAGATGAGAACCTGCACTTCGCTTTATTAACCGACTTTACGGATGCACATGAAAGGGAACTTCCAGAGGATGAACCATTGTTACAATGGGCAGTCCAAAAAATTACAGAACTGAACAGCAAGTACGGCAGAGAAAAAGAAGATTTATTTTTTCTGTTTCAGCGGCCCAGGAAATGGAACGCCGGTGATAATATATGGATGGGCTACGAAAGGAAGCGCGGTAAATTAGGCGACCTGAACGGATTTTTTCGTGGAAATTCGAAAGATTGCTTTTCGTATATTTTGGGAGACCAGGATATTCTTCCTCAAATAAAATATGTTATAACACTTGATTCTGATACACAACTTCCACGCGAATCAGCCTGGAAAATTATTGGAACCATGGCCCATCCCTTAAACAGGGCGGTATACAGTGAAACTAAAAGAAGAGTGGTAGAAGGCTATGGTATTCTTCAGCCCCGCGTATCTGTTAGTATGCCCGGCACTGACAGCACCTTTTTCGCCCGCATGAACGGAAACGAACCAGGCATTGATCCATACACCCGTGCCACAAGCGATGTTTACCAGGATTTGTTTGCCGAGGGTTCTTTTATAGGTAAAGGAATTTACGAAGTTGATATTTTTGAAAAAGTACTGAAAGGGCAGTTTCCGGAAAACCGCATTTTAAGTCACGATTTGCTGGAAGGATGTTATGTACGTGCAGGCCTTTTAAGCGACGTACAGTTATACGAAAAACACCCCATTCGTTATAATGCAGATATGCAACGCCGTAGCCGCTGGATACGCGGCGACTGGCAAATTGCAGCATGGTTTTTACCTTTCGTACCAGGTGGCGATAAACATTGGCATCGCAACCCGCTTTCAGCCCTCTCGCGTTGGAAAATTTTTGACAACATCAGGCGCAGTTTGGTTCCTCTGGCATTTACCCTGTTTGTGTTACTGGGCTGGACCATTAAAGATTTTGACGCCGCATGGACCCTGATAATTACTTCGCTTATTATTTTTCCCGTGGTTCTCAGTTCGGTTTGGGATTTGATGCGCAAGCCCAAAGACCTTATTCTGTCGCACCATATTATAGTTTCGGGCCGTTCAGCAGGTAATGCAGCCATTACTACATTATTTACTATGATATGCCTT
The DNA here is from genome assembly GCA_003165895.1 of Bacteroidota bacterium. GTDB lineage: Bacteria > Bacteroidota > Bacteroidia > Chitinophagales > LD1 > Bog-950. Next base: position 6,296 of record PMXD01000253.1, on the reverse strand, counting down.
CCTTACGAGGCATATAAAAACGTTGACGTAATCATCCGTGTTTCATGGCGAATGTTGTTTAGCCATAAACACTTACTGGATTGGGTTACCTCCGGCAAAATTGAACGCACTAAAACCAAAGGCCTGGTTAATTCATATCTGGATATGTGGATTGAACCATTGGTCTCTGTAATAGTATTCATTTGCCTTATTGTCCTTTCGCAAAATACACTAAGGTCAGCATCGCCAATATTGCTTCTTTGGTTAATTGCCCCGTTTATAACATGGTGGGTAAGCAAGCCATTGGCCCGTCAAACCGCTAAACTTTCTGATACAGCAATTATTTATCTTCAAAAACTTTCCCGGAAAACCTGGTCGTTTTTCGAGCAATTTGTAACGGAAATAGAAAACTGGTTACCGCCCGATAACTTTCAGGAGATACCCTCGCCGGTAATAGCGCATCGTACTTCCCCTACCAACATGGGGCTTTCGCTTCTTGCCAATCTTGCGGCTTATGATTTTGGCTACCTTACCACCTCTGAGTTTATGGAGCGCACTACCGGTGCCTTAAATACCATGCAAAAGATGGAACGCTTTAAGGGTCATTTTTACAATTGGTATGATACACTCTCGCTTGCCCCTTTGTTTCCAAGGTATATTTCTACCGTTGATAGCGGCAATCTTGCAGGGCATCTGCTTACCCTGCGGCAGGGTATTCTGGCAATGCTCAACCAGCCTGTAATTGGCCCCCAGGTATTAAAAGGTCTCAGGGATACACTTTACGTGTTGATAGACGTTGCGGATAAAAGCGATTTGATTCCGTTAAACAAATTCAAAACCGATTTGGAAAAACTATCAATCGTTGAACCGGATAGTCTGCCGGAAATGTATAAGTGCCTCCAACTATTACAAAGCAACTTTAAATTCATTCAAAATGGTTTGAATGCCCAACCGCAAACTGAAAAATACAGGTGGGCAGCAGCGCTTGCACGGCAAATTCAAAAACATGTTGACGAAATTCAGGAACTGGCGCCCTGGCTGCTTTTAAAGGAGGCCCCTTCAGGATTAAGATTTATTTCAACCCTTCATTGCATGCCTGGTTTAAATGAATTACTAAGCTATTGCGCCGACGTTGAAGTTGAAATACAACAGCAGCAAAACTCACATAACACTATGGCCCAAAGCGAATGGCTGCAGGCATTTCAACTATCGGTTACCAGCACAACTGCCAGCGTCAATCAAAAAATTGCATCCTTAAATGCTCTGGCATTGCAGTGCATAGGGCTGTCTGAACTTGACTATGATTTCCTGTACAGTAGAACAAAAAAGCTCCTGTCAATTGGCTATAACGTTGAAGAGCACAGACCTGATATAAGTTTTTATGACCTTCTGGGCTCGGAAGCCCGGTTGAGTACCTTTGTTGGCATTGCGCAGGGCAAACTGCCACAGGAAAGCTGGTTTTCGCTGGGCCGGCTACTTACAAATGCCGGTGGGCGTCCCATATTGCTTTCATGGAGTGGTTCGATGTTCGAGTATCTGATGCCGCTGCTGATAATGCCTTCTTACGAAAACACCTTGCTAAGCCAAACTGATGAGGCGGCAGTGGCCCGGCAAATAGATTATGGTAAAATTAGAAACGTACCATGGGGCATATCCGAATCATGTTACAATACCTTTGATGCTGCATTAAGTTATCAGTATCATGCATTTGGCGTTCCCGGCCTGGGCCTTAAACGCGGATTGGGTGAGGATTTGGTAATTGCCCCCTACGCCTCAGCTTTAGCGCTGATGCTAAAGCCTGAGCATGCATATGAAAACCTGCAGTTAATGTCTGATAGTGGCTTTGAAGGAAAGTATGGATTTTACGAAGCAATAGATTACACACCATCGCGCTTAACGCGCGGGCAAACCAGTGCCGTAGTACAATCATACATGGCGCACCATCAGGGCATGAGCTTTTTATCCATGGCATATCTGTTGCTCAACCAGCCCATGCAAAAACGCTTTACTGCCGAGCCACAATTTCAGGCAACCCTCCTGCTGTTGCAGGAACGAATTCCTAAGGCCACCTCACTTTTCGCTCATACCTCTAACATTGCCGAAAATGTAATTACCATTAATGAACCTCACGCAAGAATTATAACATCTCCGCATACAACGGTGCCCGAAGTTCAATTATTATCTAATGGCAAATACCATGTAATGGTTACCAACAGCGGTGGCGGCTACAGCCGGTGGAAGGATATTGCAGTAACACGCTGGCGCGAAGATGCCACCCGCGATAACTGGGGCACATTCTGCTATATCCGCGACCTGGATAATGGAACTTACTGGTCAACATCTTTTCAGCCCACTTTACAGAAAATGGAAAACCTTGAAATGGCATTTTCCCAGGGCCGTGCCGATTTCAAAAGTTCAAAAAATAAACTGGATATACATACTGAGATTGTTGTATCGCCCGAAGATGATATTGAAATGAGGAGGACGCACATCTGCAACAACTCAGGTAAAGTCAGGACCATTGATATTACAAGTTATGCTGAAGTGGTTATTGCACCGGCAGCTGCCGATACTACTCACCCGGCATTCAGCAATCTTTTTGTGCAAACCGAAATTCTGGAACATAAAAATGCAATTATTTGTACACGGCGCCCCAAGTCTGTAAATGAAAGGCAGCCCTGGATGCTACACCTGATGAATATACACGGTAAGAATACTGCCGAAGTATCTTACGAAACTGACAGGATGGAATTTATTGGCCGGGGCAATACAGCAGCAAATCCCCAGGCTATGCGGGCCGGCGGTTTGCTGAGCGGAAGCCAGGGTTCAGTGCTGGACCCCATTGTGGCCATCAGGCATAAAATAGTTCTTGAGCCTGATGAGACGATTGTAATCGATGTAATTACCGGTATGGGCGAAACAAGGGATATATGCCAGATGCTGATAGATAAATACCAGGATAAGCATCATAAAGACCGGGTATTTGAAATGGCCTGGACCCATAACCAGGTTGTGTTGCGGCAGATAAATGCAACTGAGTCTGAGGCGCAGTTATATACACGCCTGGCAAATTCAGTCTTATTTGTAAATCCTGCGTTGCGCGCGGAGCCCGGTATTCTTATCAGAAATCATAAAGGGCAGGCCGGTTTATGGCCATATTCCATTTCAGGAGATTTACCTGTTGTATTGCTTAAAATAGAAGAGCCCACTGCCATTGATTTGGTAAAGCAATTAATAGCAGCACACACATTTTGGCGGTTAAAGGGTTTATCTGTTGACCTGATAATCTGGAACGATAGCCACGATGGCTACCGGCAGGTTTTACAAAACCAGATTTCGGGATTAATAGGAGCGCAGTTGATTCACNNGTTGATTGATAAGCCCGGCGGTATTTTTATCCGGAACTCCGAGCAAATCTCAAATGAAGACCGCATCCTTTTTCAAACTGTTGCACGGGTTATTATAAACAGCAACGGCGGTTCTTTAACCGACCACATTAACCGGAAGCCTTTTCCAAAAGCCGTTATCCAGAACCTGGTTCCCACTCAGGCGTATATACCATCTTCTTCACCTGTTCTATTACCCGCTGGTCTTGTTCTGTTTAACGGCACAGGTGGTTTCTCCACCGACGGCCGGGAATATGTGATAAGCAGTGACAGCGAAAAAAGGACGCCGGCCCCTTGGGTTAACGTTATTGCTAATCCCGGTTTTGGTACTGTTATTTCAGAAAGCGGACAATCCTACACCTGGCATGAAAATGCCCATGAACTACGGTTAACACCCTGGGAAAACGACGCAGTTTCAGATTTGGGTGGCGAAGTTTTTTATCTGCGCGATGAAGAAACAGGGCATTTTTGGTCGCCAACGCCATTGCCGGTTAGCAGTTCAACCGCATATATCACCAGGCATGGCTTCGGCTATAGTGTTTTTGAACATGAAGAGGCCGGGATATATTCCGAAATGTGGGTTTATGTTGACACAGAAGCAGCCATAAAATTCACAGCTATAAAATTGAAAAATAAATCGGGCAAACCGCGCAGGATAACCGTCACCGGTTATANNAATGGGTACTGGGCGAAATGCGGGGCAAAACCGCAATGCACATTGCCACCGAACAAGACCCCGAAACCGGGGCCCTGTTTGCACGCAATCCCTACAACACTGATTTCGGTGGAAGGGTTGCCTTTTTCGATACCGATGGAATCAACGAAACATTTACTGCCGACCGGGCAGAATTTATTGGGCGCAACAGCTCTTTAAAAAGACCGGCGGCTATGTTACGCACCAAACTTTCGGGCAAAATTGGGGTGGGGCTCGACCCCTGCGCTGCAATACAGGTTACGATTGAATTGTCTGAGGGCCGGGAAAAGGAAATTATTTTTAAACTGGGCGAAGGAACAGATACACAAGACGCCGCTAATCTTGTCCGTAAGTTCAAAGGAACTGAAAACGCGCATGAAGCGTTGAACCGAACTGTAAGTTACTGGAAACAGAGCGTGGAAGCTTTGCAGGTAGAAACACCTGACAAATCGGTTGACCTGCTGGTGAACGGCTGGCTTACCTATCAAACTTTGTCGTGTCGTTTATGGGCGCGCAGCGGTTTCTACCAATCAGGCGGGGCCTTTGGTTTCCGCGATCAGCTTCAGGATGTTATTTCACTCATACATACCGCTCCTCAACTGGCACGTAAACACATTTTGCTGGCGGCCTCTCATCAGTTTAACGAAGGCGATGTGCTGCACTGGTGGCACCCTCCAATGGGAAAAGGCGTACGCACGCGCTGCTCTGACGATTATCTCTGGTTGCCTTTTGTAACCAGCGGATATATATCCCGCACCGGGGACACCGGCATACTGGATGAATGGGCGCCTTTTTTAGATGGGCGGTTGCTGAATCCGGGCGAAGATTCATATTATGATTTATTCAACAAATCAGACCGCACTGCAATTCTGTATAATCACTGTGTAAGGGCAATAAAACATGGATTAAATTTTGGAAGTCACGGATTACCCCTGATGGGGGACGGTGATTGGAATGATGGTATGGACGCCGTAGGCAGACAAGGTAAAGGTGAAAGCGTTTGGCTGGCATTTTTTCTTTATGATATACTCATCAAATTTATCCCTTTGGCTAACCTTCATAACGACCCTGATTTCGCCAAAGAGTGTTCTGACCAGGCAGTTATATTAAAAGAAAACATTGAAAAAAATGCATGGGACGGTCAATGGTACCGCCGCGCTTATTTCGATGATGGCACACCGCTGGGCTCGTCAACCAATGAAGAGTGCCAGATTGATTCCTTAACGCAAAGCTGGTCAGTTTTGTCGGGTGCGGGACTACATGACCGCACTGAAACCGGCATGGAGTCGGCCTATCAGCGATTGGTGAAAGAAAAGGAAGGATTAATTCAATTGTTAAATCCTGCGTTCGATAAGTCGGCCATGGAACCCGGCTATATAAAAGGTTACGTACCCGGTGTAAGAGAAAATGGAGGGCAATATACCCAGGCCGCTATCTGGCTGTTGATGGCTTTTGCCAGGTCAGGAAAAAATAAACGTGCGTGGGACCTGTTGGATATGATTAATCCAATTAACCACAGCGCTTCGCAGACTGGTATAGCTCAGTATAAGGTTGAGCCTTATGTTATGGCTGCCGACGTTTATGCACTTGCTCCTCATATAGGCCGTGGTGGATGGACCTGGTATACCGGTTCAGCAGGATGGACCTATCAGCTTATTACAGAATCCCTGCTTGGCTTAAACCGGGAAGGGAACAAATTGATTTTCGAACCCTGTATTCCGCCTGAATGGGAAACCTTTAAAGCCGTTTACCGGCACAATACCGCACACTACAATATTATCTTCATCCAAAAAGATGGCACCGGTGGCCCAATTGTAAAACTTGACAATACCGGGCAAAAAGGAAATGCCATTGAACTTGCAGATGATGGGGCCGGACATACAGTAGAAGTTGTTCTGTTTCGGAATTAAAGCACCAGAGTCCCGGATTAATCTTTTTGCCTGCTTAACCATCTCCGGCAAATACCAACGCAGTATTTAACCGGTTAAATAAGAATAGGCCTCTTTCATAATTCAACATTTCCCTCTCCTTCGGAGAGGGTCGCTCCAGGTGAGGATTCAAAAAGAGCGAATTGTGAAAGAGGTCTTGACAATCCGGATTCTTACCTGATGCTTTTTTGAGATATCCAAATCCATTATGGCTAAAGCCAATTTGCGTGATTCCGTTCCCCCGACTTGAAAGCAGGGGTTTTTATTAACCCCACTCTGCAGTGCTTGTTGCACAACTCAATACAGGCC
>PMXD01000339.1 GCA_003165895.1 Bacteroidota bacterium | reverse complement strand
CTTAGTAACCCATAACAGCGATGAATCCACTTCAAGCTTAATGACATCTTTGTTCGAGAAATCAAGTGTGGGCAGAAAAGTATCAAACCAGGTAGTTAGCCGGTACTCGTCCCATAACCGGATATTCTTTCTTCCATCCGGTAAATTAAGTTGCGTTGCCCACTCCGGGTGTTGTTTGATGATGGGACATTCTTCATGCACATGGTTTGCCACAAGGTCAACCAAAACGTTATCGTTAAGTTTATGGGCTTCGTCTACAAGATTTTTAAACACTTTATCGTTCCCGAACCGGTGGTCAATTTTGGTAAGTGAAATGGGCCAGTAGCCGTGGTAACCGGAATACCAGTCATGCGGTTCGGGAAATTCACGGTAGGCACCTTCAGGGTTTTGCAGAACCGGAGATATCCATAAAGTATTAATGTGCAGCGAATCAAAGTAACCGGCTTTCAGTTTTTCGGTAATACCGGCTAAATCGCCACCATAGTAATTGGCCTTGGGTTTTAAATCTTTGAAAACAACCGGTTGATCGTTGGTTGAATCGCCATCATAAAACCGGTCAACTAAAATTGAGTAAATACTCATGGCATGTTCATCGCTGCGGTCAAGTTGTTTGGGGCCGGTAATAACCTCTCCGTTTGCAAGCGGAATCAGCAAATCATTACTTAGGCCGCCATCGTTAAAAGCGTAAACACGGATATAGGATTTTTTTAAGTCCCTGGCATCTTTGGGAATTTCGATTGAGTTTTCAGACGCATTGTTTGTTGAGGCAACCGGTATGCGCTGATTCTGCCAATATGCGAAAACTTCTGAATAGCGGTTTTCTGATGCAAAAGTGAAACCTGTTTTAGATGAACGAAGCGTTCTTAACACCGGTCTTTTTGCAACGCTGACACCTGCTTTAAAAATTGAATTAAACCCACCGTTATTATTATCAGCCGAATCTTTATTGCCCGGGTCTAACTGCCATTTGCTATCAAGCACCAATTGATATTGATAAACGCCAGGGTTTAATTCAACTGTTGCCCTCCAAAAAGTGCCATCAAACCTGAAGTTATTTTTTTTAGGGCCCCAGTCGTTCATCTCACCTGCCAACTGAACAGTTTGGTAAGTTTTTCCATTCGGGTTGAATGTAAATTCGTAAGCTTTCTTTTGCGATCTTTTTAAAAGAACCGAAGTAGGCTGTCCTTCGCTCCATAGCTTTAATTCCGTTAGTGCCGGCAGTTTATTATCTGCAACTATCTGAACTGTGTTTTCTGTTCTGTACCAGTGACCTTTGTAATTGTTTGAAAAAGAGATTGAGTCAATTTTAGAAGGGTCGATAAAAAAATCATTCAGGTTAATAATGGTAGTATCCATGTTAAGCTGAACCGGTGCTATTAAATTGGGTACCTGTGTTGACTGAGCGTTAGCCCTAACCTGATTACACGATATAAAAAGTACGAGAACCGCAATTGCTTTTACTGACCACGTAGCGGTTTGTCCCATTCCCACGATTATTTTCCGCAAAGCGGAAAATAATGTTTCCCTCTGGGGCGGGCGTAGGGGGAGGAGAGACTTTTGCAATATAGAATTATGTAGTGTGTGGTCGGTATTTGATTTAACTTGATTACCAGTATAGTCTGGACTCCCTAATAATTCCTCATTTTTCGTCAACGTTAGGGGCTCACCTCCCCCTACGCCCNNAGAAGAAACCGGTGCAATGAATTGATAATCTCCTGAAAAAGCTTTAACCGGTGCGTTATTTACTTTCAATTTCAAAGACTTACTGAAGCTATGTAAATAGAGTTTTATGGTTTTGAATTTTGAACCTGCGCCGCCCTCCTTTTTTGAAAGGGTTAAGGTTTTCTGTTCCGGGTGATAAGATATAGTGCGTTTAAAGTAAACGCCTTTTTCATGTTCATTGCTGGTTCCATCATCCTCATAATAAACGAAAGCATTGGGTTCTTCACCTTTATAAATATGCAGTTCTAATACCTCGTCAGGCTGCTCAACAGTTGATTGAACAAGCGATTGCATGGGGATGATAGAAGAACCTTTTACAAACAGCGGGAAACGTTCTGCACGCATTTCAATAATATGTTCACCGCTGGTAAAACTTTTGCCGCTATGTAAATCGTACCAGTTGCTTTCGGGCAAATAGATTTTTGCAAATTCTTTACAGCTTTCAACCGGGGGTACCAAAAAGGCCTGCCCGAAATAATATTGATTTTGATAACGGGGTTCATATACTTTTTCATCGAAGGCATGTTGTATCGCTAATGAGCGCGCAACCGGCATTCCATTTTGTGTACTTTCAAAAAAAGTGGAATAGATATACGGCAACAGCCGGTAACGAAGCCCGATATAGTTGCGCGAAATTTCTTCGGTCTCCTCACCAAAAGCCCATGGCTCGGCATCCTTTGAATTAATCATACTATGACAGCGGAAAAGAGGAGAGAAGGCACCCAGTACAATCCACTTTGCAAATAATCCGGGCGCTGCTTCTCCGGCAAATCCGCCAACATCGTAACCGGCAAAGGCAACACCACTTAACCCCAGCGAGTTAACCAGCCGCACGCCGCAAAGCATGTGCTCATCACTGGCAATATTATCACCGGTCCATGATGCGGTATATCTTTGAATACCTGAGTAACCGGCGCGATTTAAGGTAAAGGGCCGCAAATCTTTCTGTGTCTGTTTGGCGCCCATATGTGTGCTGCGGGCCATTTGCATTCCATAAACATTGTGGGCCTGTTTGTGCGAAGTTTTGTGGCCTTCATAATCAAACTCAATCAGGTCAGGCGGCGATTGGCCCCAGGCTGCGGGTTCGTTCATGTCGTTCCAGTAGCCATCAATTCCATTATCCTTATAGAACTTTATTTTTTCTGCCCACCAGTTTCTTACTTCAGGGTTTGTGAAGTCGGGGAAATGGCTCCAGCCCGGCCATACTTCGCCGCTGTAATTTTCGCCATTGGGGTATTTTACAAAATAATCTTTGGCAACTCCTTCGTCGTATACTTTGTATCCCTTCTCCACTTTAATCCCAGGGTCCAGAATTACGATAGTCTTAAATCCCTGCGCCCTTAATTCGTTGGTCATTTTTAAAGGGTCGGCAAATCTTTCAGGATGAAAGGTGAATACTTTGTAACTATCCATGTAATGGATATCCAGGTAAATCACATCAGCCGGAATTTTCTTTTCGCGGAAAGTCCGGGCAACATTTAAAACTTCAGTATCGGGGTAATAACTGTAACGGCATTGTTGTAAACCAAGGCTCCATAAAGGTGGCATTTCCATTCGCCCGGTTAGCCATGTGTAATTTTCAATAATCCCGCTAACATGCTTGCCGTAAATAAAATAATAATTCATATCGCCCCCTTCTGCACTGAATGATGCAAAGCGGTTATTAGAGGCGCCAAAATTGAATTTGGTTTTAAAAGTGTTGTCGAAAAAAATGCCATAGCATAATTGATTGTGCAGGCCCATGTAAAATGGAATGCTCATATAAATGGGGTCTGCGTCTACAGCATAACCAAATTTATCTGTGTTCCAGTTGGTATGGGCAGTTCCTTTGCGATCCAGGTTCCCGGTTTTTTCGCCGAGGCCAATAAATCTCTCATCTGCCTGTAGTGCCTTGTAGGTAGTTACTTCTGTACCAATTACAGAGGAACCAAAAGATTTATCATCGGCATTTATCAGTTTTCCATCCAGCGTATAAAACGAAAATCTAACGGCAGCTTTATCTATTACCAGCTTAACTGCCGAAGTTTGCAGCTTTATATTTGCCGCGGTTTCTTTTACACTGAACTTAACTTTTTGTGGTTGATTTATTACTGCGTAAGAATGCTCATTAACTGCAATTCCTTTCGGGCAAATACGGACGCGGATAATTTCGGGTGTATAAACAATTACTTCAACCTTTCCTTCGGCGGTTGCTAAAATAATCCGGTCGGCAGTTGCTTTATAACCGGTGCAAGCTCCTAAACTTTTACTCAGAAATCCGCTTTTTTTTGATTCACTCATTTTGCTTTTTTAGTCACACCGTTGCCGGCTGCTATTTCTAAGAAACTGTTTAAAATCAAATCCAAATACAATTTAACACAAACCTGCCTACCGGCAGGCAGGTTTGTATTGAACTTTGTGTTAACATGTATTTCTTTTCTTTAATTTTAAA
>PMXD01000131.1 GCA_003165895.1 Bacteroidota bacterium | reverse complement strand
GTAATAATACCCTATTTCCCGTGAACGGGGGGGGGGATTATAAATAACTTAAAATGAGGATTTTAATATGTTATTATTGAAGCGTTACATGAATTTATTATACTAAACAAAGAAATAATATTAGTAATTTATTTTGGCATTATGCTATTGCATTTTACAGAAAAATGACTTTATTTCGATTTGCGTTCCTTTCTTATGTATCCTNNCTGCCACAAGTAATATTGGAATAGGTAACGTCAGCCCGGCGGCAACTTTAGATGTATCGGGAGCTACCAGTTATGGCACCATTATTAACCCGGAGTATACGTACCCGGGCGGGGTGGGAGTTGCTGTGCCAGCCGGTTCGCCGAATTATTTTGTGGCAAGCCGGGTTGGTTATGCCCTCTCGTGGCCGCCTGGTTCAGGAGAGACATATACTGCTGCGCAAACTGACTTTATGATTAACAACATAGGCCAGGTTGGTATTGGCAGCCCTGCTATGGCCGGTATAGATTTGTTTATACAAAACCATGCTTTTGCCCCAAATAACAGCATTGTATCGTTTGCGGTTTTTGATAACAATAATAAACCATTGGTTGCCGTAGTAAACGCGGGTAGTTCGGGCGCCCCTGGCGGCCTGCTTTGGGTGGGCACTAATTCAACCAATAGCTGGCCGGGCGCGGGGTATAATTCAGCTTTTATAATACAGGACCTTAGCGCAGCTCCATCTGCCCCTAAAATATTTAATGTTCTTGGTTATGGGCTTGTAGACATCGGCTCTGCAAACGTAACTGCCCAGTTAGATGTAATGCAAAACAACAGCGTAACCGATTACCTTTTACATGTAGGCAGCTATGCTACGGAAACCTCAGATTTTTTAACGGTGCATAACAATGGCTACATAGGCATGGGCAAGTATAACCCGGGCAATGCTTTGGTTGAGGTAAGTGATGTAAACAGCATAGGGGCAACCGGCACACCACTTTTTTTAATTGATAACGGCACAGGCAAGTCTTATTTAAGGGTAACCGGCACTACCAGTGGCAGCCAGCCAGGCACAGCTTTGCAATTATTTGCCGGTGCTAACAGCGGCTGGCCCACTCAAATTCAGTTTTGGAATGCTGACGCAACATCGGAAAGACATTTAATTACTGACGACTTTGGCACCGGTAACCTGCTTATCTGGCCAGGGTGGGGAGCAGGGGCTAGTAATGTTGTAGAAATAGCGGGGAATGAGCAGGTGGATGGGACGGTACTAATAGGTGATGTTCCTATGCCTTGCACCAGTGGTTCCTGCTACCAGCTTTATGTGCAGCAGGGGATTTTGGCGGAAAGATTTAAGTGCGCGGCTTCTACCGATGCTGTAAACTGGAGCGACTACGTATTTGATAAGAAATATAAATTGATGAGTGTTGATGACCTGGATAAATTTGTAAAGAAAAACAAGCACCTGCCCAATATACCGACAGCGGATGATGTTAAAAATGATGGCATTGACTTAGGCGATATGGATGCCAAAATTTTAGCCAAAATTGAGGAACTTAGTTTGTATATTATTGACCAGCAGAAGCAGATTGATGAATTGAAAAAGAAAATTAGGTAATGATTAAAGGTAAATGGATTTTTATTCTTTTATTTTCAGTGCTATTCAATACGCTGTTTGCGCAGGCTATTTTTGTTGGTGGTAATGCAGATATAAACTCCTGTTATTTAGGAGGTACGGAGATTAAGGATTTTAAATACCCGCTAATTAAGCAGATTAAACACACTTACAGACCTGGTTTTGATTTGGGGTTTACTTCGGATTTCTACCCTTTAAAAACGAAAAAGCAAATTTTCCTTATTTCAATCAACGCGGGATATCAGCAATATTCACAGGCCATCGAATGGTCTGGTGATGAAAGTAATCAATACAATTATACTTTTTACGAATCAAAGGTGAACAGGGAGTTATATTATGAACTTCTTGCAGGTGTCAACATTAAGGGTTTTGTTTTTAAAACGGGATTGGACTTTATGCAGACAATTGCGAGCAGCGGCAACGTAAGTGTGAAAGAAAATAATGTTGATTATTTAAATACAGGGCGGCTTAATTGGCCCTCATCCCTGTATAAATTGAGTTTTGGCCATGAGGAGTTGCTAGCTGTTCCTATAGATATATCCTATAGTATCCATCTAGCGGATAAAATTTATATCGCCCCTGAATTACAATTTGATATAGGCGTCGTTGGGTTCAATTACATCGATTTTGGATACTATGGAAATGCCTGGGGAGGAATAATTAAGGGATCAATTGGGCTGTCGCTATATTATTCAGTATTAAAAAAAGGGAAATGAAACAATTATTTATTTGGCTATTGACAATTTTTACTGCCGAAATATTACATGCACAAAACTTAATACAAAATGGAGATTTTGAATTGTGCAATGGCGATCCATCTTGTTCTTCTCTTCCTAATAGTCAAAGCCAAACCAATTATCTCCAAGGTAATTGGGGAGTAATTGCTGGCACTACTCCAGATTGGTATGATAATACGACATGGAATAATAATGAACCGGGGCTAGGCCAGGAGGGATGCGGGCCCAGCGCCCCACCCGTAAGAGCAGAATCCGGGACGCATTATATTGGCATTTATGATAATGAGGGAATTACATATGATTGTGGTTCGGTATTAAAGGATGGGCCTTATACTTTAACCTTTTGGATACATGGAAGCCCACCACTTGATAATAGTATTACTAATTGGGGGATAGTGGTATATGGAAGCGATAAACCGCTTACTAATTCAAACTCCACATTAACAACAGGGTGTGGAATTGATGGTAACCGCGTAGTTCTTAGTGAAACAATATATGCTGCAAATGATTATGCTGGTTGGCGACAGGTTTCCGTTACTTTTTGGGCTTTTCATGATGAAAGACCGGCAGTGCATGACAAAGAAATCAGGTATATTACCTTTACTGGTTATAGAGACGGGCAGGGTGTTGGATGCGGTATAACGTATCAGTTTCTAGATAATGTATATATGCAAAGTATATGCTGCGGTAATTATATGCTGTATCAGGATTGCGATTATCTTCCGCCAGTGACTCAACGAACTCAATACATAAAGGCTGGTTATAATGTTGGCTGTAATTGGCAGTGGCCTGGTGAAGTTAATGTGGAATCAAACCAGAACGTGTTATTTCAAGCTCCTGATGTAGAGGCCACATATACCCAGGGGTTCAATGTTGTGCCAGGTGGCGTTTATACGATGCAGCCTAGTGCAAGCTGCGAACAAATAGGACCGCTTTCAAATTATGATATAGACCTAATATATTTTCCCCAGGCAATTGATTTTAACTGTAATCCACTAAATCCCCCAGGGGTCACACAAACTAATGGTACATTTGCCTGTACGGGAGCAAATTATTACAGGATACTGATATTTGACCGGTGGGGTGAATTAATATATGAGAAGCATGACTTTATAAATGAATTGTATACTGAATATTGGGATGGGTCGAATACATTTACCTCAGCCCGTTCCGGCGAAGTGGTTTATGAGTTAACTATATATAATTGCTATCAATCGCTTTTTTCAAAAGGGTCAATTTATTATGAATATCAGGATGGTTGCAATCCGATGTATAAAACACAAAGTTACCCTGATTCGATTTCACAGGCAGAAGGAAGTGATTTTGAAGTTTACCCTGTTCCGACGTCTAGCCAAATATCAATTGATTTTAGCAATGAAACTAATGGACTTGTCGGCTTCAGCATTTTTAATGAACTTGGGCAGGTTATTAAAACGATTGAGCCAACTATATATCCGCAAAATAATATTCTTAAAATAGATTTGGATGCATTTAGTTCAGGTGTCTATATAATACAGAAAAATGACGATAGTGGAACAAAAACTAAAAAATTCATTGTGGCCAATTGATGCAACAAAATTGTTATTGATTGTTATCGTATTTATTTCCTTACTTAGCATTGCAGGTTGCAAGAAATGTATGCTGTGTTCTGATACATGCTATCAATGTAGCAGTGGCCTAAGTGTTTGCAGTGCGGATGTTTCAACTCCACAGATTTTTGATTCTTTGATTGCCAACCAAATAGAAGGTGGCCAGACCTGCTCTGTAGTAAAATCTACAAATAGTTTTACTATATGCGATACAAAGCAAACCAGGGGTAGTTTTAAAACGTATGCCTCATCAGTTGGTTACACATGCAATGACAAGTGATTAGTTAATTAGCCTGTCAAATTTGAAGTTATATTTTGAACGAAAATGAAAAAAAGAAAATGAAATTATTTGCCCCATTAATACATAATACACTTTATTATATTGTATTTTATATTTTGCTGTTGGTTTTTGTAGTCGAATTTACTTCTTGTAAAAAGTGTATTGTATGTTCAAATGTGTGCTACCAATGTACTAACGCAGGAAAAACTTGTAGTACAGATTTTCCAACTATACAGGCTTTTGACACAATACTTAGTTCAATTGAGTATATGGGTGATACTTGNNTTCAGTGTAAACGACTGGAAGGAGCTGGCGGACCCCGTTGTTCGAAGTGTGTCGAAGACCAACTTCGAACTTAATATGAGGCGTTTGAGTCTCATGACTCAAACAATGTGCGCTTTGGGCAAATTGAATGTTTGCGCCCAGGCTTTAGCGAAAGGAGGCTGATTGATTTAAGAGTAGTAGATATTGCAAGATGTTTGGGTCAGGAGACCCAAACGTTGATTTAAACTTCCCGGTTGGCCTGAAGGCACACCTGGAAGAACGGCACAAGAACGGCACACCTGGAAGAACGGGTTTA
>PMXD01000370.1 GCA_003165895.1 Bacteroidota bacterium | reverse complement strand
GTGCTCGGCATCAAGGCCGTATTGTTCAACCCCGGTAAATCTTGTTTTTACCCAAAAGTTACCTAAGTGTACTACTAAAAACAGCAAAATAAGGGTGCCCAGCAATGCCATACTGCGCGAATACCAGGGGCTATTGGCAGCTTCGTTGTTATAGGCATATTTTATGGGGCGGGCATCGCGGTTCTTTTTATAAAGCAACAGGCCGTCAACAATATGCAGTAGCAAGCCTGCAAAAAGGCCTATTTCTACAGTGCGGACAATCAGGTTAGTGCCCATAAAGTGGGCGTATTTGTTAAACGTAACACCACCATCGTTAAACCATATCATGGCGTTAATAGATGCGTGGACAACCAAAAAGCTGATAAGAAAAAGCCCTGTAAGGCCCATTAAAAACTTCTTTCCTATCGAACTGTTGAGCAAAGCGGATTTGGCCATATAATTTTTAACCTTGAAACGTTAAACAATAAATAAAACAACATAATGTTGCAACNNAAAAGTTCGACCCCTGCTGGGGTCGTATATTTATAGATTATGTATTTGCTATAAAGCTTCGACCCCAGCCGGGGTCGCATGTGGACATCTTATATGATGGAGCCCCTTAAATCAATGACATTGCGGGTTTACCGCGCTATTTTTCAGTCGCATAATCGCTTAAATACAAATAAGGGTCGTTCAGTTTTCCATCAGCGGCAATGGTGGCTTTGAAAAGTATTTTGCTTCCCGGTTTTTTAAGCTCGGGTAAAATGCGGCTCATAAAAATATTGCCGAAATCCTCCGAGGCATCGCGTGGAAGCTCGTTAGGCAAATTGTCAATGGCCATTACATCAATTGAGTTGCTGGAAAACGCCTCTGTTATTTCGCCGGTTAACCGGTTGTAGCCGTAATAAGGGTGCCTGATATCAGAGGGTTTAAGGGTTGTAGGAACCGACGAAAGCGGGGCTATATCGCAGCTTATATCGGAAATAATGCCAATCCTGAAATCAGGCTCTTTCAATTGTTCGGTGGTAAAGAAAACGGGTATCCGATGGTCCCAGTAAATGCCGTTTATCATTACATCGGCTGTTTTGGTAAACGGATAAAAGTTCGATTTATAAGCTTCGGGATGGGCATGGTAGTCATCCGGGTTAAACTTATCAACCCCTTCCCGGTAATACATATCTCCGCTGCCCAGTTGGGTATAAACGGCTTCGTCAAACTCGTTGTAGCAAAAATTATAGGCACTTACCTTTTTTATGCCCAGCAGGTCGAGCAAAAACGCAGCTCCTCTTGAAACGCGCCCTGTGCCGGTAAGCACTATTTTAAGCTTGGGTAGTTTTATTTTAGCAAACTCCTGTTGCGCATCGGCAAAATTATGGCACTCGCTCATTTGCTTCAGGTGGAACGCCCCGCTTTTAAGCCCTATCATTCTAATAGCGTGATACGCACCCACAATGCCCGCCCAGCGGCCAAAGGCAATCAGGCGTTTGTTTTTATCATCCGTAAGGGTTTCCCAATCAATCAGCCTTATTTTTTTTTCGAGCACGGCACGTAAAAGGGCCCTGTTGGCTGGTTGTTTTTTGATGGTGTGGCTGAAAATAAAGTAAGTTTTTTCAGGAATCAGCAAATGCGGCTGAATTTCCTTTACTCCCAGCAGAATATCGCAGTCAACCAGGTCTTCCTTTAACTCAATGCCATGGTAGCGGTATTCATCATCCGTATAGCAACGGTGTTTCGACGATTGAACAAATACCTCAATATCCGGGTTCTCTTCTTTTAATATGGCACACTGCGAAGGCGTAAGTGGCACCCTGTTATCCTGCGGCTCGCGCGTTTCTTCTAATATTCCAATTTTCATGCAGGGGCAAATGTAAAAAAATACGGCACTGTTGGTTAAAAGGCAGTAGCACGCTGATTTGTTATGATGATTATGATTAGTAATTATGATAAATCCATAGTTAAAGAATACAACGCCAAATTGACATAAAATGGATTTTGGCAGGCAATTTGAGTATCTTTGCAATGTTCTTTGAAAATAGCATTAGTAGCGGGTGTTTTGTATTTGGCTGTTATCTAAATACTCAATACTTACTACTCAATACTTAAACTGGGGCTGACCGGAATTGACGGGAAGCATTGATGGTAAACCGGCGTGTCGTGGGTGTGTAATACCACGTTAATCCATTACGTATACTAAACAAACGGCGAAAATACTTACGCCATGGCTGCTTAATCTTAGAGATTAACCACCATTTGCTCCGCGCTTGAGGCACAATACACAGCGTGCAAGCAACCAAAAACGGGTGCTGGCTGTTACAGAATGGTTCCCTGTAACAGTAAGGTATAAAAGGACCTAAGGTTTGAAGTGGTGGGTTGCTTAACCTGCTTCATCCCCTACAATTAATAAGTAACTACACATGTAGATAGTTTATCGCCAACTTGTCCGGACGTGGGTTCGAATCCCACCAGCTCCACAACTTTTAACGCCAGTC
The DNA here is from genome assembly GCA_003165895.1 of Bacteroidota bacterium. Taxonomy (GTDB): domain Bacteria; phylum Bacteroidota; class Bacteroidia; order Chitinophagales; family LD1; genus Bog-950. The sequence goes on along the minus strand of PMXD01000370.1, from coordinate 928 downwards.
TTCCGACTGGCGTTTTAATTTTTTGATTCCAGGTCGTGCTTTGCCAGGGCTTGGCACAACAGGGCGCCATTATCACATCAACGCCTTCATCTGCTTATAAATAAGCTCCGCAATAAACCGAATGCAGGATTTAAGGATTTGATTCTGAATGTCACAACTCCGGTTTTCCTTCGTGTATATGTTTCTTTTCTGAACGGCTATGTATGGCGTTAAGCGATGCAATCAATTTATCAGTGGCTCCTTCCAAAGCATGCTTATAGGAATCAGCATGATCTTTAGCCACCGTGTGCGGCATGCCTTCAATATGCGCTTCAAGCAAACATCGTTTGTCATCTACCCCTTCCTTATTGCCATTTTCATCTGAAAGATGAACTTCTAACCGGGTTATCTGCTCGCTAAACCTGTCTAGTTTTTCGTTTAAAATAATAATTAACGGGGCCTTGAATTCTTCATTGGCCTTAACATTATGAGCAGTATCAAATTGAATTATCATGGTTATTGAGTTTTTAAGTTTGATTTTTTTATTTACTAAATACGATTCAATGTCGTTAAGTTAAGCAAATTCTCATGCGACTCCTCCGGAGTCGTATTATTATTCTCCCTTTAATACTATAAATATTTGACCTCTCTGAGGTCAAAACCATTAACGGGTGCAAACCAAATTGTCGTTGTCTGGCAGGAATTCCGGTTGGCGAGGACGCCAAACCGGGTGCCCTTGTGGTTGGCGTCCCCGCCAACCACTTGTATTCCGAACGACAATTTGGTTTGCACCCCATTAACTTATGTCATTTCGACTCCAGGGGAGTCGAATATTTATAGCAAATCTACAAGTAAAATAAACGACCCCAGCGGGGTCGAACCTTGACAATCCTTAACTTAACGACATTGAAATACTATTACTTCATTAAGAAGCTGTTAAAAATTAAAG
>PMXD01000170.1 GCA_003165895.1 Bacteroidota bacterium | reverse complement strand
TATATAGTATTAAGTATTTAGACCTGAATTTTCGCTTAACTGCGATGAGTGACGTTTTTCTGTATCAAATATGTCAACGAATGAATAAAGTGATTTACGCTGCCCGGTTTTTTTATTATAGCCCCCTGCCCCGGTGCGGTTCAAAAATCTGGCTAACGCTGTGTTTGTTTATTGCAACATCACTGGTTTACGGCCAGTACTGCCTGCCAAACTACCAGGTAACTTCCTGTGGTTCGGGCGATTATATAAGCGGGGTTCAGTTTAATACTATCAATAATCAAAATGCGGTTTGTCCGCCGGTTAATGCTAATAACACTGACTATTCCGGCACCTTTTGCACCAGCGTTTGCCCGGGCGCAAGCTATCAGATTACCATTACCAACAATCCCAATAACGGCGAATATATAGCTGTATGCATTGATATGAATTGCGACGGGACTTTCTCAGACCCCGGCGATTTTTTTCCGATAGGTTACGTGTCGCCCGGTGGAGTGATAAGCGCCAATATTATTATACCCCAGAATGCAGTGGCTGGGAATTCAAAGTTGCGCGTGTTTTGCCAGTCGGGCCTTGCCCCGCTTACCCAGCCGCAAGTCTGCGGCAATTTAGCCGCCGGTGAGGNNTTACGCAATGCGGCGGAAGTGTAACGCTAAATGCAGGTAATCCGGGTTCAGCTTATTTGTGGTCTGATGGTTCATCTAACCAGGCCTTGCAGGTTAGCGCCAGCGGTAATTACAGCACAACGGTAACCAGTGCTAATAGTTGTACCGCTACATCATCTGTGCAGGTTTATATTAAACCGGTACCGGTGGTTTACCTGGGTAGTAACATTGCCAGTTGCGGAGGGACGGTAACTTTAAACGCAGCAAACCCCGGACAGGCTTATGCATGGAGTGATGGAGAAACAACGCAGTCTATAATTGCAGATACAAGCGGGGCGTACAGTGTAACCGTTACTGAAACCAGCAGTGGTTGCCCGGCAAGCGATACTGTTGAGGTTACGATAGATTCGGTTCCCACTGTAAATTTGAATACTGTTGCGCCGCAATGCGGTGGCTTTGATACCCTGGATGCGGGTAATGCAGGGGCCGGTTACTTATGGTCTGATGGTTCTACCAACGAAACTTTAATAATAAGCGGCAGCGGCATATACAGGGTTACTGTTACTAACAGTAACCAGTGCCCGGCAACCGCGTCAGCAAGTGTTACTATTCATCCGTTACCGGTGGTTACTTTAAATATTCAGCCCAATGTTTGTAATACCGTTGCCAATTTTGTTTTATACGGTGGTGCGCCCGCAGGTGGTACCTATTATGTAGATTATGCTGCCGATACCTCGTTCAATACTATAGATGCCGGTATTGTGGGCCATAATATCAGTTACATATACACCGATACTTTTGGGTGTGCCGATTCGGCGGACTCATATATTACCGTGCGCAAACATCCGTTTATAACTACGGTTGATTTTCCACCTACCTGTGCCGGTTCTGCGCCCCTCGACCTCAATAATTATTTTACACCTGCCGGTGGGGTGTATATTGGTTTGGGTGTAAGCACGCATTACTTTTACCCGCCGTTAAGCGGTAGTGGCAACGATACCATCATTGATATTGTTATCGATAATTACGGATGCGTTGATACTTCTGTTTTCCCGCTTATAATTAATCCGTCGGTGCACGTTTCTATGACGCCGGGCGTTTTAGATAATGCTGTCTGTGCCGGGCAAACAGTTTCTTTTAATGCTGCCGGTGCTATGCAATACCAGTTTTTTATTAATGGTGTTGCGCAGGATAGTATGTCGCCAACAAGTTCGTTCAGCACTTTCAGCCTTTTAAATGCAGATGTGGTTACTGTGGTGGGAAGCAACGCCTGTTCAACAGATACTTCGGCGCCGGTGGGTTTTGAAGTACACGCCTTACCGGTTGTTTCGGCCGGCGATGATACTTCTGTTGCTTTGGGGCAATCAGTCCAGTTAAATGGTGTGGCCAGTGGTTCGGGCTTATTGGTTTATCAGTGGAATCCTGCTTCGGTTTTAAACATCGTAAATATCCCAGATCCTGTTTATTCGGGGTCGGCTGATTCGGTTGTTTTTACGCTTATCGTTTCTGATGTTTACGGGTGCATTGATTCCAGCCATGTAACGGTGCGCGTTTATGTGCCTGATGCCATCGTGTTGCCCAATATAATTACGCCTGATGGCAACGGTAAAAATGATACCTGGAAAATAAACAGCCGGGTAGACCTGGCTGGTTCAAGGCTTATCATATTTAACCGCTGGGGTGAAACTGTTTTTTATGAACAGAATTATAGCAATGACTGGGGCGGAACATATATGAATACAGGCGAGAAACTGCCTGATGCTACTTATTACTATGAATTAACCGTTCCATCGCAGGATAATCATTTGTATAAAGGGGCTATTAATATTTTGAACAGCAGCGCCAAATAATGAGGTTACCCTGCAAGGGTTTCTCTTATCCTTTCGGGGTTGAAGTGTAAAGGGACAGGGAACTATAATTTAAAGGGAAATTGATATGATGAAGAAATATATTTTACTAACGGTTGGGGTGCTGCTGCTTTCGGCGCAAATAAAGGCGCAGCAGTTGCCTTTATACAGCCAGCTGTATTTTATGCGCCTGTTGTATAATCCGGCCCTTACAGCGTACAACGGAAGCAGTAATTTATATGGTTATTACCGCGACCAATGGACTGCTATACAAGGGCACCCGGTTACCGCAGGTGTTGTAGGCGACGTTAGTTTATGGAACGACAGGATTGGAGCAGGCTTTAATTTAAACCAGGATAATACAGATATAATTCATAACACCACTGCCCAGGTTTACTATGCGCAAAAAGTGACGTTGGCAAAAGACCATTTATTATCGCTGGGTGTTGCACTGGGTGTAACTGAAACCCATATTGATTTTTCGAACATCGTAGCGGCTGACCTGGATGATGAGGGAATAGCACAAGGGGCCAGAACCGGCGCCGCGTTTAATATGAACGTTGGCCTGGCATATCAATGGAAAAAACTGACTATCAATTTTGCGGTGCCGCAGGTAATTAATACCGGGGCGCGTTTTATCAGCCAGTTAAAGGAAAGCGATTATACCAACACCCGGAGTTTTTTAGGAGGCGCCAGTTACGAGTTGAGTTTTGCCAACGAAAAATTTAATATTGAGCCCGGTGTATTGCTAAAGGGTGCTGCTAACCTGCCGATGCAGGTAGATGGTGAAATAACAGCTAATTACAAGCGGCTTCTTTTCCTGGGTATAGGATACCGTTCGGCTTATGGCCTTTCGGTTAATGCTGCGGTGCGCATAAGCAAAATGATTACCATAGGATATGCCTATGAAGACCCTTTTATACCACATCTTAACTACGCAATTACAAAAGGTACCCACGAAATCATTTTTGGTATCAACTTCGATAAGTGGATTAAAAAGAAGAAAACGGAAAAGAAGGAAGATGAGGAGATTAAGCCTTCTGATGACGTAAATAAAAAACTGGATTCGCTGATACAAATGGTGCATAAACTGGATAGTACCGTTGCTGCTATAAAAGATACCAAACAACAACTGGACAGCGCCAGGCAAAGCCTTGACTCCATACTTGCTAAAAACATGGAGCAGGATGAGAAAATAAAGGAACTGGGCGACCGGATGAATACTATAAAGGCACAGTTTAAAGATAGCCTGGATAATATGGCTAAAGCTTACCGCCAACGGGTAAAAGAGAACCCACCGGTTAATTTCCCTGATGCTATAAATAAGGATACCAAAGCAGATGAGGGCGAGATATACCGGTTAAACAGCGTATCCTTTGGCCTTAACAGCAGCTACCTGCAAAAGGAATCGTACAAAGAGCTTGACAATGTGGTGGCGTTCCTTAAATTAAATCCGAACATCCATATCAGGATATTGGGCCATACAGATTCTATTGCATCCTCCAAATACAATCAATGGCTTTCTGAGCGCCGGGCTATGAGCGTGTATGACTACCTGCTCAGCAAAGGCATTTACGGAGACAGGCTGGTTTATATAGGCTTTGGCGAAAAGGTGCCAATAGCTGATAACTCAACTGAGGCCGGAAGGGCTTTGAACAGACGGGTGGAGTTTGAGATTGTGAAATAGCTTATACCGTCTGTTTCTTTCTTGCTGCTTTAACCTTCTTCTCTTTAGTAAACAAATCCTGGGTGTATTGTCCATAAAGCTCAAACAGAAATTCCATGCGCTTAGCTTCTGTGATAAATGGTTGTGGCCGATAAGCCAGGTCAACGGCTTTATCTAAATCGTTATGGGCTTTTACTAAGGTTGATGGCATAGTTAATGGGTCGTATAAATCGGCTAAACTGCTATTGGAGTATTCTGTTCTGGCATCTAATACTTTTTGAGCGGCGGCTTCAATGGCCTGCATCTGCTTATCTGTTGGGTTAAGTGGCCAGGGGTAGTTGTTGTAGACGATTTTTGTTGAATAGCGGTAACGGCTTTCTAATCTACCGCAAGTATATTTTACCCAAACCAAATGCATGATGGAGGATAAAATACCAAAAGAATAAAAAGATGCATTGGGTAGATAAGTGCAGAGATTACTTACGATTGTATCCTTATCGATAAATCCAATTGGTATATAGATTCTGCGTTCAGATGAAACTGAAGGAATTACCAGATAGTCAGATTTTGGTTGCCTTATTTCAGCAAACCGGGATGCGATTTTTGATTTTTCCCTTGTAGCTTCTTTTACACTTTTTAATCTAAATGCCATTACGTTGCTGATTCTCTCCATTACAAGCGGGAGAGAACGTAAATCATTTGGAGCAGCATCACGTAACCATAAGCACCATCTTTCTTCATTATTTATGAACTCCTGAGATCCGATTATTTTTTTGAAATAAGGTGCGGCTCCGGGTTCCTTTAAAAGAAAAGCCTCCTTTTGTAACGGTGTAAATAGAAAATTGCCATCGTCAACTGGTGTACTTCCCGTATTCATTTCCTCTACTTTACAAATCGGAACTGTTCTGGAAACAATATTTAAATCTTTTGCTTCTACCAAATACGGATTAATGTTTTTAGCTAATAGTAAGTGGGGTTCACCTTTAATTTCGTCATATTCATAGATGGTTTTGTTTTCTGTATCGAAATTGGAAAAACCAATAATAACCACGTGTACACCGGCATTTCCTCTTGCTTCATTGCTCCACTTAAATGTTTTATGTGCAAAATGAATTTTAATATGGTATTTATTGAACATTTCGTTCCATAAAATACCTACCTGTTCGCCCTGCGAGATTGAATTGGTAGAAACAAAGGCGCATTTAATTGGGAATGTTTCTGTGCTGAACCTGTTTAGGTACTGAGCTGCTTTAATATACCAGCAGGTAACATAGTCTAATACCCCTGCCCCTTTAAATCCTTTAAATATTTTTGCCACATCGGCTTTTTGAGCTTTATTCATCAGCGACTTACCAATAAACGGTGGATTCCCTAAAATATAATTATATGGTGTTGCATCCTCACCTCTGGTATTGCGCGGCTTTTTGATGGTCAAGTTCCGGCTGCGTATCTCTAACCGGTATCTTTCTACCGGTTCATTGACTGTAGTTATCGTTTCGTTTGTTATACCGTAAGGCCTTGGCTTACCACCATCCTGCTCGTCAATTATCTGAATTATTTCTACATTTTTTGCGTAAATGGTTTTAATGTCATCACCTTCCAAATCAAACGTATGCCAGTTAACCCTTAGCGCGTTATCGTTTATAATAGTTGCGCTTCTTTGCAAGGGCAGCATACTTACATACTGGCCAAAGGTATCAGTAACAAGCATGTTCATCTGGTGGTCTACCAGCCACATGGCAACCTGTGCAATTTGTGCCGGAAACTCCTCGTATTCAATACCAAAAAAATTGTTGATACTGCACCTTATAAGCAGGTTGGCTTTTATCCGCGCATCGGCGGCCTCATCTTTGCGGTATCCCTGATAGGTATACAACAGTTCCTTTATTACTTCAATTTCAAGCAGGCGCAATTCGCGGTAGCTTATAACCAAAAAGTTTCCGCAACCACACGCAGGGTCAATAAACCGCAGGTTGGCAATTTTTTTATGGAAAGCCTCTAACTTAGGTTTGGTTTTTTTTGCGCTCTTAAACTCATTCCAGAGTTCATCTAAAAACAATGGCTTTATCAGTTTAAGTATATTTTTTTCGCTGGTATAGTGTGCACCCAGGTTGCGACGGGCTTTTTCGTCCATTACACTCTGAAACATGGAGCCGAAAATGGCTGGGCTTATTTTGCCCCAGTTTAATTCGCAGGCTGCAAGTAACGACTTGCGCATTTTGCTGTTCCAACTGGCAAAGGGCAGGTTCTCTTCAAACAACTTACCGTTTACATAAGGAAAGGCAGCCAGGTCTTCATCCATCGTGCTCATACGTTGCTTGTAAGGCGTATTCAAAACCTGAAACAACTGCGCTATGTGTATGCCTATATCGCTGCCATCATCTTTTGTTTTTTGCAGTATATAATCCTTAAAGGCATCAGGTTCAAAAATCGAGGTATCTTCAGCAAACAAACAAAACAGCAAACGCACTAAGTATAGCTCAAGGTGATGGCCGGTGTAACCCACATCTTTTAGTTCATCGTGCAGGTGGCCCATCAGCTCTGCGGCATCAATGTTTACAGGGTCTTCGGCTTTATAAACCTTTTGCGGGCGACCCATCATAAAGCCAAACAGCTTTGCATGGGTGCGCAGGTCTTTCAATTTAAATTGATGCAATTCATGTTCCTCCAAATCATATAACCTGAAAGTTTCAAAATCGCATATCAGCACACACTTTGGCAACTCGTGCTGGGGCAGGGTTTGCATATACTCACGGGCTTGGGTATAAGCCTTGTCTAAATCTTTCCCCTTGCTTTTCATTTCAACCAGCAACATGCCTTTCCAAAACAAGTCAATGTACCCATCGTGTTCGTTTAACTTTTTTACACGATGCTCAAACGTACCTACTTTTTTACGGCTAATACCGAACACCGTAAAGAAAGCTTCCAAAAAAGGTTTAGCATCTGCCTCTTCATTATAAGTATCAGCCCACTCTTTCGAGAATTTAAATGCGCGCTCCTTTACTTCATTCCAGCTTAATGCCATTGGTGCAAATATTGAAAGTCTAAAATACGATAGTTGAATTAAAAATGAAATTTATAATCCTCAATGCCTTTTAAAAAACTCCCAGATAACCTCACTGGCGTTTAAATCCTGTGTTGTTTTGCCAACCAGTATCGTGGGCAGGTATTGATAACCGCCCGGCCAGGTGTGGCCGCCATTACCAATTACATAGCTGATTACTTCGGTATTATTTTTTCCTCCGCTGTAAACTGTTTTGGTTACGGTGGTGGCATCGTGCTTTAATTCGGGCAGGCTTGTTACTGTGGGTTGAAGATTGCATCCATCACGAATAGCCCATTTTTCGACAATGGCATGGTGGGAAAGGAGGGTACTTTTAGGGAGCCGCGAAACAACACCACCGGTTACCGGCACCAGCTTATCTTTATTGCCTGTTACAAGCATAACGGGCATTGGTTTTACAGTCTGGCAACCGGCATCAACCACCGAATCAACGGTGGCGGCAACTGCGGCTACTGCAGCAATTTTATCAGATAGTTCGCAGGCCAGCCTCATGGTCATAAATCCTCCGTTCGACATGCCACCTACATATACCTTGTCAGAGTCTATTTTATATTCCGAGACCAGGAAATCTATCAGCGTTCTTATAAACCCCACGTCGTTTATTTCTTCATTCCTTCCCCGCCCATCATTCCATTGCTGGTTCATGCCTTCGGGATATACCAGTATAAATTTTTCGCGCCCGGCAATGGCGATAAAGCCGGTTAGCTGCTCCATTTTTTCAGCATCGCCACCGGCGCCATGCAGCAATAATACCAATGGCATGTTTTTCAGCTTGTCCCAACCGGTTGGCCGATACAGTGCATAGGTGCGGGTATACCCGCCTGCAAGTATGCTTTCGCGCAGGGGTGTAAGCGTGTTATCGCCCGCAACCAGGGCTTTACCCGGCAGCAAAAGCAAAAGTAAAAGCAATAGCAGATAAACCGGAGCGGGTATTTTCATTATTAAACCTTGCTTTTGAATTGTAATTAACGGGCTGCATGGATAACTGTGCAAATATATACCCCAAAAATTCAAAGGCCATGCCGGAAATTTCAGCATGGCCTTTCAATCATTTATTTAAAGATGTAATCAGCGGCTTAATACAACTTCCTTTACTACCCTCTTTTCGCCTTGTTTTATTTCAACAATATAAACTCCATCAGGGTATAATGAAAGGTCAAGCTGTGTTTCCATTTCGGTAATTGGTTTGCTTTCTAAAACCTGCCCTAAAACATTTTCAAGTTTTAAGCTGGTACCGGTGGCAATTTTGCTAAGCTGAATAAACGCCTGCGAACGCGCCGGGTTAGGATATATGCTAAAGCTCAAATCGTTATTTACGGTATTAACGGCTGTGCCAAAAGTAGTATTAATGGTAGCCGAGCCTGTTTCAAAACAACCGTTGTGGTCAGTAATTGTTACGGTATAAGTTCCTGCTTCAAGGTTTGCGATAGTCTGGCTGGTTTCACCATCGCTCCAGGCATAGCTATAAGGGCCGGTTCCACCTGAAACATCTGATATTACAGCTGTTCCGTTATGCTGGCCGCTAATTGTGTTAGTGCCGGTAACAGAGGCCTGAATAGTTTCGGGCTGTGCTACCACCGCATCAACAACTGTAGTGCAGTTGCCTGCATCCGTAACGGTAACGGTATAAGTTCCGCCTGTAAGGTCTGAAATACTTGTTGTTGTGGCTGCATCGCTCCACAAATAAGTAAGCCCTCCGGCACCGCCTGAAGCCACCACCGAGGCTGTACCGGTAGCCCCGGTACAGGAGCTTACTGCTGTTGCACTGACGGTAGCGTTAATACCGGCAGGTTGGCTAAGCGTTTGGCTAACTACAAACGAACAACCTACCGCATCGGTAACGGTTATTGAATAATTGCCGGCACCAAGTGTGTTGGATGAGGATACATTAAGGCCATTGTTCCAGTTATAGGTATAGTTTGGTATGCCGCCGGCAGGTGTAATATCTAATACCCCATTGCCTGCGCCATAACAGGTAAGGTTTACGGTATTAGCCGAGGCCGTAACTTTAGGGTTAACGCTTACTATGTAAGTTGTATTTTTAACTGTCCCGGCACTGTCAATTTTAGCTGTATAAACAGTGGTGCCTGTTGGTGTGGCAGTGGTGTAAGCACAATTAGCGCATGCCAGGCCCAGGGTGGGCGTCCAGGTATAGGAAGCGTGGGTTATAATCTGCGCTGTTAGTTTTGCGGTATCGCCATCGCAGATAGAAATGCGGGTGGCCGTACTGGCCAAAGAAGGATCAAGTGGCTCAATACCTAATAACGCTGCTTCATCGGTATTAAAAGTATAACCACCTGCTGTCAACGAATTTACATTGTAGTAGCCGTTAGAGTTTCCTCCCCAGCCCCAGTTCATGTGCAACAAGCCGTTACCATCATATCCATCGCAAACCCATGTATGGCCGCCGGCGGTGGGGTCTTCGCCAACATATTGAACGGGCCGGCCGGCATTCAGGTCGGTCTCTATCAGGTTTAACCAATCGGTTGAGCTGTATGACGATTCATAAACACCATTAATTGTATTAGGATTATACGAGAAATACGCTACATATGCGTTTTGAGCTGATGGCCCATAGGTAGTAAGTACCTGCGCCCCGCTTCCGCCCTGTACGTCGGTTCCGTAGTCCATACCAACACTGATACCACATTGTAACATCAATGATGCGATACCCGGATTGGGCCCGATTATTGTGATAGGCATAGCCAGCCAGTTATAGGTTGAATCGGCAAAGTTAGCCGACAGCGTTCCTATGTTGTTTTGATAAAAGTTTCCACCATCATCGTACGAAAAAGCACCGGTTCCCTGTGCCGGATAGCTCCAGTATTTCATTATCTGGGCCATCGTTGTAGCCACACAGCCCGTTACCGTTCTCAGGCCGTTTGCCATAGGGCAATCCTGGTTATAATAAGGCTCCTGGTTCCATTCGGTATAAATAAGGGGAGCAACAACAGAACTCTTCATATCCGCAGGTTGCTGGTTGTTGCGGTATGCTGTCCATAAACCGCTGATGTGCTGATTGGCAGGAATTTTTGCCAGAATTCCCTTATAAACATGTTGCGCGGCATGTTTCATCCAGTCAACCACCCCGGTTTGGGTTAAGTCGCTTTGAAAAGTTGAGGTGGTAGAATACGCCAGTATGGGAACAATAATATCATCGGCCGATACTATTACAAAGCCAGGCCCCGGTGTAATATTAAAAGCATAATAATCAACTGTATTATCGGCCTCTGTGCGGGTATAATAAAGCACAGCGTTTACCCCGTGACCGGCAGATGCATTTAAACTAAAGAAATTTACTGCAATGGCTCTGGCTTGTTCAACACTTACCGTAGCAGCAAAGAGGCCACTATAGGCCACCAGCATAGCAAACGTAAAAATCAGAAGGCTCTTTTTCATGTAAAGGTTGTTATTAATGACTATTATTTTTAGAAAAAAATGTTTACGAATTTACGAATAATTCACCTGATCAGGCAACTAAATTTACACACTATAACAGATTTGTTAAAATAGGGTTTGCTGTGTTTTGATTTTTTAGGAGAAAAGGGCCTGATAAATGGCGGTGAGGTAAAACAATTGCGGCATATTTCAGGTTTCCCAAAAAACAATGCCAAAATTGGCAAGGGGGTATTAAATTGCGACCCCAATTAATTATGATTTCGAAACCTACCATACAAAAAATTATAGAGGAAGCCCGTGTTGAAGACGTGGTAGGGGAATTTGTTACGCTGAAGAAGCGGGGCGCTAATTTGCTGGGGCTGTGCCCGTTTCATAACGAGAAAACGCCTTCATTTAACGTAAACCCCGCACGTAATATTTATAAGTGCTTTGGTTGTGGCAAGGCGGGTGGGCCGTTGCAGTTTTTAATGGATTACCAGCAACTTACCTACCCCGATGCCCTGCGCTACCTGGCTAAGAAGTATAATATAGAAATTGAAGAAACCCGCGATGAAACCGACCAGAAGGAGCAAATAGAAAAGCAAAACCTTACTGAAAGCATATACATAGCCAACGCTTATGCCCAGAAGTTTTTTACCGGTTACATGTTTAATAACGAGGCAGGTGCGGTAGGCCTGGCATACTTTAAGGAGCGCGGTTTTCTGGATAAAACAATTGAAAAGTTTCAGTTAGGCTATGCACCTGATGGTGGCGATGTGCTTACCAAAAAGATGCTGAAAGAGGGCTATCAGCTGGATATATTGAAGAAGGCTGGTTTAACCTCGCCAAAGGAAGGCAGCACCTATGATTTTTTCCGGAACCGGGTAATGTTTCCTATCCATAACATGACCGGCAAAGTGGTGGCTTATGGTGGGCGCATCATGGTTAAGGATGAAAAAGCGCCCAAGTATGTTAATACCGCCGAAAGTGAGGTTTACCAGAAAAGCAAAATTTTATACGGCGGTTTTTTTGCAAAAAATGAAATTCGCAAAAAGGACGAGTGTTTGATGGTGGAGGGGTACACGGATGTTATTTCGCTGCATCAGTCCGGCATTGAAAATGCGGTTTCATCGTCAGGAACTTCTTTAACGGTTGAGCAGATAAGGCTGATAAAAAGGATGACGCCCAACATTACCATGTTATATGATGGTGATGCCGCCGGCATAAAAGCCGCACTGCGCGGAACAGACCTTATTTTGGAAGAGGGGATGAATGTGAGGATAGTTGTGTTGCCATCGCCGGAGGACCCGGATAGTTATGTAAAGAAAGTAGGCACGGATGCCTTTCAGAAATATATACAGGAGAACAAGAAAGACCTTATACTTTTTAAAACCTCGTTGTTTGCCGCCGAAGCCAAAACGGACCCTATTAAAAAGGCTGAACTTATAAGGGATATTGTAGATTCAATTGCCAAAATACCCGATACCATACAACGCTCTGTTTATGTAAAAGAAAGCAGCCAGCTGTTTGATATGAGCGAGCAGATTTTGATAACTGAGGTAAATAAGGCGCGGCGTAAAAAACAGGGTGAACAGCATAAAGAAGAAGAGAAACAACAACAGCGCGAAGAAGTAAAAAAAGATGAACTTACAGCAGCGGCCCATAAGCAGGAAGTTTTTGAAAACCCCACCAACCTGCCTGTACTGGAGCACGATATCATCAGGATATTGCTTGAATTCGGTTCGTGGAAAACACAGGGAGAGGAAAATGAGATACCGGTTGTGCAATACGTGCTGGATGAGTTGGAAGGCTCGGATGTTGAAACCCCGAAGTATAAAGTTATTTATGAGCTTATAAAAAAAGAATTTGCCGATGGCCGGGTGCATGATGAAGCCTTTTTTACGGCAAACGACGATGAGCAGGTAAGGAATTTAGCGATAGATATTTTAACGCAGCCTTATACCCTGAGCGATAACTGGTGGATAAAATACAAAGTTGCGGTAGCTGAAAAGAAAGACAGGTTTGTAAAAGATATTCACTCAACTATTATCCGCTTTAAACAGTTTAGAAATATTGCTGAGTTGCGTAAGGTTGAAAAACTGATAAAGGATGCCAAAGACGATGGCGAACTGTTTAAGCTTATAAAACTGCACAAACTTTTAATTGAACAGAAGAAAGAGTTTGCCCGCACCATAGGCAATGTTATTTACAGGCCGGCTACTTAATTTTTGAATACAGGTTAATGCAAAGAACTGCAAAGAATAATTTCGCTTAGTGTCTCCGCAGGGCCTGTCCTTTTGGAAGTCCAGTCACAACCATGAGGTCACGGGGTGGAGTCCAACGGGAACAGAAAAGGTATTACATGAAAACCCTTATTAGTAACTGCAAACCATGACAATGACCAGACCTAAATAAGCCCATAGCTTTGTGCTGCGTATATTACCACAATCATATTTCTTGCCCCAGATTTTTTTATCATACTTCGCCGCATACCTTCAATGGAATATTCTTCAATAGATAAGGTTTTGGCTATTTCACGGGTTGTAAGTCCATCCTTTATAAGGCTCAGCACTTCCATCTCTCTCCGGCTAAAATTAAAAGTTCCTCTAGCCAACCGGACTGCTCCCTTCTTTGCAACAGCAAGTCCACCTTTATCAGTTTTGCGAATAGCCCTTTTAGCAGGTTCGCTATGNNTATCTATACTTGCGCTGAGAGCGGATATTTTTTTTATAATTTCCTTATCGATTGTAATTTCGATTTCGCTTTGCGAAAAATTTTCTAAATCCAATGTTATTTCATCTACACCACTCTCTTCCAGCGCAGGTTTTTCTAAAAGTAATCCATCAATAACTTTCTGCAATGCAAGATTGATATCTTCGGAATATGCAGGCGCAACTTTTAGCAGGGCCAGGCCATAAGGCATTTTTTTACCTTTATACCGACCCTTTAAACCTACTTCGCCATATTCGGCTAATGTTTCAATGTCGAAATTGGTAAGCTCTTTAAGCATTCTGGGAGAAAATTTATCCCCCTCTAATACAATATCGATATAAGTTGTGCTCACTTTCAGTTTTAAATATACGAATTGATATCCAAATTTGTTCTGCAAAAATTGTTATGATCTCTTGGATCTGCAAGGGCCATCATAAAGTTTTCATCAAGTAAAATGTCCGGGTTTTTAACATTTCCAACTCAATCTTAAAATCCCTCTTTATCATTTTTTTAACTTTCCTGTGAAAGTCTTCTTCGGGAATATCCAGTAATACAGAAAGTTCTTCGCTTGTGTAATATCGCCAAGGCATAAAGGTATAACTAAGGTATTGATTTATTTTTGAAATGAGATACTTGGTCCTGTAAACCACAGGGCAATCGGGTCTGGAAAANNAAAAAGTTAGACCCGATTGCCCTTGCGTAATGGGATCTAGCATGTATGCCTTTTGAGCAGGGACCTTCACTACAGTTAAACTTAGCTTCACTATTTTTTAATGATAAGCACCGAGTATTACAGGCTTAACTGTAAACTATGCGTTACCCCCTTATCCTTCTGTTTGTTTTGGCAAGTTACTTATCCTTTAGCCAGATTACTGTTGATGTACGTAGCCTGGGTGCTGTAGGTGATAGCGCTACACTTAATACCACCTTTATTCAGCAGGCTATTGATAATGTGAGCAATGCCGGTGGTGGTACTGTTTTAATTGACAGTGGTATTTATTCCAGCAGCACCATTATTCTTAAATCCAATGTTACACTACGTATAACCCCCGGCACTGTTTTAAAAGGGCTTGCCGATGCTTCGTATCCTTACATAGCTTATAATACCCCATCGTGGCCTACTTATCAATATACCCAGCAGTCGATGATATTTGCCGAGCAGGCTTCCAATATCCGCATAACGGGCGGTGGCACTATTGATGGTAATGGTTTTCAGATTAATTTTTTGAGCATCGCGAAAAATTTTCGCCCCATGGGTTTGAGGCTGCATGATATAAATGGCTTGATAATTGACAGCATTAACCTGAGGCAGGCGCCGCAGTGGATGGTGCATATTATGGGTTGCAGTAACGTGCATATTAATGCAGTGGATGTATATAATCAATGTTGGGGCGTTAATGATGGTATTGATATTGATTGCTGCACAAATGTGCTGGCAGAGAACAGTCATTTTGATACCAACGATGATTGCATACCGGTTAAAACGCAGGCTAATGACAGTGTTTGCCGCGATGTAACTATACGTAACTGTACCATGGCTACTTTTGAAAGGCCGGTTAAAGTGGGTTGCGAATCTTTTGGCCCGCTTATCAATATCCGGTTTCAGAATATAACAGTTAATGCAAGTTCTTATGCCCTTTCGGAAACCCCGCTGAACGCGATTTATATTGGTATAGCAGATGGCGGCTCGGCCGACTCTATTTTTATTGACAGCATACAGGTAAATACGCTTTTCACAACCCCGGTATTTATAAGGCTTTGCGAGCGCGATTTTCAGTACGATACCACGGTGCCCCATCAGCTGCCAAAATACCTGCGCAATGTTTGGATAAGCAATGTTACCTGCCCCGGAACTATTATTCCCAGTTCTGTTTCGGGTATACAGGGGTACGATCCGGAGAATATTTATTTAGGCAAAATAAGCCTTACCGTGCCCGGCAGGGGACCTGCTGTTACCGGTAATTTGCCCGGGCTGGATTCTTTAAGGCCTGAGTGTAATATATGGGGAGATTCGTTACCGGCGTATGGCTTGTTTTCATGGCATGTAAACGGTTTGTTCCTGGATAGTTTTTGCGTAACTACCGATACTACGGATGTAAGGCCTGAATACTATTTTATTGATACTACCAATATTCCGTCATTTGTAATGTCGAATGGTTGCACTGCAAATTACAATGATATTAAGGATGTTGAGCAACAAAGGTTTGCTGTATATCCTAACCCGGCAACTGATATGGTGAATGTGCGGAACCTACCTGCTGAGGCAGAGGCTTTGATTGTGTATAGTATGACCGGTGAAAGAATGGTGATGTTTCCCACACTTGGCCGCGGGCATTTAGCTATACCGGTGGGCAACCTTTCGGCTGGCGTTTATATTTTAAATGCTTTGGGCAATGGTTATTCGGCGAATATGAGGATGGTGGTGGTGCATTAATTTCCCCTCTGGAGAGGGGTAGCCGNNAACAGCCACACACCCCGGCCTGCGGCTACCCCTCTCGAGAGGGGAAATTACTAACGCCTTCGGCATTATTGGCCGGTTAATTTAAATCCCCGCCACATAACTTAACACATGCCCATCAAAAAACTGGTAGTTTACGGTAATATCTTTCAAGGGCAGGTGAGGAGTTTCTATGCTGGCTTTAAATGTGCCGGATTGCTGCATGGTAAAAGGCCCTATCAGCAGTTGCGTTTTAAATTCAATACCGCCCCAGCCATATAGTTTAAACAGTGATTCTTTAGCGCTCCAGTAAAGGGTTATTTTTTGTAGTTTTTCTTCTGCTGGTATTGCCG
This sequence comes from Bacteroidota bacterium, assembly GCA_003165895.1. Classification (GTDB taxonomy): domain Bacteria; phylum Bacteroidota; class Bacteroidia; order Chitinophagales; family LD1; genus Bog-950. The sequence continues at coordinate 2,775 of PMXD01000170.1, read as the reverse complement.
CAATTTCTTCGGGCTGCATAAACTTGTGGGCTATGCGTTCTATTTTGGGATGTATGGCTTCTATATCTATACCTACAGCATATTTTTTACTGAGCATAACCGCAGCAAAACCGGCGGTGTGGGAAAGGGAAATGTTTTGCGCTGCTGTTTTAAAGTTGGGCTTGCCGGTATCGTCATTTACAATAGCATCGGGCTGGCCCAGCATTAAATTGGCCAGGTGCCTGCTGGCAAACCATTGCAGCCGTTTATGCTCATGCTGAATATCGGGGTGGCCGTGAAACAACTCTTCAAAAAAAGGCAGGCCTTCTTCTATCTTCCAAACGCCAATGGAGTAACCGGGTTCTTCAATTTTTTTGTAAAGAGGCATGTGGTGATTTGCTAAAATTGTGGGTGCGAAGGTGGGATATTTTTGGGAAAGAGTGATGGGAAAACCGTGGTTGCATTATGCCGTTATTGGTAAGACGTAGGGGCGATCCCTTGCGGTCGCCCTTTTGGGGTGAAGGGAAATAAAACTGCTGCTGTTTATTTTGTATTAAACCATCAGATATTATTTATACGATTGTGCAAGGGGGGCACCCGCGAGGGGTGCCCCTACGGTTTCCAGGTCACCCGCCTGTGGAACGTTAACAACAGAAAGCACCTCGTTGATTTGATTTTCACTAACAATAATTACGGGCCTTGTTTTCCCTTGCTCTGAACCTATAACCGGGTCTAAATTAGCCAGCCAAACTGACCATTTTTCAAACTTCATAAACCTTCATTATTTATGAGGTCAAAGTCGCTGTTTACCTCTTTCATATCTTCAATAAACTGAGGATCTGAAGCTGCGCGCTTCATCAGCTTTAGTTTTTCTTTTTTTGAAAGCGGGACTTCTTCTACCGTAACAACTACCCTTTGTTTGGAAGGGAAACTTTCGGGAAGATTTATTGTAAGCTGATGGTTTTTGGGCACATCATGTATTTCTTTAAAAGACATAGACACTGATTTTAAGCGAAGTTACTAAAATGCAAAAAGGAATTCAAATCCTTAAAAAGGCAGCCCTTCTTCTATCTTCCAAACGCCAATGGAGTAACCGGGTTCTTCAATTTTTTTGTAAAGGGGCATGTGGTGATTTGCTAAAATTGTGGGGCGAAGGTGGGATATTTTTGGGAAATGCAAATTGAACAATTATGCCGACCATATTGCAAAAAGCTTTTAAATTTACTTATCACAATGTTCTTTGAAACTCCGGGAGGATTACTATCCGGCAGGGATGGAAATGGTGGGCAGGGCTTATAACCCGGCGCTTTATAGGTTTGGATTTAATGGGAAGGAGGATGATAATGAGGTAGAGGGTCAGGGAAATGAATACAATTATGGGTTTAGAATTTATAATCCTAGGTTAGGTAGATTTCTTTCTGTAGACCCTTTGCAAAAGAAATTTCCATTCTATTCACCGTATCATTTTGCCGGAAACGATGTGATGCGAAATACTGATTTAGATGGAAGAGAACCTAAATCAGTTGTAGCCTTTAATCCGGTGACTGGAAATTATAGATTTACTGCACCGGTCATACATCTTTTAAGTTTAGTTTCCGGAGTTTCCGAAGAAAGAATATCGCAAGCAAATTTGAAGAAAAATTCTGACGTAATTGTAGCAAACAAACAGGGAGCTTTAACGACAGTGGATCGGATAGCATATACAAACGAATATTTTAATGCTAGCAAGGATCAAAAAGAAAATTTTGCTTATGGCCAAGATAATCTGACAGCGGTTTATAATTGGCTTGATATATCTTCCCATGAAGTTGGACATTTACCACAAGCAGATAAGTATGGTAAAACCAACGCCGGTAAAATTACCTATTTATTATCTTTTGGAAAAGATTACATAGCTGGCTATCTGAAGTATAAAGATATGAACCAGGCCCATAATAATACACCAAGGGAACAGGAAGCAGAAAAAGGAACAACTGAGTTTGAGGCTTTTAACGAATTTGCGAATAAGGAATTTGGCGACAATGCCGTTGCCAAGTTGCTAATGAACAACAAACTTACGGATAAGCAAAAAGTTGAAAAGATAGACACTTATTGGAAAGCTTATCAAGATAATAAAAATAAAAAGAGCCCTAAGTCCAATGATAAAAACAATAAGAAAAACTAACGCAAGCTACGTGTTTAGTTACTCAATAACATATGGTCAATTGCTCTTAATGTTGGTATCAATTTTAGCATTTAATGCTTGTAATCTTTTAGGAGGTAATGGGAACGAGATAGTTTTAATTAAACAAACCGGCATAGTTAAAAGTCTAAATGGTAAATTAAATGGAATTCACATTGTCGGAAAGGATTTTAGCATTGATTATCGATATAAGGATGACAACAAAATGGATGATTCAATTGATATATTTCACCCAGGAGATAACTATATGGTAAAATGCAATTATGGGTGTGATTCTATTTTTTTATTAAAATCATTATTGTCACGGCCACGAGCAAAATATAAAATTTCTAACCATTCTAATGGCGATGCAAAATCTTTTAGTATTATTTATCATACCAATGATTCAGGAAGTATAGATAGCGTTTTTGTAGATAGATAATTAGCTCTGTTACAGGTCTGGTGGTAATAATATAGCAAAGGAAGTTTTTGCACCTCTACTACCGCATATCCCCTGCGGTCCGGCTTATCGTCCTTAACCGCTTTCAGCCAACCCTGTATGGTATAAGCATAATCAACACCCCCCGTTGTTCCAGGTGTTCCGCCTCGGAACACTTGGAACGTCCTATGAATGT
>PMXD01000175.1 GCA_003165895.1 Bacteroidota bacterium | reverse complement strand
CTAAAGCAGACGGCAATAAAAATCAAAACTCCACAATTTCTTGTGCATTTTCCTTTGCTAAGCCTTTGGTATTCCATAACTCAGGTTTAATTAGATATTAGAACCTAGAATCAAGAACCAGCCATAACTTTGGGCTGTTAGTCTTGCTTCTGTTCCTAAGTGTTCTTTACTATAATGGTTTCAATAACGTTAGCAACATCTTCGCATTTGTCGGTGGCGGTTTCCATGTTCGAAAGCACCTCTTTTATCTTCATTATCTGTATGGCGTCTTTTTCGGTTTCAAAAAGATCTGCTATGGCGCTGTCAAAAATATCATCGGCATGATTTTCAAGGCTGTTAATCCGTACTATGGCTTCGCGCAGGCGCACCACGTTGTTCATGTCCTTCAGGTTTGCAACGGCTACGTGAATTTCGCGGGCTGAGTTTTCAATAATCTCGCTCAGTTTTTTCATGGCCAGCGAGGTTTCGCCCAGTTTGTAGGTGTAAAGCCTTTTGGCAGAGCCATCAATGTAATCTACAATGTCATCAAGCGAGGAGGCCAGGTAAGAAATATCCTCGCGGTCGAAAGGGGTGATAAAATTGGTACTTAGTTCGGTAAATATCTGGTGCGTTATGTTATCGCCTACGTGTTCAAGGTCGGCTATTTTTTTAAGTAGTTCGGGGCGCCTTTCAATAGGGGCGTTTACCATTTCGCTGAAAACCTTTGAAATATTTACCAGGTTATCAGATGACATGGCAAATAGCTTAAAGAAGTTTTTGTCTTGCGGAATTAGAAAAGAGAATATTTTACTAAAGGCCATAATGATTCGGTTTAAGGCCCGAATGTATTACGTATATGTTAAGTTAAGGTTAAGGATTTTGTATGCAGTTTTTGAGGCCTGCCCCGCATAGTATGAGATTTATCAATAAAAATGCGAAATAAGGCCAATAAAGCTGTTTTTTGCCAATTAAGGGCAAAAAGGGGATGAAATTAAGGTATCTCCCAGCTTAAACTTATGGAGGTGGTTGAGTGTTTGATTGAGTTTGTGCATAACTCATTTTATAATTTCGAATTGTTGCGTAAATTTCGCCCGCTATTTTTAACCGCATCTTATGCCTCAATAATTGAACTGAATTAAAAAATGCAGTTGTTACACCCATTAATACACAAAAAATAAATTGACATGATGAAAAAGGTATTACAAATTACGATGTTGCTTAGTTTCTTCTATCTCGGAAGTTTTGCCCAAACAGCAATTCCTAATGCAAGTTTTGAAACTTGGACTAATGTTGGTTCAAGCACGGCACAACCTGTTAGCTGGAGTTCAAATGAAACGGGAACAGGATATGCACCAAGCGGCCCACAAACTTGCTTTCAAAGTAATAAGGCCCATAGTGGCAATTTTTCTGCTGAAGTTGAAACTAAAACTTACTTGCTTATTACAGTTGTTAATGGTTCGTTAACTACTGGCCAGGTAAATGCCCCTAGTACCAGCAAATCTGACGGTTATATCAGTGATATACCTGGGGTTGCGGGTCACATTTCTACCTTTACAGGCCGCCCTGATAGTTTAATTTTCTGGTATCAATACACTTTAGGCGGAAGCGGCGATTACCCAACGGTTGAAGCCCGTCTGCATGTTGATAGTGCTTATGCACCTGAAACTACCAATAGCTATCACCCAACTACTAACTATAATATCATTTCACGTGCTTTATGGCAGGGGCCATCGGCAAGTACAGGCAACACCTGGGTCAGGGTTTCTGTGCCATTTGTTTATGTTGATGGCAGAATCCCTCAATATATTTTAATTAGCACCACTTCCAGTGGCGACCAATCCGGTGGCTCCTCAGGTAGTATTCTGTTGCTCGACGATTTTTTAGCATACTACATACCTGTATTAGCCACCGGCACAGTTTCAACCGGCCCTTACTATGTATCAGCCACTGATTCAACCCCCATCAGCGTTCCCTTTACATTAACCGGAACTGTTGACTCTAATAACGTTGTTACAGCTCAGCTTTCAGATGCCAGTGGCTCTTTTGCTTCGCCGGTTAATATTGGCACGTTAACCACCATGTCGTCAGGTACTATTTCGGGATATATACATGCCGGTACTGCTACCGGCACGGGTTACAGGGTTAGGGTAGTTTCAAACGGCCCGGTATTAACCGCAGCCAATAACGGTTCAAATATTACTATTGATTTAGTGAGCAACTCAGTTGCCCCTTCAACCACACAAAGCATAGCCGCCAATACCAATGGTACCCTGCTTACAGTTACTGAAGCCCCGGTAGCCGCTACCTCGCGCCAGTGGGAATATGCAACTACCTCAGGCGGCCCTTACCAGGCTTTTACTGTGGCACAAACCGACACTACTTATACACCCAACTTTGCCACAGCCGGTACTTACTATGTGGTATGTGTTTCAACCTACCCCGGCAGCTTAAATGTTACCAGCAGCCAGATGCAGGTAAACGTAGTATCAAGCACTATAGCGCCAACCACCTCACAAAGCATTTTAATAAACAGCAACGGAGACACCCTAACTGTTACTGAGGCCCCTTCAGGAACTTCACGCGTATGGATGTATTCAACCACCAGCGGCGGGCCGTATACCCATGCGGTTTCTCCTGCTGATACCGGCAAAACCTATACTCCCAAATTTGCTTTGGCTGGTAGTTATTATGTAGTTTGCCAAAGCATTATTGATGGCATTACAGCAACCAGTAATGAAGTTTTGGTTAGCGTAGGTACGGTTACTATTACTACGCAGGCGGTTACAGGTTCACCTTTCTTATTCAGCCACTCTGCCCCTAATGCAAGTGTTTCTGTGCCGTATACAACCAGCAGTGCGTTTAACAACGGTAATATTTTTACTGCACAATTAAGTAATGCTACCGGCTCTTTTGCAAGCCCAACAACCATTGGTACCGATACTGCCACTACCAGTGGAACGGTGGCGGCAACCATACCATCAACTACTCCGGCAGGCACAGCTTACCGTATCCGTGTTATTTCTTCCAATCCTGCCATTACAGGTTCAGACAACGGCACCAACCTGGTGGTTGACCAGTTCCATAGTTCAATAGCGCCCGATAGTACCCAAACCATCGCTTTAAGCACCAATGGCAGTACCTTAACGGTTACGGCTTCGCAAGCCAGCAGTTATCAGTGGTTGTATTCAACGGTTAGCGGCAGTGGTTATGCTGCGTTTTCGCTGGCGCAAACCGGTGCTACCTATACCCCAAATTTTGCTGCACCGGGTACTTACTATGTTGTCTGCGTATCAACTAATACATACACCGATGCCGATACCAGTAACCAGGTTGAAATCATAGTATTAAACGGTACCACGCTTACCACACTTTCGGTGGCCGGTTCGCCATACCTTGTTTCAGATAGTGCGAATGTTCAGGTTAGTGTTAACTATACTTCACCGGCCCTGTTTAACAGCGGCAATACCTTCCAGGCGCAGCTTTCTGATAACACCGGCAGTTTTGCAAACCCTGTTAACATAGGCACTTTAACGGGTACGGCATCTTCAGGTACTATTACGGCTACTATACCCAATACCAGTGTAAGCGGCACGCAATACCGCATCAGGGTGGTATCAGCCAACCCTGCCATTACCGGTTCGGTTGATAGCTCTGCCCTTACCATTATTCAGTTTGCTGTTTCAGTAAGCCCACCCGATACCCAGGTACTGGTGCGCCATCAAAACGGCCAAACCTTAACGGCAACCAGCAATCAACCTGCTACCTATAACTGGATGTACTCAGATATTGAAGGCAGTAACTATGGCGCTTTCAGTCCGGTGCAAACTGCCGATACGGTTACTCCCAATTTCAACAATGTAAATACCTATTACGTGGTTTGTGACGTAACTAATGCAGTAAATGCATCGTTACTTACACCCGAGGTTGTAGTGGTAGTAAACGTTACCAACGGTATTAATGGTGTTGAAGGAAACACCATTAAAGCATACTGGGATAACCAGGATTTTGTTGCCGATTTAACCGGCGCCAAACTTACCCATCCGGTGCTTCATCTGGTAAATGTTGCCGGTCAGGTGGTGTTTAACGCACCTATGGCTACTATGACTGTAAACCGCTTTGCAACACAGTTAGCTGCAGGTATTTATGTGTTTAAAATTGTAGATGGCCAGCAGGAATACACCGGTAAAACAGATAAGAAATAATTTTAGTTATCGCCCCGTAAGGGTTTAAATAAAAAGGCCTGCTTCAATTAATGGAGCAGGCCTTTTTATTTGAATTCGCGGGCGGGAGAGGAGCAATTTCATTGACTTAGGGCAAAGAGCCGTCTTAATTAACATGCGCAAAAGTTCGACCCCTGCTGGGGTCGTATGTTGTCGTTTTACGGTAAGGGGAGCAGCTAAGCCAATGGTATTGTGGAGGGGGGACTAAAATACAAACAGCCACCCTGTAAACCGAGTGGCTGTTTGCAAATGTGCAGAGCGCAGAAATAAGCTGTTAGCGAACGTTCTTCATTGCATTCTCTACGCGATGGATAGCTTCGCGGATATGTTGATGTGCACGGTCTCTGAGGCCTTTGGCAGCTTCGCTGCTTTCGTGCTCATCAATATCGGCATCAGCCTTGTGCAAAAATTCTGATGCTTTGCGTAAACGGCCGGCATGCTCGTTCACTTCATCTTTAGGATGGTCGTTCAGGTCTTTGTGGTCATCAATGCCTGCTTTTTTAATTTCGGCAATAGCGGCATCTATCTCTTTTACAGCATCAATTTCATCTTCAGTTTGCTTCCAGTTTCCGGGGCGGTGTTCCAGGTTCCAGCGCGCAGCACGAAGGTCAGACAGCGCGTGCAGGTAAGCAGGATGGTCAGGGGTTGGTTTTGCACTTAATTTGTTGGTAATACCTGTTACCAGCAGCAACATCAGTACTGCCAGTGTTAATTGATTTACTTTTTTCATAATTTGTTTTTTAGTGAATGAAATTTGTAACAGTTTACTATTACAAATTTATGAATGACAATATGGATGCCAAATTTTTGTTGTTAAGAATAAATTAACAATTAACGATTCAGCTTCCATGTCATTGACTTAACAAAAGCAAGGTCAACTTACCTGCGCCCAAGTGCGACCCCGGATGGGGTCGTATATGTATAGGCCTAATATTGCTATAAAGCTTCGACCCCAGCCGGGGTCGCATGTGGCCATCCTGAATAATAGTGCTACTAAGTCAATGATATTGGGTTCAGCTTTTTTCCATAAAGCCGCACGCCAGGAAATAGCTGGCTAAGGTGTTTGCAAATCAGATACAGTGAAACCGGGTATAAGCATGGTGCGGTTCACACAAATAAAAAATCCCTTGTAAACAATTGGTTTACCAAGGGATTTTTTATTTTCAAAGTGTTCCCGTCGGGATTCGAACCCGAGACCCATACATTAAAAGTGTATTGCTCTACCAGCTGAGCTACGGAAACAAACCGTGTTGCTTTTTAAAGCGGACGCAAATATATATTCTTTGGCGAAAAGTGAGCGATGTAATACGTTTTTTTTTCGGCTGTTATGTAGATAACTTTACTGAAACAGCAATTTGAAATAAAACGAAGGGCTTTTTAGCCGGGCGCGCATGTCAATATCTTCAAACATACACGATATGGTTTCGCGCAGCATTTTGTTGGTATTTGCCTTATTAACTACAAAGTTAAACAGCGATGGAAAGGTAACCATTTGCTGCATGCGGTAGCTTAGTTGCAATTCGGGCCACAGGCGCTTGTAGAGCTCTTTATCGTAGTTGTTGATAAAAGATGCGCTAAAGTTATCGGCCTGCAGGCATTGCGCTGCCTGTGCGGCTGCATACATGCCGCTCATCATGGCATTGCCAATGCCCTCGCCGGTAAACGGGTCTATCAATAAAGCGGCATCACCGCACAGCATATAATTATCGCCCGAAAGCTTTCTTTTTTTTGAGCCAAGCGGCAGGCCGTGCAATTTCACTTCGCCCACCTGTTCAGCACCTGAAAACCGTTCCCTGATGGCCGGGTTGTTCTGAAGCACTGATTCAAAGGCTTTTTTCAGGTTTATTTTTTTATTATTCATTTTGTCGGCACGCATACCCACGCCTACGTTGGCATAACCGCCGGGCAAGGGGAATATCCAGAAATACCCGGGCAGTATTTCGTTCAAAAAATGCAGCTCAATAAAATTTTCTTCGTCCAGGCCCTGCACATTTTTATAGTATGCCCGCAGGCCAAAGCAGTTATGTTCCGGTTCGGTTTTCAGTCCTGCAATATCTTTGGTAAATGATGAATAGGCCCCATCGGCGGCTATCACCAATTTGGTGTTAAAGGTTTTTCCGTCTTTGACGGTGGCAATAATTTTGTTATTAACCCTTGTGTAGCTTCTTATTTCGGTGGCTTCAAAAAGCGTTGTGTGCTTGCTGTTCTTTACTTTTTGAACCAACCAATCGTCAAAATCAATCCGTTTTGAGATAAAGCCGGGGGCAGTTTGCTTTTCCTTTTTAGTACTAAATGGAACACGAAGTGATTTTCCGTTGGGCGCTATAAAAGTTACACCCCATGAGCCCAGCATTTTTTCGTTAGTACTCAGTTCATCAGTCCAATTGCGGTCGAGCTTATTTAAAACCTCCACCACTTTTCCACTCAGCGCATCGCCACAAACTTTATCGCGCGGAAAAGTGCTTCTATCCACTATTATTGAAGCAATTCCCAATTTGCCCAAAAAGAGCGCGGCAGCGCTACCGGCAGGCCCGGCGCCAATAATCAGTATGTCAGTTTCGTAATTTGCCAAGGTGTTAATGTGACAATTAGCCAATGTGATAATGTGATAATTAGCCAATGTGATAATTACGCTTTCTCAAGCATGCGCCCATCAGATTGAAGCGTGATTGGCCGTTTATTATCACATCATCACATTATCACATTGGCTAATTGGCTGATTAATTAAAAAGTTGCCCCCAGTTTAAGATATAATGCCCCGCCCGAATAATAAGCCGGTGCTATCAACCCTAAAAGATTTGAACTGCCTATGGCTATATCGCAATATTTCCAGGTTTTTGCAAACTCAAATCCGAGGTCAAATAAACTATATCCACCGGCACCGGCGCTGGCCGAAATCAGCATATCAGAGGTTAAAAAATAATTGGCCTTTACATATCCATAGGCATAGTAATTGGGGATATGCCTGTATTGAATCCCTGCAGTTAGTACAAGCCGATCGTTCAGCAAAGGTTTTGAGAAGATAAGATCGGCAGTAAAGGGAAGAAATACCGTATACTGATTGTTGCTTTTGGAAGGCAGCTTTGAAGTTAAAGCGCTGTCCAGGTTCAGCGTGTCGAATGTCTGGCTGGTAAATTGCAGCAGGTTAGGTATTACAAAACCCTGAAAATCTACATTATTAGTGCCGCTGTAATTCACCTCATATTTGCGGAAGGTCATAACGCCCACATCCCTTATATCCATACTTAATTTCCACTTATCTTTATTTTGGAAGGAGAGATTGAAATCTCCTGAGGCTCCAACGCCATTCAATGCACCAAACTGCGGTGCTGCTGCAGTGGCCTGGTTGTAGGTTAAATTGTAATTTATATCTACATATTCGCCGTAAGGGGCCGTATAAATAGAAGTAGGCCCTGTTTGAATATTTATATTATTTATAACCTGTAAAAAGGAACCGGTCATGCCAAATACCATTTGGTAACTGCCGTAGTCTATGCGCTTAATTATACCCAATGACAACTGGTTGTAGTTATAATAATTGAAATTTATGTTGCTTAGGTTGGCCGTATCGCCCTCAAAACGCGCATTGCCGTAAAACATAGTTTCAAAGGCCTGCTTAGGCCCGCTTACATCCAACATTTGTCTGTAATTGTAACCAACAACCAGGGTAAGGTCAGCTTTTTTAAAATACCGCTCGTAAGTAATACCGGTGTTAAGGCTTTCGTCAAATTTCATCAGATTTCCCAATTGCTTATCGGCGCGGTTAATCAATGCTTCAGATACCGGCTGGTTAAAAAGCAGGTCGAACGCTAAAGCGGCGGGCACTCCTTTTGAGTTTGCAAAAACATCGCCTGTTATAATTACTTTATCAAACGCATCACCTCTGAACTCCTGGTTAAAAGCATTATTTCCCTGCAGTTCGGTATAATTGTATAAAAGGTAGCTTTTAGCACGGTAGTTTTTATGCGTGCCGGTTGTTGTTTGCGAGGTATCGGTTGTAGCTTTATCTTTAAGAACAGAAGCAGTTGAATCTTGTGCGAAAAGAGGAAGTATACAGATGCTTATAACTAATGCAAGGAAAATTTTTCTCATTTATAATTTTGCTTATTTCACTGAATCAGAGTTTCGTATTTACCTTATAATTAAATTTAGCCGATAAGGTAATGCCTATAGTGTAGTTGCTGTATATTTTAAGGTGTTGGCCATTGCAGGCAGGGTTGCCTCCTACGGTAGAAAAATTAGCTGTTACCACTGCGTGCTGCCCTTGCTTTAATTTGTTCATCCGGGCCTCATCCACATACTCCTGTAAAACCGATTGCGCCGGTTGGTTTACTTTGCAGTTGACATCGGTTGCACCGGCGGTTATTGTTTTATCAAAGGCAAGGGTATCAAGCGGGTTCCAGTTACCATCATAAACTATAACAGTTAAAACAGCACCGATAGGATATCCGTTTTCAGCAATAACATTAATAACCCCATCGCTTATGCCATTTATATTGGTGTTGGTATTGGCCAGGTTAAAGCCAATGGTATCCATCAGCACCAGGTTATTGGCAATTAACGAAAGCGGTATTTCGGCATCTAAACTAACGGTAAGGCCACTTTGCAAATAGGCAAACTCGCGGTACTGGTTATTATTGCCGTTTACATTTGTTCTTACCGATATGTTATAGTTAAGCTGGTTGGGTAAAATGCCAATCAGGTCTTTAATATTCGAGTTGCTGTTATTAAGCGAATAAGTGGTTACAGCCGGGGTAAGTGGAAAATCTGTAGCCGGTTTAATGTTTAACGGCTGATTTAATAAGGTACTGCTAAGCGTTTTGGTACCGTTTACCGGGCTATAGGCACTAAGGCTGTTAATCTTTATCTGCCCGCCTTCGCCTATATCATTGCTTACGCTGAAATTCATATTTACGCTTTGCAAATTAAGCGAACCGCTTTTGAAAATACTAAGAAAGCTAAATGCCGAGCTGTCAACATTGGTAACGGTATCTTTTCCCAAATAGCCTTTTATGTAATTAGGCTTAATGTTCTCCAGCTCATATTTTACATTTAATGAATCGGCAAGGGTAATATGCTGTGTTTGCCCGGTTGAATCAAGGTTGGTAATAACCTGCTGGGTATAGGTATTGAAATTATTTCCGTTTTTACCGGTAAGGTTTATTGAGTAGCCGGTAATATCAAGCAAAGTATCAACTACACCGGGCCCTAGCGGACCGGCGGCGCTAACCGTGGTATATTCTGTAAGTGGCTGGCCCAGTTTATTGAAAGCGCCAACCAGGGTATATTGCAGGTAAAGCGGCTGAGGTACCGAGTTTGAAATGGATATATGTAAAAAACCAGAACGGGCTTCTATGTAAGTAAATTTACGGTCATTAAAATTAAAGGTTACATCGTTGGTTTGGTTTACGACACTTTGGTTCGGGAATTTAGCCCAGGCTTCAGAAACACGCAGAAAGCCAACAAATACACGTAATACGATAGCGTTGGAGGTATCAATTAATACGGGGCCATTGCTTGCCAGGGTGTTAACATTGCTAATGGTAAAACGCATGTGGCTGGATATTTTACCCGGAGTAAGTGGGATTTCTGTATAGAGTGAATCGTGTGCACCTATGGAATCGGTAAGCACGGTTGATTGAATAACTCTTTCAACCCCATCAATGGTATCACTAACTGTTAGAATGGTTCCTGCAGCTATGGCTACCGGAAGGTTGTTAAGAGCCGAAACCTCAGCCTTGCCCGATACAAGTATGGCGCTGTCGAAAAGGTTAGACGCATCAAATCCATAGCTGAATGCGGTACCAATATTTAAAGCTGGCACTGTTGCGGTTTGCGTATTGGATGAAATAATAAGATTGCCAATTCCACTCAAGCCTTGGGCCATTTCGCCAAGTGATTCCGTAAAGTTAAGGTGCAGATTAGGTAACGAAAGGCTATCCAGATTAAATTTTTGTCCGATAGATGTATCCGGTATCTGCACAATTTCGTCGGCCAGATTAAAACTGTAAAGTGTTGATTGATAGGCTAGGGTTAATGAACTATCGGCATTGATTTTTAAGGTAGAATCAGTTATCAGGTTTTGAAGCGATAAGCTGGTAGTTGCAATTGGAACAAGCAATTGCGTATTCCAACCCGAACTTTGGCTTTTTTTACATGAGCCAGCCGATATAATAAGAAGTGCAACCAAGCAAGCAAAATAAAGGCCTTTAATAAATTTCATCCGGCTGAATCTTTTAATTTCGGTTCTAAAATAGAAAACTTAATGTTAAGACGTAGTATACCATATATATTGTTACACAAGATAACTGTAAAACCTTAAAATGTTATCAATACTTATTCCCACCTGGAATAACAAGGCGTTTTTGCAACTATGCGTAAGTAGTATTAAAACTCATGCACAAGTTGAAACCCAGATAATAGTGCATGTAAACGACGGAAGCGACGGTACACTTGAATGGGTCAAAGAACAAGGGCTTGATTATACCCATACAGCGCAAAACAGTGGTGTTTGTGTTGCAGTTAATATGGCTGGCAAGCTTGCAATGCACGATTATATAGTTTTTATGAACGACGATATGTTTGTGCTGCCCGATTGGGATACCAATTTGATTAAGGAGATAAAAGCCCTGGAAACTGATTGTTTTATGCTCTCCTCAACTATGATTGAGCCATTTGATACCAGGAATAAATGTGTTTTGGTAGGAGATTATGGAAGGACTGTAGGTGACTTTAAAAGGGATAAATTATTAGCAGATTTCCGGAAGTTTAAAAAGGGTAATTGGAGCGGATCAACCTGGCCGCCATCTGTTGTTCATAAAAAGTGGTGGAATATAGTAGGCGGTTATAGCGAGGAGTTTTCTCCGGGTATGGGCAGCGATGATGATTTTGCTATGAAAATGTGGGCCGCAGGCTGCAGAGTCTTTAAAGGTGTTGCAGCCAGCAGGGTATATCATTTTATATCTAAATCCACGGGTAGGATTATAAAAAACGATGGGAGAAAACAATTTATGCGTAAATGGGCTATTAAGCAATCCAGCTTTCATAAATACTACCTTAAACGCGGCGAAGTTTACCAGGGTATTCTGTCGGAACCAGGTTTTAATATTGGCTTATTTCTTCAAAAGCTTATTGCACGATTTACAAGTTAGTGTACAGATTTAGATACACTACTTTAACCTGTAAACCCTGGCAGAATTTTTATCAAATATCTTACCGGCAAGATGTTCTTTAATGCCCGGTAGAGTATCAATGCTGCTATCAGTATAAAGATATTTGGCACCTTTATTTATCCATTCTTTTAACTGGGCGGGCGGCAGGTAATCGTGATCAAAAACCCATCCTTTTTTATCAATATAATATAATAAAATAAAGTGAGATTCATCATTGCCTACAACGCAATAATCGTTTTTACCTGTTAATTGGCGTAACTCATTTTTATAATTGTAGAAGTCAATATTTAGTGCAGGTTGTTCAGTATTCCACCTAGAAACTGTTCGCAGGTAAGCAGTAACTGGAAGAATTAGCAATAAAAAAAATGTAAGATACCGCATATACGGCATGGGCGAAATGCTTAGATGATACCCGCCATAAGCAACCAGTATAAATATTAAAGGCATAAAAGGAAACAGATAGTAATCATGCACTTTGGCTATCATATTCATTTCAAAAAAGAAGTAGGATAAAATGCTTAACCCCCAGATTAAAAAAATTGCGAAGCTGCTTTTTTGAAAAACCTTACGTTTAAATATAAACCAAAAACCAGCTACAAAAAACAACACCGAACCATAATTAATTAAAAGTTCAGGCAGGGTTGAAATAAGATTGCCTTGTAGTATGTCCAGTATTTCTAATGGTTTTAGTTTATTATCAGCAATGCCCTTAATGATTCCATTCCCGTTCCAGGTTGGCATTACTTTTATATACCATGCTAAAGGAGCGCACAGCATAAAAAGCAGGAATAATAATATAAGGATATTTCTCCTTGTATGTAGAGCCTTATTTTTAAAAAAATCAACTAATATATACCCAATTGGTAATGAGGCATAAAGTATAAACGGTAATTTAGCCAATGCAGCAGCAGTTAAAAATAAAAAACTTAATACCAAATAATAATATTTTTTTGAGTTAACCCAGCTAAAAAAGAAAACCGCTGACCAAATAGCGCAACATAAAGCAAAATTATCGGGTAATGGATTAATAGTGTAGTAATAAAACTCGGGCGAAAAGTTAAAGGCCCAGGCACCTATAAGTGCACATAGTTTATTATCAAAAATATTCATGAGCATAGCATATATGCCCCAAACCGAAAAAATGCCCATGATGAATGTTAATATCCGGCTGATTATAATGTGATTTCCAAACAGCTTGAAGAACAACGCAAATATCCATTGCATAATAGGAAATTCCATACGCATAATCCGGTTGGTATCTGGGTTTGTATTATATTTCGGGTGAAGTATATTTAAATCTTCATTTGCAAAATTGTTAATTACAGTTTGGGTCTGGGTTTGTCTCCATACGTGTATCCCAATTAAGTCAAGCTGAATGACTCTAAAGTGCATTGCAAAACTTAGTATTGGAATTAATACCAGAACTAACTTATTATATTTTGTTAAGTGCTTCATTCTTATTTCGGTTCCAAAATAGAAAACTTAATGTTAAGATATAGTACCCGATGTGTGTTGGTGTATAAGATAATAGTAAAACCATAAAATGTTATCCATTCTTATCCCCAGCTGGAACAATAAACCTTTTTTGCAACTATGTGTTGAAAGCATAAAAAAACATGCCGGACTAGAAACCCAGATTATAATACATGTAAACGACGGAAGCGATGGGACATTGCAATGGGTTAAGCAGCAGGGGCTTGATTATACCCATACCCCGCAGAACGAGGGGGTTTGTGTAGCTGTTAATATGGCAGCTAAACTGGCCAGATATGATTATATCATTTTTATGAACGATGACATGTATGTTTTACCGGGATGGGACACCATTTTAATGCGGGAGATAATAGCCCTGGATACCGATTGTTTTATGCTTTCGGCTACAATGATAGAACCATATGAAACAGGAAATAAATGTGTATTGGTTGGTAATTATTCAACAAGCGTTAATGATTTTAAAGAAGAACAACTTTTGGCGGATGCGGGCAGTTTTAAAAAGCAGGATTGGAGCGGTTCAACCTGGCCCCCATCGGTAGTGCATAAAAAGTGGTGGAATAAGGTGGGGGGGGTACAGTGAAGAGTTTTCGCCGGGTATGGGTAGTGATGATGATTTTGCTATGAAGATGTGGAGCCTGGGTTGCCGGATATTTAAAGGCGTTGGCAAAAGCCGGGTTTATCATTTTATCTCAAAATCAACAGGCCGGGTAATAAAAAATGATGGCAGGCAGCAGTTTTTTAACAAATGGGGCATTAAGCAATCTACGTTTCATAAATACTATTTGCATAGGGGAATGCCATATAAAGGGCCGCTAACTATGCCCGGGTTGAGCATAGGACTTATGGCCCGGAACGTGATGGCGTATTTTGGAAATCGGAATTAAAGTGTTTTGTTTGAGTTATGCACAGGCCTGAGGATAATAAATTTATGACAGTACAATGACAAAGGGTGCTTAAATTTACCGTTTTTACGTCTATATTTGTTAGCTATTAAATAATGATCAACAATTAATTCATAAAATGAGAAAACAGTTTTTACTTATTTCAGCTTTTGTTTTTCTGATCGGTAGTTCAGCTCTTGTGTTATCGAGGCAAACGGGTGCCAGCTTAGGCAGTTTTGTGCTTGAAACAGAGAAGGGCAAATCCGATGCGCATAAGGATAAGGCCAGATTAGCGGCAGATGCAGCTAAATGGAGGATGGACAGGCTGAAGGATGAAAACGGCAACTTTTCACCGGCTTATGTAATGAATGCCTTATGGCAGGCAGATAATTATAAGTCTGTAAGCCGTTCCAGCGGCCTTGGTTTGCAATGGCAGGAAATGGGCCCCGATGATGTGGGCGGCCGTACCCGTGCAATTTTAATAGATAAGCGTGACTCAACTAATAACACGCTATATGCAGGTGGTGTTAGCGGGGGCATGTGGAAATCTACTGATGGCGCCGTTACCTGGCAACGTTTAACCGGATGGAACCAATGGCTGGCCATATCATGTATTGCGCAAGCCCCGGCTCCGGATTATACTATTTTTATAGGTACGGGTGAAGGCTTATCCCAACCCGGAGGTTCTTCTTTTAATTCGGGTTCTTTTGGCGATGGTATTTTTAAACTTGATGCTAACGATAACCCTTTATCGCTTACACCTACTATTTATACCAATGGCTTATACGATCCTCCGGCCGATGCCCCATGGGCTTTTGTAAACCGTTTGGCAATTAATCCCACTAATCCTAATCAGATTCTTGCGGCTACGGCAGCGGGTTTATACGAATCAACAAGCCATGGCGACAGCGGTACCTGGAATAAAGTTACTTTTCCAACAGGACTTACCACCTATGAAACAGAACCTGTTGGCGACGTAAAGTGGTCGAGCGACGGAAAAAATATTTTCGCAGCCTGTGGTTATAATACCAGCACTAATACCATTGTTTATTCTAATAACGGAGGCATAACATGGGCAGTACAAACTTCTGCCAGCAATGCAGGCTTCCCTACCGGTTCAAACGGGCGTATTGAACTGGCAATTGCCCCAACCAATCCCAATTACGTTTATGCTTTGATGGCTACCACTTCTACTTGTACCAAAGGTGTGTATAAATCTACCAATGCGGGGCATACCTGGTCATCCGTGGCTGTGGCCGGGCCCTTGTTTCAGTTATTTGAGGAAGGCGGCGGCGCATCTTGCCAGGGCTGGTATGATAATATAATTGCAGTTTCATCAGGCGACCCTAATGATATTTACATGGGTGGGGTTAATTTTTATACTGCATCTGATTCATCAGGTATTACTGCAGCAGATGTAGGGTATTCCAATGAATCGAATCCGTATTACATGCACCCCGATAAGCACGCTATTGTAATTGCCGACAATAATCCTGATTTGATGTTTGTGGGGTGCGATGGTGGTATCTTTAAATCAATTGATGCATTAAGTGATTTTCCGAATCCAACATATACCGTGCGCAATAGAGGTTACAATGTAACTCAGAATTATGGCATCGGTGCCGGAGTAATGGGAGATGTTATCGGCGGTTCGCAGGATAATGGCACTAACTATATCGGCTTTTATGGTAACGACCCCATGGCCTCATCGCAGGTGTTGGGCGGGGATGGTGGTTTAAATGGAGTTTCGCAGGTTGACCCCGACTACTGGTTTGGCGCTATTTATTTTGCAGCGCTTTACCGCTCATCAGACCATACAGCAACCTGGGGAGGATATTTTGACGTGAAGATTGACCCCCAGGGCCAGGGTGGCGCTTCGGTTTGCGGAGGAAATACCGTTGATGGGGATGCTCAGTTTATTACACCATATTATTTGGGCGAAACTGAAAATGCGGTAGGCGGCCTTAAAGTAGATTCGTTTACAGCTACACAAAAGTATAATAGCGGTGATCAGATACAAGCTATAAGCTCAACAGCCAAATTTCCGTTTAACGTAACTCTTAGCCAGAATTTGGATTCCGGACAAACTATTGCAGTAAGTGACCCTATCCGTTCAAGAATTTTCCTTTCAACAGATTGCGGTGTGTTTTTAACATCGGATGCACTTAATATTACTATTATACCAAGATGGTTTAAACTAACGCAGTCGGTTAATGGACAGGCTCAAAGCTTTGTTACCACGGCGGATGGCAATAATTTATATTTTGGAACCGATGGTGGCATTGTTTACCGGTTTACCAATTTGAATGCCCATGCCGATACTGCTACCTATCCGGCCGGAACTTCGGTGGGTATTTTATATCAGACAAATTCTCCTGATAAATCTTCTGCCACAGTTGCCTCAGGCAGGTCTATTGAAGGTATTGCAGTTGACCCTACCAATAACAATCACGTAGTTGCAGTGGTGGCCGGTTTTTCTGCCAGCCCTACAGAGCCTCATGTTTACGAATCGAAGGATGGTGGAACTACCTGGACCGGCCTTACTACCGGTTTGCCTGATATGCCTGTTTATTCCGTAGTAATTCACGATGCTAATACTATTATTATAGGCACTGAGTTTGGTGTTTGGAGCTGGACCGGTAGCAGTTGGAATGAAGAGAACAGCACCTTTGAACGCGTGCCGGTATACCGGATGATTGAAAGGCCTTTATACTCCGGTGGTTGTAATGTTTTATATCTGGGTTCACACGGAAGAGGCATGTGGAGATGCACAACACTTACACCAACTACCTGCCAAACGTCAGTTGGAACCGGAATCAATAATGTTAAGCCCGATGCTATAACCGGATTGAGTATTTTTCCTAACCCAATACATACAACCGGTAAAGTATCGCTGAATATTGACCAAAGCGCTAAAGTAACCCTGCGCGTGTTTGATATGACCGGTAAGCTTTACAGCGAAACAAATTACCAGGATGTGCCGGTGGGTACCAACTACTTTGACTTGAATACTTCGGGCCTAAGCAGTGGCAGTTACCTGCTTGCAGCTACTTTGGCTGATGAAAAAACTATAAGTAAGCTGTTTGTAGTAGCGAGGTAAAAGCTATAAACACTAAAATTTAAAAAGCCCTCTGAGCAATCAGGGGGCTTTTTTTTAAGAGCAAAAAGTAGATGGAGACCGGGCATTTGGCTGCTGCCTTCATTGTTACCATTTCAAAATCCACCTAACCAAATTATTAGGTTTTCCCTTCTCTATTTTGCTCTGAAAATGGAGAAGGGAAATGTCGAAGACAAAGGGATGAGGCAAAAGGGCCATGCTAGTATTGCAAAGCTTTAAGATTAGGAAAACAGTGTAGTGAATAATGGCTGAAATCCTGGCATTTGCCCATAATTGGGTTTGTATCAAAAAGAAACCATACTAAAATAATGCGCATAAAAAACCGGATGTTTTAAAAGTGCACCGAAGATAAATTTTTGCAAATAGTTTTATAGTTAAAAAGAGATTATAAAGCCAGGAGGCAAGAATCAAGCCAGGAGCGGCATTTATATATGTGGTTGGCAGTAAAACCAATCTTCAGTAAATTTTCTTGGGACTTGTGGGACATTGGGGATCCTGTTTTTTTGAGTTCTTTTAAATACACAGGAACCTGTTAATTTGCACTCCTTAATACCTTACCGCGTGGCCGAAAAACCTGAAGTAATTTTTGAAGATGCCGACCTGATAGTGGTATTAAAGCCTGTAGGCATAACCGTTATACCTGACCGCATACACACCGAAAGGGCCACGGTACAAAGCATACTTGAAAAGGAATACGGTAAGCTGTTTGTGGTGCACCGCATTGACAAAGGCACCAGTGGTATCATGTGCTTTGCACGGAACGAGGCCGCACACCGTAACCTTTCCCTGCAATTTCAGAACCATACGGTAAAGAAGATATACCGTGCCATTGTAAAGGGCAGGATGAAACAAAAAGAAGGTATTGTAGATGCACCACTGGCCGAAAATACGGTTCGCCCGGGCACCATGCTTATTCATAAAAGAGGGAAGGATGCTATAAGCCATTATTGGGTAGAGGAGGAGTTTAAGCATGCCACGCTTGTAAAGGTTGAAATTAAAACAGGGCGCACGCACCAGATAAGAGTACACATGGCATCTTTGGGAAATCCTTTGCTGGTAGATGAAGTTTACGCCAAAGCCCCTGGCTTTTTCTTTTCAAGTATTAAAAAGAACTACAAGCAAACGGATGAGGAGGAAAGGCCAACCATAGCGCGGCTTACTTTGCATGCGTCGTCGTTAACCCTGGTGCATCCTACGCTTGGTAAGGAAATGACTTTTGAAACTAAGCTTCCGAAAGATATGGAGGTGGTGCTTAAATTATTGAGGAGGTATGACAGTTAAAGTGATGTTTAACAAACAAATTCCCCATTTGACAGGGGCATTTGTTTGTTAAGATTAAGTTTCTTATTTGCAGATGAACCTTACGGTGTCCTCGAACCTATCAGTAAAAGTTGTAAGATTTTCATAGGATTTAATGTCCCTTTCGTCGCAAAGCTTAACGCTTTGAGCAAGTGAGTCCTTGGCGCCCAGGGAGCCATTACCGTAGAAGTATGGGACACAGGTTTCACATTTTTTACAGGATGCAAAAGCCAGGGTGGAAAGTATACAGGTTAATGTTATATATAGTTTCATTTTTGATATTTTTTGCTTGCTGAATAATAGTTGATAATCGCGTTTAAATTAGTTAGAAGCTGGTTGTTTCTTCTTTTTACCCGGCATGGTATAAGAGAACTGAAGGGTGTAGTTTCTTGGTTCGGCAAAATATGCCGGGCGTGCCATATACTCCCAGTTCAAAATGTTTTTTACAAGGAAAGCCAGTTTAATCCCCTGATTAAAAGAGTATCCGAATCTCCAGTTCCAGTCAATATCGCCACGGCCCTGACCTATTGGAATGGCAGATTTAGCAGCGCGCCACTGTGCAACACCCTGAAAAGCCGAGCCCTCTAACTCCCGGAATAAAGGGCTTACAAAAGCGTAGTCAATATTTTTTTCGTAACTGGCGTATTGCATGTTGGTATTTATTTCAAAGCCCTTCCATGTTGCTGTAATATCAAATTTTAAAGTGTGTGGGCTGCGATATTTTAAAAGGTTAGTTGACGAAGTTGAAGTTTCGGCATAAGTAATAGCCTTAGACGTAGACGAAGTGGCGTTGGCCTGGTTATACGCATTTTTTGCATTTCCGGTGTTTGTAAGTACATCGCCCTCGTAATTATATAAAGCCAGCGAATCATGCCAGTTAAGCGAGCGTGGATCAATAAATGTGTAGCCGGTCATAATCTGCATTTCAACCGGACCTATTTTACCCTGAGATTGCAATACAAATTCAGTACCTAAAATTCTTGTTTCCCCGATATTTTGAGATGAGAAACCAAAACCAAGGTCATCAGCTGGATTATTCCATTCAGATTTGGGGCCAAACTGGCCAAACGAAAATTCGGTCATATTACTAAAAAAGTCGGCAAAGCCTGAGAGGTCAGCAAAACCAATCCAGCTGCCACCTAACTTAAAGCCTTGTTTAATACCAATTTCGGCACTGTATCCTTTTTCCGGTTGCAGTTCAGGATTGGATGCAATAGTAAGCGGCCCAACTGAGGTGGAAACAAATCTTTCTGCAATAGATGGATAACGGAACCCCTGGCCAAAAGAGGCCCTTATAAAAGTAAACTCGGCAGCCTGGTAATTCATACCTATCCTGAACAAAGGGTAATCAAGCTGCTTTAATGAGTTTTGCTTATAGGCTAATTTCTGTCCAACATTATAACCGGTTGTGTCGCCGGCGCTATTTACCTGTGCCCCTGTTGAATCCTGAACATAATGTTCCATATTAAAATACTCCCAGCGTGCTCCCACGCTTATAGTCAGCTTTTTAAAGAATTTGAAATCGGTTTGGGCATAAACAGAGGCATTTTCAGAATTATTTTTTCCGAACAAGCTACCTACTGCACCTGCGGGAGGGTTTACCGTGTTATATTGGTTTACTACACCGGTAACAAAATTCAAATCAAATTTATTCAACTCCCATTTGCGGTGATATTGCAACTCAGTATAGTACAAATTAGGTACTGAACCTTGTCCGGTGCTGTTGGTATTGGTTGAGTTAAGGAAGCGGCCCAAAAATTTGAACTGGTTATTTTGCTTATCGTAGTAATCAACAAAGGGGTCAACCGTAAACCGCTGGTCTTTATAAACTGTAACCGTGTTTGGGAATGGCTTATAACCCAGGCTATCTATTCCTTTCCAGAAAAAGAATGTTTGGCCCCAATCGAACAGCGCACTTAAATTGATGCCCATATTTAAACCCGGAATATTTTTAAAACGGTAACGATACTTGACATTGGCGCGTACCTGATAAGAGGCGCTGGAATCAAGATAACCGGTTGAACCGTCATAAGCGCCACCTATTTGTAAATCGTTTTGCCCGAATTTTTCACGGTATGCAAAATTTGCACCGTCCATATACGGCCTTGCAGTAGCAACCATTGCATTGTTATCGCCAAACAAAGGCAGTTTGCCACCCCACCATTCAGACATATCCGGGCTATTGGTAGGTTTGGAGTCAAAGCCGCCGTAAGTGGTTATTTTAAAGTAGGGCTGATCAGTTGGGTATGCGGTGCGCACGTTTACAACCCCGTCTAAAGCCCCCGAACCATAGAGGGCTGAGGCAGCACCTTTAATAACTTCCACCTGCTCAACATTCTCCATGGGTACAATACTCCATTTGGCATCCTGTGCATCGGCACTCAATATGGGCAGGTCATCTACCAGCACCTGCACGCGCGAGCCGGCACCATAACTCCATCCCGAACCACCGCGGATATTTATCTGGCCATCGGCAATAGTAACTCCGGGAACCTTTGCCATACCTTCATCAAGGCTTACAATATTGTCGTTTACCAGCGAACTTCCCTTTATTACATCCATGCTGACAGTTTGCTCGCTAAGTTTCTGTTCGTATTTACTACCGCTGATAACTACCTCGTCAATCAGTTTTTGTTTTTCTTTTAATAGCACGTTCAACACTTTCTTTTCTCCTGCTGCCAGTGTTATTTTAAGTTTTTGAGGCTCTTTACCAAGGTAGGTATAATTTACTTCGTAAGTGCCCGCAGGGAGTTCGATGGTATAATTGCCATCCAGGTCGGTTACGGCTGCCCATCCTTTGCCGGCGTCAATTACCACGCTGGCGCTAATCATGGCGTCCCCGTTTTCTTCAGTTACCTTGCCGGAAACTTTTGCATTTTGTGCCATTGCACTAAAAGAAAGGGAAATAAAAGAGAGAAGGGGGTAAAAGTTCAACTTCATGCGTTTCGTTTTAGTTGCGGACAAAAATAGATTTTTTTTGAAACGAAGCTAATCTGTTTTTAGTAATGTTAAATTGTTGTTTTGGCCCATCTTATTACTCTTTTTGTATGCATCAGCGCCGGGCCTGTATTTTATGAGGTTTTCTGTTTAGATTTGCCCCAACGTAAAACAATTTATTAAATGGAAAAAAAATATACTTCAATTTTGTTGTTTCTTCTTTTATGTGCAGGCGCAACTATGGCTCAATGCCCAAGTTGCACACCTGTGTTCAGTACCTGCCCACCGGCAGGTGGATTGTGCAATAAGTTAGATACAGCCTATGCTCATCATCCTTTCAATAAGGTTATCAATTTTTATATGCCCAAAGTGATTACTGACCCTGTATTACTTGCCCAATGCGACGGATGCAGCCAGATTGACCTTTTAAGCATTACCGTTACCGGTGCCAGCGGCCTTCCTGCAGGCGTAAGTTACCTGATTTCAAACAACAGTTATTTCGACGTTCAGGCCGGCGACTCGATGGGATGTGCCACTTTTTGCGGAACACCGCTTTTAGCCGGAGTTTATATTGTAACTGTTTACCTGGAAGCTGACGTAACAGCAATAGGTACACCCATAGGAAACGTAACTCAAAACAACAACCCCCAGCAATATATTGATACCCTATGGGTGTTACCTGATACGGTTGCAGGGGTATCGTCTTTTACTTATGGTAATAATGGTTTCAGTGCCTGCGACTCAATAACCGTTTCGCTGAATGCCGTAGTAACTGCGCCGCAGCCTAATCCGGTAAGGTATTTCTGGAATATTGGTGGTATTACTACCCAGGCCCGGTTTCCGGGAAGTTTTACTTATAAGAACACATCATCTGTACCAGATACCATTCCAATTACTTTAACTACTGTAATATATAACTACATTGTTCAAAACGTACATATCTCAAAAATTACAGGGGGGTTTTGTGGTGGTATTCCTCACCAGCAGCTTACCTGCAGTTGTATAACCGGTCTCGATTCACCCAATCCTTTTGTTGAATTTCCTCTGCTGGGTTTTAATAATAACGCTAATTATGTATCTGCCTCATGTAACAATATTAACTGGAATGGTATTAACGTTCCGATACCCGAAGGCATTGATACTGTTAATATGCAACTTTGGGATGCTGATGAGGGGGATCTTTTTCACATTTATACCAATGAGCTGATAAGTACTTACCCGCTTATGGTGCAGCTTAGCCAGATGCAGTATCAGTTTGCCGATAATAACGCCTATGGCTATGTTCAGTTTGATACTGTTGCCGGCACTACTATTACTGAAACACTGAATGTTATAGTTAATCCTACCCCGCGTAACCCTAATGTTTTGGCCAGCAGGGATACCTTTTGCACAGGCGATTCAGTAACGGTTGCTATAGATTCAGCCTCTTTGTATCCGGATTGTACCTATCAGTGGTACCGCGACAGCGTGTTTCTGACTGCCAATTCAGACAGCGGTTTTTATACTTCCCAGCCCGGAAACTACCGTGTGATAATTACCAATGCATCAACGGGCTGTACCGTTACATCTCATCCCCAAAAAATTGTTGCGGAAACCACGCCCCCTTCTTCTCCTTCTTTAACCCTCTCAACAAATCCTGCCAACCAGATTTTTATTAACCCTTTACCCAGCGGCACAGGTGCCAACTGGTACTACAATGGATACCTGGTTACAGGGCAAAACGGGGGAGTTTTAAATTACCTGGGCAACGGTGTTTATGGAGCTGATTTATATAATCTGGCGTATCCGTTATGCGCAACAACTTTAACCCCGCTTACGGTTAGCGCCCTATCCATTGAAGAGGTGGGTGATAATGCAGTTACAGGTGTAATTATATCACCAAATCCGAACCAGGGTAAATTTCATCTGCAGTTTTCTTCACCTCAACAGCAAACAGTCCATATAAGTGTTGAAAATGTGATTGGAGAAATGGTTTACACGCAGCAACTGGTTAATTTCAATGGCACTTTTAATCAGGATATTGATTTAAACAATCTTAGCAAAGGGGTTTACCTGCTTTGGATTGAAACACCTTCGGGAAAGTATAACCGGAAAATAATTGTTCAATAAAATGTCCATTGGTTTTGTTTTTTTTGTGAATAACTATACCTTACTAATAAAACTGTTCATTAGATTTGCCTCATCATTAAATTAAAACTAAAAATTTAAACTCATGAAAAAATTAATTTTTACACTTTCAATTATTACAGCATTGGCTATTCAATCCTTTGGCCAGGCTAACAATACAAACAACATGTGTGCCGGCGGTTCAGGCCCTCAGGTTTGTACTCCATCAACAACTTTAGTCAATCCCGGACTAAGCCCTTTGGCTGATAGCTTACCTCCTGTTGTTGACGGCGTGCTTACTACGTCTGTTATTGAATTCAAAAACTATGATACTACTTCGTTTGGTGGTACTACGGTAACTATTGATTCGTTAGCTATTGATACTATTTCTAACCTGCCTGCCGGCCTTTGCTGGGCAACAAGCAGCAGCGACAACTCTTATGCCCCTAACACTTTTGCCAATCAGCAAAGCGGTTGTATAGCTGTTACAGGAACAACTAATGCTGATCCGGGTCAATACAAGCTGAATATTGCTATTACAGCTTATATCCATGGTTTAGGTCCTTTTGGTATCAATGCTGACGCTGAAAAACTTTACTATTTTGTAAGAGTAAACTGCAGCGATTCTGCCAGGGTTATTCCGGTAGATACTACTCAAACTGCGGCTAATCCTTATATTAATACTGGTTATACCCAAAAAGGGGCATGCAATACTGGTGTTAATACCGTTGATGCCAACATCCAGTCTTTAAGTGTATATCCTAACCCATTTACATCTAAGGCGGTTATAACTTTCAATTCTATCAAAACCGGTAGTATGACTGAAAAAATTACAAGCGTTATCGGAACTGAAGTATATCGCAATCAAATTGATGTAGTTGCAGGCCAAAATTCACATACCGTTAACAGAAACAACCTGGCTGCAGGTGTTTACATCTACAGCATTTCTGATGGTACTTCTACTTTTAGCCAAAGACTTGTTATTACTGAATAATGTTAAAACCATCAACCCTTAACTGGTGTTGAAAACTTTAAAGAGAAAGTCTTTCCAGTATTGGAAAGACTTTTTTCTTTTGCGTTGCGAAATATTCGCTATTGATAATTTAAAAACTGAACAATGAAAAAGATATTCCTGGTTATTTTGACTGTTTCGGCATCTTTTGCCTTTAATACTGCTAACGCACAATGGTGCGGCACGGTAAATACCGTTACCCCTAATCCCAGCGCTCCGGTAGGGTTTCCAAGCCCCGATAGTATTCCTTGTGCTTCAGATGGGGTGTATTACAATGATACCCTTGCGTTCCAGATGTATTCTAACTTTAATTTTCTGGGCCAGCAAACAATTGATAGTGTTACTATAGATACTATCTGGAACTTGCCTTGTGGCCTTTGTTGGTCGTTGAATAAAGCCAGCAAAACATACGCTGCCGGCCAGTTTGGCTCGTTATTGATTACCGGTACAACGCATGATGGGGGTGGGCAATATAATTTGAGTATGCAGGTTACCGCGTATATTAACGGCGATCCTACAGGAGAATTTATACAGAACCCAAATGAGGTGAATGCAGCTGGCATCAGCATATATATAAGAGTAGATTCTGCAGGAGTTTGCCATCCGGTGGATACTGCTTCGAATTATCCAAACCAAACTGCAAGCACAGTTTGCCCTACGGGCATCAACGAGGTGGCGGCTAATATCCCTACTATGAATGTGATGCCAAACCCAATGAATTCAAGCAGCGCTATGCTATCGTTTACTGCCGAAAAGAACGCGGCATATACTATGAGAATTACCGACCTAACCGGCCAGGTTGTTTCGGTTAAAGAAATACAGGCTGTGCCAGGTACTAATACTTCGGTTATTGAAAGAGGCAGACTGTCATCAGGTATGTATTTTATATCGTTAACTGATGGGGTATCATCGGTAACACGTAAGTTTACTGTAATTGATTAATAGCTTAGGTTAAGAAATACCGAAAGGCCTCCGATTATACCGGGGGCCTTTTTTGTTTTATACAATCACATCTCTATTTTAGCGTTTTAAATCCCTATACATGAAAACGATACAGCAATGGCTTGATGAATATTCGGTTAGCCATAAAAATCCTACTAATAAGATGATACATTGGGTATGTGTACCTCTTATTTTTTTCAGCGTTATAGGTATGCTGTACAGTGTCCAATTTCCGGTTAAAGTAGTAGCCGGTATGAACTTAAACCTGGCGCTGGTGGTTTTGGCTTTTGTTACGGTTTATTATTTCACCTTGTCGAAATCCTTATCGGTAGGTATGCTGTTTTTTTCGCTGATATGCATTGGCCTGTGTTATGAGATACAGATAATTACCAGCGTTCCGCTATGGGCTATATGTATAGGTATATTTGTTTTGGCCTGGATAGGACAGTTTTATGGCCATAATGTTGAAGGCATGAAACCTTCTTTTTTTAAAGACCTGCAGTACCTGATGATAGGGCCTGCCTGGTTAATGAGTTTTGTTTATAAAAAATTAGGTATTGCTTTGTAGGTGCGATACCGCAAATGTCCCGCCCCTTCCGTCCCCTAAAGGGGAAACCAGGGCAGAACAGCCTGCCTACCGGACAGGCAGGTCAAATTCAAGTGTTGACGACAGACCTTGTATTGGTATTCGGCTTTGGTTTCCCCTTTAGGGGACGGAAGGGGCGGCTGTTGAGAATCTGACAATAGTTTGCCTGCTTTTTATTAATAAACTGAATAAATTTTAATTATAATACTACTTCATGAAAAAAAACCTTTTGTTAGTTCTGCTGATAGTTGCTTCAGCCGCATTGAATTTTTCGGCCACCACGCCTGACAGCCAAACGCGGACCATAGTTAATAAAATGATAAAGGCTATGGAGCAGTATAAAACCTGTATTTATACCATGAAGAGCGAAGAAAGGCTGCCGGATATGAAGGAACTGCGCGGAGGTGAAATTTTTACCAAAGTGAACGAGTCGCCCCGGAAAACTTACATGAAAATGACTGCCGACCCCAATAAGGGCACCGAGGTGCTCTATGTCGAAGGAGAAAATAACGGCAAGGCTTATGTAAAGAGTTCAAAGCTATTCTTCAGCATATCGTTAGCGCCTACAGGGGGATTATTAACCAAAGACCAGCACCATACCCTACTTTCGGCAGGTTTCAGGTTGGTGGCACGTATTGTTGATGCCGGCATTAAACGTTCTGACACACAGGGCAGGTTTGACGAGGTGTTTAAATACGTGGGCGATGTAACCTGGAACGGGAGAAGCTGCTATAAACTGATTATTGAAGACCCTACCTGGACTTATACTACCTATAAAGCTCAGAAGGGTGAAACCATGTTAACCATTGCGCAAAAACTTCTTATTTCGGAATACAGTATTGCAGATTTGAACGGGGTAAAGAGCTTTGAAGATGATTTGGGTGGAAGGACACTGAAGGTACCTACCAGCTATGCTAAAAAGAGCGTTTTTTATATTGATAAGGAAAATAATTTCCCGGTATTTCAGGAGCTTACCGACGACCGTGGTGTTTTTGAACGCTACCAGTTTTTTAACCTGAAAATAGACCCGGGCTTTAAAGCTGATGAATTTACGAAAGGGTTTACGGGGTATAATTTTTAATACAATCTTCACCCTGCCCTCTCCGAAGGAGAGGGTTCTAANNCCTTACAAACCATCAGCAGTTCTTCTATCGTTTTCCCAATCACCGGATGAACAAAATTTGGAGCTATTTGACTCACCGGGGCCAAAGTAAAGCGCCGGTCTTGTATATAAGGATGGGGTATTTTTAGCTCCGGCAGGTTGATAACCTGAACGCCGTAAAAGAGAATGTCTATATCAATAACGCGCGGGCCCCAATGGATGGTCTCGACCCTGCCAATTTCTTTTTCTATATTTTTTAACGCTGAAAGAAGTTTGGTTGGGGATAGGGTTGTTTTCAGGAGTATGGCCTGGTTTAAAAAGTTGTTTTGCTCCTTTATTCCCCATGCCTCGGTTTCGTATAAAGAGGAAGCCACAATAATTTCCCCGCAACGCTCAGCAATTAGTTTGCGGGCGGCAGCCAGGTTTTTTTCGGGTTTTCCTTCGTTAGAACCGAGCAATAAATAAACTTCAATCATGCCTTTCAAAAGTATTATAATTGCAGACAAATAAAATTTAGCGAAGCGGTAAACGTCAAAGTAAGGGCAATTTAAGTTCAGGTGTGCTGCAGTTTCCCGGTTCAAATAAAAAAATTAATAAATATGAGACAATTTTTAAAGTTTGTTCTGGCCACTATTGTCGGCCTTTTTATGTTTTGTTTTTTGGGTATTGTGTTTTTGGTTGCAATAGCCCATTTTTCAAAGAATGATAAAGACACCGTTGTTGAAGCTAACTCGGTGCTAAGGCTCGACCTCAATTATCCGATTCACGAAAAGAGCGAGGAGAACCCTTTTGCAGCCTGGGGAATTGGCGCCAAAAAATCGAAAAAAGGAATTGGATTATCTGAAATACGCGAGTGTATAAGAAAAGCCAAAACCGATGATAATATAAAAGGTATTTACCTGGATATGGGCCTTTATTCAAACGGTATGGCTACTACTGAAGCTATCAGGGATGCTTTAATTGATTTCAGAAAGTCGGGCAAGTTTGTTTATTCTTATGGAGAGGTGATATCGCAAAAAGGCTATTACCTGGCCTCTGCTTCTGACCAGATTTTTATTAACCCCGCAGGCGGCATGGAGTTGAAAGGCTTTGGCGCCGAAATAGCGTATTACAAAGGCATGCTGGATAAGTTGGGTATTGAGGTGCAGGACTTTCATTGCGGTGCATTTAAAAGCGCTATTGAGCCTTTTATACGCACCAATATGAGCGAGCCTAACCGCCAGCAGTTAACCCTTATTTACACTGATGTATACACACATTTTTTAAATAACATTGCCACTGCCCGTAAAATAGATACGGCCCAACTGGGTGTTATTATTAATAACCTGCAGGCTGAACCCCCCCAAAAGGATGTTGAGCTAAAACTGATTGACGGCGCCGTTTACTATGACCAGGTTTTGGATAAAATAAAAGAACGCGTGGGTATTGATAAAAAGAAGGACGTATCGTTTATTGATTTGGCTGACTATAGTTCAACCATTACAAAGGACTTATCTGAGCAGAGCAAAATTGCCGTGGTTTATGCCGATGGCGAAATTGTGGATGGCAAAGGCAGGGATGGTGAGATAGGTGCTGAGTCGTTTTCAAAAATGATTCGGAAATTAAGAGCGGACGATAAGGTAAAGGCTATTGTGCTGCGCGTTAACTCGCCCGGTGGCAGCGCGCTGGCCAGCGATATTATGTGGAGGGAACTGATGCTGGCTAAAAAGGATAAACCGCTGATAGTATCGTACGGCGACCTGGCTGCCAGCGGTGGTTATTATATTTCGTGCATGGGCGATAAGATTTTTGCGCAGCCGAATACCATTACCGGTTCAATTGGCGTGTTTGGCTTAATACCGAATGCTCAGAAATTTTTTACCGATAAACTGGGTATTACTTTTGACGAAGTGAAGGTTACCAAACATGGTGTTTTGGGTGGTATTACAAAACCACTTGACCCTGAAGAAGCCGCCTTTGCCCAAAGGAATGTGGAGAAGACCTACCGCGAGTTTAAATTGCGCGTGGCTGAAGGCAGGCATAAGGACACCGCCTATATTGAAACCATTGCACAAGGACGGGTATGGACCGGTAACCAGGGCATAGCCAACGGGCTTGTAGATACTATTGGCGGATTGGACGATGCCATTGCCTACGCCGCACAAAAAGCGAACCTGAAAAATTACCGCCTTAAAGAATACCCTGAATCGAAAAGCATAGAAGAAAAAATTGAAGAAAGCTTTGGCGAAATGAAAGCCAACGCCATAAAAGAGGAACTGGGCGACCAATACACTTTTTATAAAACCGTGCAATGGATGAAGACCACCAGCGGCATACAGGCCCGTATGATTTATGATTTGGGGCTGTAATTAACTTTGAAGAACTTTTAAAAGGCTTGCCTGATGGGCAGGCCTTTTTTGTTGGTGATAGTTTCCTTTATACAACACCAACCTTGTAAAACAATTGCGAGCACCACTCAAAAGCCCTTTGACAAAATTTATAACCACACTATCTTATTTACATACGATGCAAGTGCATTGGGAGGAATTAAGATTTGATAGTTTTGGTTTGGTTAAAGAAGAGGGAGCCCCGCTTGCGGGGCTCTTTTTTTAACTAAATAATTTATCATGTCGGGTGTATTAATATACGTAATTGCATTGGCTGGTAGGCGTTTAATTAAAATCCGGTTGGGTTCGCAGGCCTAAAGCCAAATCGGTAAAATAGCATTTTTTTGTCCCTGACAATGTCCTGATTGTTCGATTCTTTTGCTGTTTAATATATTGAAAGTCAGTTAGTTAAACACAATTTTAAAAATTAAATACGTGTTTTCCAAAAACATGCTTGACAAAGGCCTGGTCTATACGTTACATTGTTTGTGTTGGCAGTAATTAACCGAATAAAAGCAAGTAAAATGAACAAGTTAAATCAAATAATCGCAGCCGCCCTGATAAGCATCTCGCTAAATTCATTTTCGGCAGATTGTCCTTCGCTTTCCGGAAACTTTAGTATCGGTAAAAGTGAAGGGGCTGATTTCGCTTCTATAACAGATGCCGTTAACGCCCTGCAATGCGGCGGCGTAAACGGTCCGGTTACTTTTAAAATAGAAAACGGTATCTATAACGAAAGGGTGGTAATGTCGGTTATTCCCGGCGCTTCGGCATATAATAACATAACCTTTGAAAGCAAATCAGGCGTTAATACTGATGCAGTAATTGGTTTCCCAACTACCGATGCTACTTTAACCATGAACGGAACCAGCTATGTTTCGTTCGAGAACATTTCCATCAACCACAGTGCCGCTACTTATGGTAACGCTGTGCGTGTGGATGGAAAGGCCACCAGCGTTCACTTTACCGGAGTAATTTTTGATGGTGTTGAAGTAGCCCGCACCGGCGCCAACAGCGCAACGGTTTACTTTACTTCAAACGCCCCTAAGTCTGATATATCTTTCGAAAACTGCGAAATAAACAATGGCAGCATGGGCATAGTAAAAGGCGGGGTAAATGCCGATATCCGCGATACCAAAACCTCCATCTCAGGCACTTTATTCTCTAACCAATTTGAAACCGCCCTGGCTTTATCAAATGAAAATGCACCTGCCATTAATAACAACGTCATCAGCAGTCTTTCCAAGTTCAGCAACTTTAAAGGCATCAGCCTGAATAACATTACCAACGAACTGGTATTGGATAATAACGTTATAAATATGGCTACGGGTTCAACCGGTATTGAAATGAATAACTGCGCAGCACTGCCCACTCATCTTGGCCAGGTAAATGGCAACTCGGTTGAAGTAGGCGGCAAGGATGAAGCAAACGGAATAGCCTTAACCGGTACTACCGATAACCAGGTGCTTAACTTTAACCGCATAAAACTGAGCAACGGAACCGAAACTGTAAAACAGGCTTATTACAGAAACGCAGGTTCAGGTAACAACATCAATATGTTAAACAATATTTTCTACGATTTTTCAACCGGTGGATATACCATTATCGGCAATTCTTATAAAGATATGTTTAACCAGTTGCCTGGCCAAAGCAACCCTACGCTGGCCGTATCAGCCAACGGTTTAATGATTGAAAAGGCTACTCCGCTTTACAAATAAAGTGATTATTAATTCCACTATCCCGGTGGCCTGGCTCGTAGCCGGGCTATTTTTTTTAATACAGCCTCTCCCGGTCGGCACTTCGTGCGACCACCTCCATTGCAAGCGATAGAGAGGGAAAATGTGCCGGTTTAGGTGGCTTTTCCCTCTCTATTCGAAGAATGGAGGGTGCCCCAGCGAAGCGAAGGGCGGGAGAGGCCTGTATTTTCAAACTCATCAATAATAATTAGCTTTACCGCAAGCGTAACCGGGCACATGAAAGTAAGCAACAGGCAGGGAAAGGTTCTTCAAAAGGCTATTGCCAGGTGGCAACAGGAAGGTACCCTTAGTGCCGAAGAAGCGGACAGGTTGAGTAAAAGCTTTACCATTCAGTCTTTCGATTGGAAAAAGCTGGCGAAGTACTCCTTCTGGATTGCTATTGTTTGCGGGCTTATTTCGGTTGCCGCTGCTGTGGCCGACGATTATATTATTCACTTTATTGAGCAGCTTTTCTCTTCTTCTAATATTGCGATTTGCATTGCCATGCAGATAATCGCCGGTATTTTTTATTACCTGGGTTTAAGGGGCCGGATAAAGAGGCCTGAAAGGGACTTTACTAATGAAGCACTTATTTTTGTGGGGGTATTATTTACTGCCGGGGCCATTGCTTATTTCGGCCGGGCTATTGATAGTGGCAGCGGCCATTTCTCTTTACTTTTTCTGATTGCCACCTTTATGTATGGCATTATGGGCCTATGGTTTCCATCGCGCATGGTTTGGGTATTTGCTGTATTATCTTTAGGTGCGTGGTTCGGCACAGAAACCGGTTATGTATCAGGCTGGGGCGCATATTACCTGGGTATGAATTACCCTTTGCGTTTTGTGTTCTTTGGCGCCATTTTAGCAGGGGTGGCTTATGCGTTTAAATACTTTCCGCGGCTTGCGGAATTTTATAAACCGAGTTTAAGGCTGGGCCTGCTTTACCTGTTTATGGCACTTTGGATACTTTCAATATTTGGCAACTACGGCGATATAGACCGGTGGTATACTGTTAAGCAACCCGAGCTTTTTGGATGGGGTTTGTTGTTTGGCGGGGTTGCCTGTGTGGTCATTCTTTTTGGAATAAAAACGGAAAACCCCATTACACGAGGTTTTGGTATTACTTTCCTGCTAATCAATTTGTATACCCGTTATTTTGAGTATTTCTGGAATGGCCTGCATAAGGCGTTATTCTTTTTTATCCTGGCCTTTTCGTTTTGGCTGGTGGGCAGCAGGGCAGAGCGGATATGGAATATTGGCAGCGGTAAAAAAGTTATGGAGCCGGCGCAATTAGATGAAATACTGGAGGAGGAAGAGTGAGCATAAGTATCATGTATTTTATGGGACGTAAGATGTTGATGTTGGTTTTATTGTTGGTTGGTACTATTTGCTGTTTCGGGCAACCAAAAGTGAAGCCGGTAGAAGAATTAATTAACCTGGCAGAGCCGGCGTGGCCAATAGTGCAGGATTGGATTAAACATGCTACCAACAAGGTGGAAATATTGTCCCGTGATTCTGTAAGGGCAACCGATGCTTTATACTTTGTCCAGGTTACTACCCACTCACCTATGGGGGCAATTTTATACGAAACCGGCGGTTTATTAATTGACCATGGCTGGATAAGGGTGCTGGGCTCGGGAAGCCCGCGCTTAAACAGGAGTATGCCCGATTGGAACAAAGGGAAAACGTTTCAGGCTTACGGTGACCATACCCCTTATTACCTGATTGCCGATGATGTATTGGGAGGTTCTTTTGCTATTAACGGCGGTGGCCTGGGGGAGGATGTAGGTAAAATATATTACATGGCTCCCGATACCCTCGCCTGGGAACCTATGAATTACACTTATTCTGAATTCCTGAATTTCTGTTTTACAGGAAGGTTAGATAAGTTTTATGAAGGGTTCAGGTGGCAGGGATGGGAAGATGATTTAGCGGCTTTATCAGAAGAGAATAGTTATAGCTTTATGCCTCCCTTATGGTCTAAAGAAGGTAAGGATATTAGAAAGGATTCAAGAAAAGCTGTGCCGGTGGAAGAGCTTTACAGGCTTATTTTTGAAATAAGAAAACAACGGGGTTTGGATAAGCCCCAAAACAAATAATGAAACGAATTCTGATACCCTTACCCGACCATGATTTCGACCTTACTGAAGTGGCTGTGCCCTGGAAACTTTTTAAGGAGAAAGGCTATGAAGTTGTTTTTGCCACTGAACACGGCAACCGCGCCAATTGCGACCCGAAGTTGATTGACGGGGTCATATTCGGCCAATTGGGTGCCACTAAGGAAGCAATAGGATTTTACCGCGATATGGAACAAAGCAATGAGTTTTTACACCCTATAAAATACGGCGATATACAACCCGAAACTTACGACTTGTTGCATTTACCCGGCGGTCATGCCAAGGGTATGAAACAATATTTAGAGAGTAAGGAACTACAGCAAAAGGTGCTGCAGTTTTTCAAATTAAATAAAACGGTAGGCAGTATTTGCCACGGCGCTGTTGTGCTTGCCAGAACCACTGACCCGGCAACTAAAAAGAGCGTGGTTTACAATTACAAACTAACGGGCCTTATTAAATCGCTGGAGCGTATTGCGTATTACATTACCTTCTGGAAACTGGGCAAATATTATCGCACCTATCCTGCCTATGTTGAGGATGAAGTAAAAAGTGTGCTGAGTGACCCTGATAATTTTCAGCATGGCGAGGGGGATTATAAGCCCTACGTTTGTGTTGATAGAAACCTAGTTACTGCGCGCTGGCCTAAGGATGCGTTTGTGTATGCAGAGAAGTTGATTGAAACGCTGGAGGCATAAGTGCATCCTCACCCTGCCCTCTCCGAAGGAGAGGGTTCTAAATGGTCTTTTTGGTAAGAGTTGTTTATCGTATGGAGAAAATTGAAAGTCCTTCTCCCCCGGAGAAGGATTTAGGATGAGGATTGCATTATGTCTTTCCAATAATTACTTTCACGCTCATAATTTACGTCTATGTCATATTTCGAAAATAAGGTGGTTTGGATAACCGGTGCGTCATCGGGTATTGGTGAAGCATTGGCATACACTTTTGCCAAACAAAAAGCAAAGCTCGTTTTATCTGCCCGCCGGGAAGATGAATTACTGCGCGTAAAAGTCGCGTGCAATTTGCCTGATGCAGATGTGTTTGTGCTGCCACTGGATGTTTCGCAGCATGATTTAATGGAGGCCGCTGCGCAAAAAGTAATTGCCCGCTTTGGCCAGGTTGATATTCTGATAAACAACGCGGGGCTAAGCCACTGGTCGAAGATTAAGGACCTGAGCATGGACGTTATTAAAACCATTATGAACGTTAACTTTTTTGGTGGTGTGGCTTTAACCAAAGCGGTGCTGCCTGATATGCTGAAGCGGAAGAAGGGCAACATTGTGGTTATTTCAAGTATCCTTGGTAAAATGGTAACTCCCAAGCAGGCTGCTTATAATGCCAGCAAACATGCGCTGATGGGTTTCTTTGATACCCTGCGGGCTGAAACTGCACATGATGGCATAAAAGTGTTGCTTGTTTGTCCGGGCTTTGTGCGCACCAATGTGGCTAAGAATTCGCTGAACAAGGAAGGGGCGCCTATCAATAAAGACAACAACATGATAGCCAACGGCCTCGACCNNCCGGGGTGTGTGGCTGTTTGGCAAACGGCACCCAACAGCCACACACCCCGCGCTTCGCGCACCCCTCTCCAGAGGGGAAACAGCAGTCAATCGCTTTGCGATTGGCTTACTGTTAATGGTATTTAACCCGCCGGACGATTTTAATTTTATAAAATAGTAAATAATAATATTCATGTCCAACAAATTCTATTCAAAAGATAACCTGAAGTTTTTATTGCATGAGGTTTTTCCGGTTGCTGAGTTGTGTAAGCGCGAAATTTTTAAAGAACATTCGGAAGAAAGCCTGGATATGATTTTAGAGGCGGCTGATAGCCTTTCAACTAATCATTTACGGCCTATTTTGGTGGAGATGGACAACAAACCTCCGTATCTCGAAAACGGCCGCATAAAGGTTCATCCCAAAATGAAGGAACTGATGAAGACCTTTGGTGAAGATGGCTGGATATCTATGGCCGCGCCTAAGAAGTTTGGCGGGCAGGGTGTGCCGTTTACCATTTTGCAAGCTACCGGTTTTATCATGGGGGCGGCCAATTATTCGTCTATGGCTTTTCCGTTTTTAACGAGTGGAGCGGCGCATTTGATTGAATCGTTTGCTACGCCTGAGTTGCAGCAAACTTTTATCCCTAAAATGTTTGCCGGTGAGTGGCAAGGTACTATGGCCCTTACTGAGCCGGGCGCGGGTAGCTCGCTTTCAGACATTGTAAGCACAGCCGTACCAACTGAAAACGGATACTACCTGGTAAAAGGCCAGAAAATATTTATAAGCTGCGGCGACCATGATGCCTGCGAAAATATGGTGCATTTAATGTTGGCGCGTATTGAGGGTGCACCGGCGGGTACCAAGGGGATTTCACTATTTATTGTTCCCCGAAGCACGCCTGATGGGAATGGCGGATTGACTTTTAACGACGTTAATACCGCAGGGGTGTTTCATAAAATGGGATACCATGGTGCGCCTATTGCACACCTGATAATGGGCGAGGCTAACGATTGCCGTGCGTGGTTGGTGGGCGAACCCAATAAGGGTTTAAGCTACATGTTTCAGATGATGAACGAGGCGCGGATTGGCGTGGGATGTAATGCTACTTCAATTGCATCTGCCGGTTATTATAATTCGCTTGAATATGCCAATGTAAGAACACAGGGAAGAAAGATAACTGAAAAAGACCCGCTAAAACCACAAATACCAATTATTGAGCACGCCGATGTTAAACGCATGTTGCTGTTTCAGAAAGCGGTTGTGGAAGGTTCTCTCTCATTGGTATTTGAAGCCACTACCCGCTTGGATAATTACCATGCAACGGTGGGAGAGGAGAGGGAAAACAATTTTCTGATACTGGAATTGCTTACGCCCATAGTAAAATCGTACCCGGCTGAGATGAGTATATTAACCACCAGCGCCGCCCTGCAGTGCTTTGGCGGTTATGGTTACATCAAAGAGTTTATGGCCGAATTGTTTTTCCGCGAAACACGGATACACTCGCTGCATGAAGGAACGACTGCCATACACGGTATGGACCTGCTGGGGCGCAAGATGATGATGAATAATGGCAAGGCTACCATCCTTTTAATGCAGCAGATAATGCAGGATATTGAAGCGGCTCAGAAGTACGATTCGCTGCGTGTGTATGCCAATGACCTTGCGCAGAAAATTATGAAGCTGCAGGAGGTTACGATGCACTTAATAACCGTTGCCCAAAGCCAGGGACCGGAAGTTTATTTATCGGATGCCACGCTTTTCCTGGAGCTGTTTGGTATATTGGCTATTGGCTGGCAATGGATTAAGCAAGGTACTAAGGTGGAAGAGCTAAAAGCCTCAGGTACCAAGGTTTACAGTGCTGAGTTTCTACAATCAAAACAGTACGCGTTGCAGTATTTCTTTGAGTACGAAATACCTAAAACCGAAGGCCTGATTACCCGGTTGAAGAGTGAGAACCATGTAACCGTGGTGGCTAAGGCGGAAGAGATTTTATAAAGTCTGAAATCTCACTTCTTCACCTTTATAAACAGTATAGATAATATCCTTATTGGGTGGCTGAGGATTATCGCGGTTTATATGTACCTTCTTTAATGTAAATATTTCAGTTTCTATACGCATAATGGAATTTCCCAGGGTATGAAATTCTGCGGTTGTGTTTATCGTTTTGCCCTTCCAAAGTATTTTCAGGTTTGCGCCGTTATTGAGCATGGGATTCATGAATTGATAGATTGCTGCTGTATCGCTGCGCACAAATTTTTTACCGGTAACAAAGGCAAGCCATTCTTTTGAGGTTTTAAACATAGGGGCTAAAGATACGAATACATTATTTCGCACAGAGGCACGGAGTTAAAAGCCGAGGAATACATTATTGTTCAGTGCATTTGCATTCCTCTGTATTTTTCTCCGTGCCTCCGTGCGAAACAGTATTTGTATTTCTCTCTATTTTCTTTAAAAAAGTAAAAAACAACCCTACTTAACCTTCCCTTTACATAAATTTGCAGCCTTATTTTTGAAGCGTGCGTATATGTAAACCCCTGTTGCAGTTTTTTGCAATCATTTTGTTCTGTTTTTCGGTTAACGGCCCTTTGCTTGCCGCACCGCCTACCGGTAACCCGGTTGCCGGTAAATTGCTGGAATATTCATTGGTAAAAAGCTTTCCGGCAGAGGAGTTAAAGGCCTTTTTCAAAAAACACCAGATACCTAAAGTGGTGTTACCGGTTAATGTGGGGTTGAATGTTTATGAGGTGATTTATACCACAACTTACCCGGAGGATAACAGTATTATAAGGGCTTCAGGTTTACTTTATGTACCGATCAACAGCCCTAAAGAATCGCCACTGATGATATACAATCACGGAACGGAGATTTGCAGGCAGTTTTCGTGCGATTTTACGGGTGAGCAATCTATTTGCCTGGCTTTTGCCACTGATGGTTACATCGTATTAACCCCCGATTATATGGGCCTGGGTAAAGGCGAGCGGACCCAGCTTTACCTGAACTCGAAGGCTGAGTCGGGTGCATCCGTAGATATGCTGATTGCGGTGCAGGATGTTTTGCCTCAACTGAATGTTAAACCTAGCAAGCAGCTTTTTGTAACCGGTTACAGCCAGGGGGGCCATGCTGCTATGGCTACTACGCGCCTTTTGCAGCAGCAATACGCGCAAAGGTTTCCAATTACCGCTTCAGCGCCCATGTCGGGCCCGTATAATATTGAGCAGACTGCCTTCGACGGACGCAACCAACGATATGATTACCCGGTTTTCTTTTTCCTGTTACTGCAATCTTACTACGAAAGCATAGGCAAACCTAAAGAGATAGGCTCTGCGCTAAACTCCCCCTACGATACGCTGATTCCACCTTTGCTGGATGGCGAGAGTACGATTGAGGACATTGATAAGCTTTTGCCGGATACTATTTTCAAAGCTGCCAAACCGCAGTTTTTGTATCAGTTTATTCATGATTCAACAACAGGTTTCAGAGGGTATCTGAAAGAGAACAATGTGTTTGACTGGAAGCCGGAAATGCCTATGCAGTTATGCTATTGCAACGGCGATGAAGAGGTAAACTACCACAACTCTATAACCGCTTATAATACGATGGTAAAAAACGGCAGCAAGTCGGTGGAGTTATGGCGGGCGGGTAAAAAGTTTGGCCACGAAAACTGTGCTTCGTTTGCCGTTATTTATACGAAGATGTTTTTTGATGGGTTCAGAGATGGACATCCCGGTAACCACGGACCTGCGTTTAAGCGGTTATTGCTGGAGATTGGGAAATTGACGGTGAAGGCAAGGTAGAACGGCCCCTCCCGTCCCCGAAGGGGAAGCTAAGAAAGGATGCAACCCAAATATTAGTGATACCGATTTCGCAAACGTTTTTAGTTTTAGGTGCTTCGCTTTCCAAGTGCGTATGAAAAACCAAGTAAGAAATTGGTTGAATTGTTTTTTCTGGTTCCGTTATAAACAAGCGGTTGATTGGCTGTATTATAAAGACCGGTATTATTTCTTGCTTCAAAAGAAAGTGAAAAGCCTTTTTTGATAGGTACTTCCAACCCAATTCCTGTGGTTAACCCAATATCCAGGCGATTTGATTCGTTGGTTACATTTTTTGCAACTTTCGCTGGCAAGCCATATTTTTCTCCATTGGTTCTTGTTACAAGTTCATCATTTAACAATGCTCCCAAATATGGCCCCGCATTAATAAATAGTTTTATTTTATCGCCAAATGTCGCGCGAACGAGAATTGGCAAAGTAAGATAATCTGAATTGTTATTAATACGGTAATTATAAGAGCCAAGATTGTATCCGTTTTGATCAGTTGCTTCTAAAATGCCTGAAGTCATATTGCCTTTTCTTTCAAAAGCAATGTTGGTTCTAACAGACAATACTTTGGGAAAATTGTATTGAACAAAGAAAG
The DNA here is from genome assembly GCA_003165895.1 of Bacteroidota bacterium. Taxonomy (GTDB): domain Bacteria; phylum Bacteroidota; class Bacteroidia; order Chitinophagales; family LD1; genus Bog-950. Next base: position 4,490 of record PMXD01000175.1, on the reverse strand, counting down.
CCCCGGAAAAACCACATGCCGGTTTTTCATGCTGACTAAAAAATTTATCTCCATAAAGAAAAATGACTGACGGCCCACCTTCAACTCCCAAATCAAGTACGTGGTCGCTGGCTGTTATCCAGTTGAATTTGCTTTTAGCGCCGGCACTATTTCCCTTATTCGTATCAGATTGTGTTTGTGCATGACCGGAGTAATAGCTTATGGTTAATATGATTAAGATTAGATTCCGCATAAAAATATTTTTATGCGAATTAAACGTAAAGTTCAGATATGTATTTTGTTTTTCTAAAAAAACGTTACCATCTCTTTAGGCAAATGGCTGTAGTTGTTGAAATACCCAAGCGTAATTTTGCTATCATTAAAAAGCAAGCTGGTTACCGATGTGTTGGCGATAATGGTGTTTAGACCGCCAATTTTGCTTTGCGGCAGGTCGAGAATATGGGCTACCAGCAGCGAGATAACACCGCCGCTTGTAATAGCCACCACTTCTTTATGCTTTTCTTTTCGTGATGTGGCAATTATTTGCTGCAGTGCATCGACGGTTCTTTCTTTAAAAGCTTTAAAGGTTTCGGCGTAAGCTGTGGGGCCTTCTTCCAGCATCCATTTGTTCATGGCAATATCAAACTCGTTTTCCGCAAATTGTTTGGGATTGGGTTGGCTCATTAGCAGCATCATTGCCTTTTCGCGGTCTGCTATTTCGGGGCGGTGAACGTGCAAAACGTTCTCATGGTTAAACTCATTTAATCCGGGTAAAATGGTTGCTTCTTTACCGGTAAAACTATGTTCCAGCGTTTGCTGGTGCCTTAGCATATCGCCCCGGTAAATGGCATCTATTGTTTGGTTCGGGAGGGTTTCGAAATGTTTGGGGATAAAGGCAGATTGTTTGTAGCCCAACGTTGAAAGCTGGTCGTAATTTTCCATTCCAAATGATGCCTGTGAGTGACGAACTAAATAAAGACGGGCCATAAATACGTGTCAGATAGTTAACGGTGAAAATAAAGCCGAAAACTACCGGTATTTTTTCAGGGTTTTGAAATTATTTTGGGTGTGATGGGGTTAATTGCCAATGAATCCTCATCCTAAATCCTTCTCCGAAGGAGAAGGATTTAGGACCCCTCTCCATCGGAGAGGGCAGGGTGAGGAGGCTGTTTTAATGAGGCAAATAAACCTTCCTTGCATCAGTAGTTCCCCATGACCAGGTTTTGTCGGTTGGGTAGGTTGGGCAGCCGCGTTCAGTAACATAAATTGAATCGTTGTTGATTTCAACTACCAGGAAACCGGGATAACCTGCCCTGCGGCCATTGGCTGCCGGGGCAGTGTAAACATTAAAACCGTTCCAGCTACCGAAAACGGGCCAGTGTTTGTGCCCGCTGAATATACCAATTACATTGTAGTTTTTAATTACGTTAAAATAGGCCTGGCGCTCGGCATCGGTCCACCAGGTAAGGCCAAAATCATCAAAACCATAGTGATGGTAGATGATAACCGGCTTACCGCTGTTGCCTACGTTAGCGGCCAGGTCCTGCTGCAAATAAGTTAAGCTGCTGCGGGCCTGAACGGTTTCTCCCGGGTAAAGGTTCAGGTTTACAATATGGAACATGCCCCAGTTCCAGCTATAAAACAAAGAGCCATGGCGCGATTGAATGGCATCAAGCACAGGTTTGTCGCCATATAAAGGCCAGTTCTGGTCTTCGGTGCTGTCGTTAGTAAAATAATCGTGGTTGCCATAGCCTTCGTAAACGGGGTAATTAAGGTCGCCATCATTTCCATTTAAACCGTATTGAGTAACGAACTGAACGAACTCAGGGGTACTGAATGAAACACCGGTTGTGGAGTTCAACGTAACATCGCCCGCCAGTAAAACGCCCAGAATATTCTGAATGGGTTCCAGGCCCGGATAAGGCCTCGTTTTTCCGGCTACATTATTCATTTCCTGTATCACAAACTCGCAACGCTCGGCATCTTCGGGACTGTGGTATTCTGAATCGCCGGTCATTAAAAAGGTGATGTGGTTCCAGGCGGGTACCGGCATTTTATATTTATCGCAGCCGGTGAAGCAGAAAAATATAAATACGATAAAAATGGCGCTACGATGTTTAATCATATTTGCGAAGATAAATTGAAAGTGCAAATAATCTCGGAAAATGTATTTCTTTGAAACACATTTAGAAGTTGTTCTGAAATAAACAAGAAAACTTTTATGGCAAATGTCTTCGCCCCTCCCGTCCCCTTCCCGCGAAAAGCGGGATGAAACAAAAGGGGATGCCAAGGCCAGAGGCAAAATGCAACCATAAAATTTATTTTAACTGGTTTCAAAACAATTTCTTAGAACTAATAAAAAAACATCCATTGAAAATTTTTGGGCTGAGCTTAATTTGTTGTTTTGCTTTTTGCATGGGGTTAAATGCGCAAAAATCTGTTTCAGATACGGCTTTTAGCAAAGGACCCGAAGGCGTGAAAAAGATTCAAAGCATTGCAATGCACAAATTCCGCCACAATATTATCTCCCTTAATGTTGCCGATTACATTTTACAGAAATACAATGTTGGCTATGATTACCTTTCGGAAAGTGAGAAGTGGCGGATAAGGGGATATTTGTTTGTGGATGTTAAGGACCAGAATTACGGCATTTCTGCAAGTGGTTACAGCAACTGGAAGATTTCGAAACATGTTACGCATATTATTGGCGGCTGTTTACAGGGAGAATATATTGGCAGTTTTTACCAGGATTTTTATCTCAAATTCAGGCCCACCGGTTATGCCATTGACCCGGAGTTTGCCACCGGCTTTATTTTTACTGCTGCCGACAGATTTGTGTTTGGGCTGGATGCCGAAGTTGGCCCGGGCTTGGTTTTCGGGGAAGACCGGTTTAAGGGTGTTTTTCTGGATGTGAGGTTGGGGGTTAGCGTGGGGGTTAAATTTTAGCGCAAAATTGCCAACAGCCGGGCCTCTCCCGCCCTTTGCTTCGCTGGGGCACCTCTCCATCGCAAGCGATAGAGAGGGCAATGAGTTGTTAATCAAAATTAAGTTCTTAGTTATAGCGGTTAGTGTTATTATATTGTCCTCCATAAACCAAATTACCTTCATGAGATATTTTTCATTGCTGTGCATTGCGGTATTAAGCTATGCACACTCGTTCGCATATCAGCATATTGATAGCTGTGTGCTTTTTAAAACTATTACCAGGCAAGAGTTTCAGGCTACTATTAAAAAGAGGCATTTGCCTAAATCAATGGTACCGGCTCATTACACGGTTGATGTTTACGATATTACTTACTATACCAAATGGCATGATGGCAGCACTATTAAAGCCAGCGGGCTTTATTTTGTTCCGCGCAATGCAAAGAAGCCTATGCCGGAATTGATTTATCATCATGGCACACGGATGAGCAAAGGAAGGAGCCCAAGGCTGGGAGGGGAGGAGAGCATGTGCCTGGGAATGGCTATGGATGGATATGCGGTACTTATGCCTGATTATATTGGATTAGGGCATGGCGATAAGTTTCATATTTACCAGGAAGCTGAAAGCATAGGGCAGGCATCGGTAGATATGCTTTTTGCCACCCGTGAGTTGAACGATTCGCTGAAGTTAAAGACCAACGGCATGTTGTTTTTAACGGGCTATTCGGAAGGCGGATATGCTACGCTGGCTACTCAAAAACTGATGCAGGATAAATATCCGGGGCAGTTTCATGTTACGGCTTCGTCGCCTATGAGCGGGGCTTATGATATGTGCGGTGCGCAGGGCAAGGTGATGTTTAAAAATTATTCGCGGCCGCATTACCTGCCGTATTTATTGCGGGGCTATAACGAAGTGTATCATTTTGTTCCGGATATAAATAAGATATACAAGCATCCGTACGATTCTATTATTGCGAGATACTTTGATGAAAAGCACAGTATGGACCAGATAGATAATGTGCTGCCGCATATACCCAAAGATATGCTGTTGGATACCTTTGTAAATTTGTTTGTTAACGACCCCACATTTCCGCTTAATGTTGAATTAAAAGAAAACAGCCTTTGCGACTGGAAGCCGGATGCGCCGGTGCAATTATGCTATTGCGACAGCGACGAACAGGTAATGCCTGAAAATGCCCGGATTGCTTACAAAACAATGAGGTCGAACGGGGCGCAACATATTACTTTGCGTAGGGCAGGCAGCGACTTTAGCCATACCCGTTGTGCAGTAATTTCTATTCTTTACACTAAAATGTATTTCGATACTTTTTTGCATGGCAGTAAGTACGGGGGCAAAGGGGCACCGGGTAAAAGGTTGATGGCTGATGTGGCTAAACTGATAGTTAAGAAATCGGCTAAGAAGGGAAAGCACGGTGGGGATGAGCATGAACATCATCATGATAAAACGAGTTGATGTTTTGAAGACAAATTCACCCTGTCCTCCGGACATCCCTCTCTTTTTTCAACTATGCTTTACCCAAATTTCAACCTTAGTCCACTAACAACAATTGCCGTTCTTTTTTCTTGAT
>PMXD01000308.1 GCA_003165895.1 Bacteroidota bacterium | reverse complement strand
TGCACTTCACCGGATGCTTACGTATATGTAGGCAAAAAAACCGAAAGCGATATGTTGCAGATTAAATCTCAACTAACTACTGATCGCTATTCCGTGGTGATCGCCACCAGCCAATGGAAACTTACTAAGGTGAACCTTCAACAGTTAATCAATATACCGATATCCGAGGCCTTTGATATAGATTACAGCACCTCGGTAGAACCGCCCACAAAAATATTAGATGACATAGGCACAGTATTTTCGCAGAGCATGGATTTTCAGCCAATCATTCGTTCATATGCTTTCAAGACACGAAGTTTCAATTATACCTTACGCGCGTCGAGGGGGGCCTATTATCCGCAGTTGGTGTTAAAGGGTAGCATTTTTACCGATTACTATAATACGGCCAAACAAACCTCCATTACTTATACAAATACGCTGCAAAACATTGGTTTTTTGCAAAATGACCCATCGCAGTTTGTTTCGGGTTATGTCAGCACACCGGTTAATCATGCAAATAATTACCCCTTCGCAAGCCAACTGAGCGACAACCTAAACGGAACGTTTAGCTTAGGCGTTACCATACCCATTTTAAACTATCTGAAGGTGCGCAATAGTGTTAAACTACAAAAAGTAAACCTTAGCAACGCACGCCTTAGCGAGGAACTGGTAAAAGTAACTTTGCGCAAAACTTTAGAGCAGGTATATGTAAATGCCCAAAACTCCGCAGCGCAATACCAATCGGCCAATGAAGAGGTAATAGCCAATAAAGCGGCCTACGATATTTCTGTGGTAAAATACAAAGAGGGAAAGATGATAGCTACCGATTTGATATTGCTGAAAAATGGCTACATCAAGGCACAGTCAGACCTCCTACAGGCCAAATATGCATTGCTGTTTAATTACCGAATTTTAGATTACTACCGGGGTGTGCCAATCACATTTTAAAGCATAAGAAGATGAAAAGAGGATGGAAAATAGGGTTGATTGTGGGGGCTTTGATATTGATAGGCGGCGGAATAGGCATTTACTTTTATTGGAAGAGCGTGCAGTTGGCGAAGGTAAATTATACAACCGTCGCCCTTAGCCGTGGCAATATAATTTACGGTATAACCGCTACCGGAAACCTTAACGACTCACTGGTTATTAACGTGGGGACACAGGTTAGCGGCATCATCTCACAAATATTTGTCGATTTCAATGATTCGGTAAAGGCCAATCAGGTCATTGCGAAAATTGATACCATACCCCTAGCTACCGAAGTGACGAATGCGGAGGCTGCTTTGTATAAGGCAAAAACTACATTTGCCCAACAGAAAGGAGAAATCGGCAGATATAAAGAACTGCTAACAAGGCAGGCTGTTGGCCAAAGCGACTATGACCTGGCTCTAGCCACTTACCATGGGGCCCTGAGCTCCTATCAGTCTGCCGAGGCAGATTTAAAAAGGGCAAAAACAAACCTGGGTTACGCAACAATACGAGCCCCTATAAGTGGTATCATTATAAGTCGCAACGTAACGGTGGGCCAAACGGTAGCCTCCAGCTTTAATACCCCTACTTTGTTTGCAATCGGCAACGATCCACATAATATGCAGGTAACCGCCAGCATAGATGAAGCAGACATAGGCTGGTTGAAAGCAGGTCAGCAGGTTGAATTTACGGTAGAGACTTATCCTGACCGGGTTTACAAAGGCATAGTTTTTCAGGTCCGTCAGCAATCTATTTTAACACAAAACGTAGTAACCTACAGTGTTATGATTAACGTGCGAAACGAAGATCTTTCGCTTATACCAGGTATGACTGCCACGCTTACCGTTAAAGTTGAGGAACACAAAAATGTCTTGGTAGTTCCAATGACAGCCCTGCTATTTAATGCCATTGCCAACGATTCTTTAGTGCCTTCCTCAGACCATAATAAGCAAACCATATGGGTTATGTGCGATAGCACTACAGGCAATAAAAAATGCTTTGACATTAAAGGAAAGGCTATGTATTGCGATACCGTGCGCCGTATTATGGACGATGGTGTGATGGCTGAAATTGAAGGCCCCGATTTGCATGAAGGGATGATGGTAGTTACCGGCATTGTCAAGGCACAGGCAAAAAAAACAAAGAGCCTGATGCCAACAGCATCACCACAACAGCGGCCAAGAAACAACTCTCATTAAGTGCAGCTAAAATGACTAAAGTTCTAAAATTGAGGTAAATGAATACCACTGCTAAAGTGATTATAGAAGTAAAGGATTTATGGAAGACCTTCCAAACGGGTGGAACCACTTTTAGTGCTTTGCGCGGTATAAACCTGAGCGTGCATGCAGGCGAGTTATTAGCTATTATGGGAGCATCAGGTTCGGGCAAATCAACGTTTATGAATATACTGGGCTGTTTGGACAGGCCAACCACCGGGCAATATTTATTTAATGGCGTTGACACCACGCCCAAAAACAATACAGAATTGGCATTGGTAAGGCGCGATCATTTTGGGTTTGTTTTTCAATCTTACAATTTGCTGCCAAGAACAACTGCATTTGAGAATGTTGAATTGCCATTACTGTATTTTGGATTTAAATATGGCATCAGTGCCCGCAAGGAAATGGTAATGGCCGCACTTAAACAGGTAGGCCTTGAAGAAAAAGCACTCAACAAAACCAATGAGCTTTCAGGAGGTCAGCAGCAGCGGGTGGCTATAGCCCGTGCTATTATCAATAACCCGAAAATTATTTTTGCCGATGAGCCTACAGGTAATCTTGATACACGCACCAGCTTTGACATTATGGCCATCGTTCAGGGGCTTAACCAAAAAGGCGCAACTGTGGTTTTGGTAACCCACGAAAACGACATAGCCGACTTTGCCAGCCGCAAAGTTATTTTTAGCGACGGCAAGGTCATATCTGATAGCCCCAATGTACATTGCAAAAATGCAGAAGAGGAAAGGGCAAAATTACCTGAACTATTAGAACCCACTGCCGCAAAATGAACATCATAAACCTTTTTATAACGGCCTTTCGTGCATTGTTCAAAAATGGGCTTCGTACCTTTCTTACCATGCTGGGTATAATTATTGGGGTAGCGGCTGTAATAGTTATGCAAGCTATTGGTAAAGGGTCGGAGGAGGATATTACGGCCCGCATTAATAGCCTGGGTAGCAATATGATTATAGTTGCACCCAATCCTAAAACAGTAAATGGCGTGCGCGTTGGCCAGGGCGGGCAAACCCTACAGTTTAAAGACGTGCAAATGGTTAAACGATATAGTAGCGCTACCAAGTATATATCGCCGATGGTAGGTGTATCAAAGCAGGTAAAATATGGGGCCAACAATTGGAGTACGCGTATATCCGGCGTTCTGCCCGAATATTTTTCAATTCGCGAGATATATGCTGTGGAAGGCGTGCTTTTTAATGACGATGATTTAAAAAGGATAAGTAAAGTATGCCTGATAGGCAAAACCGTGCGCACTAATCTTTTTCCCGATGGTGCAAGTCCGGTTGGCAAAACTATACGCGTAGGTTCCATTCCCTTTAAGGTAATAGGGGTGCTTAATGAAAAAGGACAGAGCGGTATAGGGACCGATCAAGATGATGTTATTTTAGCACCTTATACAAGTGTGCAGGACCGGATGGTACAGTCAATTTACGTAAACGTAATATTTGCATCTGCACAGGATGCAGAATCCGTAAAAAAAGCTGTTAGTGAAATTAAATATTGCATTCGCACCAGCCATCATCTTGCTTCTACCGATCAGGATGATTTTTTAGTAAATACGCTGGCCGATATCCTGGCTACCATCCAAAGCGTTACCAAAATACTAACCATACTGCTGGCCAGTGTGGCAGGTATATCACTTTTGGTGGGGGGCATTGGTATTATGAATATCATGTTTGTATCAGTAACCGAACGCACGCGTGAAATAGGCACTAGGTTGGCCATTGGTGCCACCTCATTTGATGTGATGTCGCAATTGCTTATCGAAGCGCTGGTAATTAGTTTAGTGGCTGGTGTTATGGGTATCATTGTAGGGTTAATTGTTACCAGCCTCATTACCGCATTGGCAGGCTTCCGCACAACAGTTACCATTTCCTCTATCCTTATTTCCTTTGGTGTCTGCTCAGTAATCGGCATTTTCTTTGGATGGTATCCTGCCCGGAAAGCTGCAAATCTCAGCCCGATTGAAGCTTTAAGATATGAGTAATATTTGCGAGAAAAATTTAGTCAGAGATGGAAAATTACAAATGCTCCTGTGGCAATTTCTCAAATTTAAGCTGTAGCCCCGAGCATGCCAGTGATATACCTGGTAGTGCTTGGTAGCACTCAGGGCTCTCACGGCGCAAACCCTTGGTTACCAAGCCTCCCGAAAATACTATTAAATCCAACAAATCAGACTGCTTAGTAAACCTTAGTGCACCCCGGTAACAAGGTTCGTGCACGTATTCGTGCTACGTGCGACCGGTTCGTTGTTACAAAAATTGTAACATCTCTACTACCAGCGCTCCCGGCCAGCACCGGCCGCCAAACTGTGCACCTGGGCCACGCAACGCCAGGAATATAAAAGAACTTTAGTTCGCGCCAATAGCTCGCACAACTACTTTCTGCCGCTGAATCGAGGAGTGTGAATAATCATTTAAGCCGAATATAGTTAATGCTGTCTTAGGCATATCTGTCAAATGTATAAGTAAAAATTACATGAAACCCCTTATGTTTACATTGATAGAATATATTCGTTGCCATATTTAAATATGTGGTTGGTCGCAATCAGTTGTTATGAAACTCGAAAAGATAAAATACCTGTTGCTGACGATGATTATTTTATGTGCTATCGCTATTTGTTTGTTCAGATTTTCAGACCTTAAAGGATACATATTTGCCTCTCCTCTTGAAATTATTCACTGGTTCCCGGCATTTGGAAAAAACTGGCTTGCGATACGCTCCGGTATTATTCCTGCACTAACAAGTCTTCTTGTTTTTAGCATATTCGGATATGTAATACAAGATATAAAACTGCTAAAAGGTTGTTGGCTTATAATTAGAATTGCTGTTTACTCGGTGATGCTTTATTTGGTGTTTTGGGTGGGGTGGCTGGTCGTTTTACTGGTCTTAGCAATACCTTACCTTGTTTTAAGGTTTAGATACCCGATAAAACTTGCGCTACTTAAAAAGTCATTCTGCAATATTTGCAAAAAAAATCAGAACATTTTACTTGCGGTCGGCTCTCTCTTTTTTACTTTATTTTTTGTGGAGATATGGTTAAGGCNNATAAACGATTGTTACCTTGAAAGAAACGGAGGCTGGTATTACAACTCGCCATATAATGTAGCAAATGAAAAAGGGTGGTATCACGTTCATCGTATTAACCTAAATAATGAAACTTATAAATGTAAGGAATATACTTATAAATATTCCACAAACTCTCTTGGGCTGGCAGACAAGGAATGGTCATTAAAAAAGAAGAAAAGAAGAATATTGTGTATTGGGGACTCTTTTACCGAGGGGCTTGGCTCAACAGGCGACTCAACTTTTGAGCATCTTTTAGCTTGGGGGAGCGATTCCCTTGAAGTTATGAATTGCGGCGTAGCGGGTAGCGACCCTGTTTTTGAATACCGGCTTTTGGCAGACCGATTATGCAAATATGAACCGGATGTTGTTTTTGAATTTATCAATTCAAGTGATATTGGTGACGTGATTGTGCGGGGAGGGTTTGAACGATTTGGGGCTGATAGTTCTACACATTTTAAACCTGCCCCGTGGTGGGAGAACATCTATGCCCATAGTTATATTGCCCGGTTAATTATTCGCAACGGGCTGCATCTGAATTCTCTCTACCTTTCAGAGGATGAAAACAGAAAGGCCACACAACAGGCAATTGAAACCCTTGACAGTTGTGTTGACAAATTTCAAACTCTTTGCAACCAGAAGGGCATACGCTGTGTGTTTGTTTTTCAACCTGCATATTTTGACTTCGGTTTAGGGAAGCCAGAGTGTCAGCCCCTGATTAAATATGCAGATTCACGAAAATATGAAGCGATTGACCTGTTCGATTTTTTTGAAAAAAATGGTGTAACCGCCCAAAATGCGGGAAACTATTTTTGGCCTATTGATAATCACAACAATAATACTGGTTACGCTTTATTTGCAAAAGCCGTAAAATCAAAATTATAACTTTCTGTTGCTCTTCAGTCTAAAAACTCTTCGCCATAATTACGGATAGCTGTGGGCAAATTGTCTCTATTTGGGGAAATTTTTTTTGCGAAATTTTTGGCGTTGGCATTCCAACAATCTTTTATTTTTTCTTTCTATATCCAACTTTAGACTTTTTAGTAAGCTATTTGCAATAAAAACACCTTGAAATGTAAGCTCCTCATCGGCGAAATATAAATTAAGCCTGTGAGGTCCTTGAAAGGCATTTGCTGTTAATAAATAGTTTTCGATACTTACTAATTGAAGCAGATAGTCATCTTCTAACAGGTCATTATATGCTTTTAGGCTGTTGATATTATCTAAAAGTTTAAGTTTCAATAAAAACAAATAATTAGACCATTCGCTATATGCGGATTCATCAATTTTAGATAGAGCCGATTTTATTTTAGAGTTTTCAAAAATATCATTTTCGCCAATTTGAGTCTGGATATGAAGTGAACTAATCTGGTTATTTATGACATTTGTTTTAAATATTATATCCGAAACTATCTTGCTCCATCTACGCTTTTTGGGTATGTATACATTTATCAAATAAAAAATGGTTGCAGCCACAAATGAGTATGCAATTTTAAGGGAGATGGAACCCAATCGGACGAGAAATACCGGTGGATTATATACATCAATTAAATAAAGTTTTACAACCAGAATATAGATTAAAAAGAATAGAAAAAGAGATAGCAATAATCTATTAAAGTTCATAAAGTTTTGATTTAGTCTTCATTGACAAATAAAATACATTAAATCCACATACACAAGTTTCGTTCCAGGTCCAACGAAAGGCTTACTTGCCTCGAGCATGACGGAACAATCGGGGGTNNTCGCCCCACACGATACATTGCGTCCACAAACCAACCACATGGACGCCATCGAATTTGTTATCAGATACCCAGACTACATCAGCCAGCTTGAAGCGGTGGTGAAGCCCGAGCACCTGCCCGCCATCGAAAAGCTGAGGGCAATGGACCCGCACGATATAGTGAGGCCTGAGCACTACTTCAACAGCGAGGCCGAGGCGGTGGGTGTGGTGTTCAGACTGTTCCTGCGGCAGATACGCAAATGACTATTTTGGTAGGTCAGTTCAGGTATCTTAGCCTATATTCTTTCTTAATGCGCTGAAGCTTTTCTCTATTTCTGGACAGGGGAGGCAAGAACCTCCTGTATTTTTTCCGGTAATATTGGAGCACCCGGCGCAGTAGTGCACAGTTCCTATATCCTTCGGTAGTGTCCAGGGCCTTGTAATAATCAATCGCGATGAGGATAAGTGCCTCGCCGTCGAAGCCGGCCGGGTTTCCGCAAGGCTCGAAGAAGCTCTGCCAGTTACGGCTAATACAGTTAATGAAAAAATCATACATTATCCCCCTCTTAATGGCGTGCCTCCTTTTATTTTCTTCCCGCAGCAGCACTTCTTCTAACTGGTCGTCACTATATCCGACTTTCAGTGGCTCGGAAAGCAAAAAGAAAACCCATAATCGTATCGCATCATGTTCACGTTGTAGTCGCATACCCGAAATTAACAGTAACCGGTCCAGGGGAAAAACGGAAGAAATATATAAACGATGGAAACCACCACCTACATAGATAGCTTCGATAATTTCATACTGGAAGATAACCACATCCTGGTTGAAGATGATGCGCTGGCGAATGCCAACCACATTTTAATCCTGATGAACAGCAGTAGAAATTTCGGACTCCTTTGCGCCTCCAAACCAACCGAAACTACGAGCGGTAACGACGCCAGGATGGAGAAACTACAACAGGATGTCATCAAACTGAAGTGTTCCTATATCCCGTTTAAGTATGGGTTAAATTATGCCAGTGCGGGAGAAAGCATTGTCCGAAATGAAAATAGCTGCCTGTGCATCCAAGGAATAGAATTGGAAGAACTGCTTGAGTTGGCCGCCAAGTATGAGCAGTCAACCGCCGTTTACGGAAACAAGGACGAGATAAAATCCTACGATGTGCAGAGCGGAAAGCCGGACATAATACTTGGGGCAGTGGACATGAAGCTGGCGATGGCAACGGTCCTTTTTTACCCCGGCACTTTCCGGTAAGAGAAACCGGGGCCGGTTAAAACCGCAAAATAATTTTAGCGCGTTTATTTCGCATTAGGTGCGACCGCCGGGACCGGTAGTAGAAATACTAAGCCGTGCTCGTTACAGCTAACCTGGTTGCGCCGTATCGCTCCTGGGCTCAAATTAGGCCTGCCGCTCTGGCCGTAAGTCGCACTGTTGCGCTTAGTTTGGCCTTCATTCGTCTCAAGGTTCGGAATTATGCCCGATAAACCGGGCAGTTTATCAAACCCGTTTTATCGAGGTGATTCCGCTGACCGTCGCCAGTTGAAGTTTGCCTAAGCTGCTGCCCTGCCGAAAGTGATGGGTGAAGGTAAGCGGGTAGTGGAGTTCGAGCAGCTTGAACCTGACCTCATCGTTGACCAACACACGTTTTTCATTCGAAGTTACCACCTGCAATTGACCACCCACCTTTCTTATCTCAATCACTTTAGCGGGCTCGTAAGTGAGTTGTATCGCCTGTCCCGCTTTTATCTGTTCCGGCTTCAACTTGTCAATCAGCTTTTCTGGTTCACTTTCTGTTCTCTCGAAGGAGGCGATAAGTTCTTCCCATCCCTTGTGCCCGATATACTCGGCCACAATATCTAATGTGTGGAGGCGGGGTTCACGTATGCCTTTCACAAATCCGTATAATCGTCTTAGCGTGCTTGAACTAATCCGTGTTTTACACACTTGCGAAATGTGAATCGCTAAACCATCACAATCCTTGGGGTAGCGTATGTCACCTTTCGCATAACGTTCCGATATTTTTTGTTTTATCACCTTCGAAAGCATCAGCCGAATGTAGCGTCAGGAACGAACTGAAAAGCCGAATGGATTAAATGGATTTAGTGAAGTGATTGAACGATAAGAATGGATTGAATTCCTATCTAACACGACCTTTGTAACGGTCGAGTATTTTTCCCTTTGGGATAACACGGCTACACTCACTGTATTAAAACAAACAACATGAAAAACACATCAACAAAACTCGGAGCACATTTTTTGCTCCTTTTTATTTTAACCTTCTCCATCACAAATTATGTTGGTGCATCGTGCGGTGTCAATGCAACTATCAACGCAGTGCCAATCAGCAACCCTCATGTCCGCACGGTTTTCTGCCAGGGAGAAGTTGCGGTATTGGCATTTTACAGCACATACCCGATGGATGCCTGTAATGATTGTAACCAAAACGCCTACACCACCTGGTCAAACGGAATGAGGGCAGATTCTATTGCAGTTACCTCATCCGGCATTTACATAGCGGTTGAGCACCAGGATTCTGCTGCTGCTGTCACATGCGGATTTCATTATACTGGCGGGATAATATATTCTGACACCTTTAACATAGTATTTCTCTCCGTTGCGCGCCCTTCTGTAAATCCGGGAATAAGCCAAACATTACCAGGATGCGGCAATGATACGTTAGGTGGCAATCCAACAATCAGCGGGGGTAATCCACCTTATACTTACTCTTGGTCGCCAACAACAGGAATGATAGCCGGTTACAATACTTCTAACCCGGTTATCGCCAACATCTATACGCCAATCACCTATATCCTTGTTGTTGCCGATAGTATAGGCTGTGTAGATACCGGCCATGTCACTATTACGCCGGTTTTGACTACATCTATAACACCACCGGTTGTAACCATTAGCGGATGCCAGCTATCCTGTCAAATCGAACCTAATTTTACTTATCAATGGTATCACAACAACAACCTTGTTCCTGGCGCTACTTCACCCACTTATTCGGAAGATAGCAGTGGAAACTGGAAGGCCGTAATCACTTCAAATGTTTATCCGCTCTGCCATATTTCATCAAATTATGTTTCACCATACCAATACCAGGCCCCGCAGATTTGTATCGTAACCTTAGATAGCACGAATACCTATAATCTCGTAGTATGGGATAATAACCCGCCTCAGGGCATTAATAAATTCAGAGTTTACAAGCTAAGCGACTCAACCAGCCAGTATGTATTGTTGGCGGAACAACCGCAAAATGACTTTAGCACTTATCTTGATACAACCAGTAAACCTGCTCAATCAAGTGCGAGCTACAAAATAAGTATGTTAGATACCTGCGGGAATGAAAGTTACATCAGCTATGTCCATACCACTATTTTGCTGAGCAGTAACCAGGGTATCAACAATACAGTCAACTTAAGCTGGAATGCTTACCAGGGATTTACCTATAGTAATTTCGAGATATGGCGGAGCGCGAACGGTGGGCCAATGTCACAACTTACCACAGTATCCAATACTACCTTGGCTTATGTAGATAACAGTCCACCGGCACAAGCATATTATCAGATACGGGTAACCAACCCTAACGGGTGCAACCCTTCGCGAAGCGCTTTTGATTATTCTACCGTGCGCAGCAATATCGTAAACAATATGCCTACCGCCATACAGAGCCCTAATGCACTGACACAAAACCTGACCATCTTTCCGAATCCCTCAACTGGTCTGGTTAACATGAGGCTGATGGGGCAATATGAAGGGTCGGCCACCTTACGTGTTATTGATGTGCTCGGCAGGATGGTCAAAGAACAATCGGTAGAAGCAAAACCCGGTGGATATAACATGAATATGAACATCACAACAGTGGGCACTTATTTTATAGAAGTGGTTACACCTGATGGCCTGGCCGGTCGAGGTTTTGTCACCATCCAGTAACTAACGAACACCCATATGCAAGTGAACGCCGGTGCAACCCACCGGCGTTTCTTTTTCCTGTTTCGCAGGAAAGTTGCTGAAAAATGCTAAAGCAGGTAGCGAAACAAACCCCACCTGGAAAAGCCGGAAAAATATCTCCTACACTCGCTTATCATTTTTCAGTAACGTATCATTAAAATTTAAAACCATGAAAAAGAAGAAAGCCGCGGTAGCCGCAAGCAAAAAAGCACCGGCAAAAAAATCCTCTACAAAGCAAACACCCGAAACCACAGAGACCCCTGTTGAACAAGCACCGGTTGAAACAGTAGTAGAGGAAACCAGCCACACCGCCAGCAAGGTAACACCGGTTAAAAAGGGGCGCGATAACAGCGTCTACATCTACCAAGGTGCTGAGTATAAGAAGGGCCGGCTTGTGCATAAAATAATTTCTGACCACGTTGCTGCCGCCAAGGGCAAAATGACCTACGAAGCCCTGCGCGCAGCTATACCTGCTGAAACTCAAAAAAGATTCTTGGTCTTTGTGAAGGAAAGCGAAACACATGCACTAAACTCTGCCGGGCGCGAAAGGTTCTTCTCTAAACCGGAGGAGCTAATCAAACTGAAAAACGCCACCATCGCAGTAACCAACCAGTGGACCGCACAGTCATTGGCCCCCTTCCTGAAGGTTGCTGCCTCCCTGGGCTATAAAGTGAAGGTGAAGTAAGCCCCTTGTTTGTTTGCCATTCTCTATAAGTAAACCGGCCGCTCCTGATGCGGCCGGTTCTGTTTTGCGCAGTGCACATAAATTTTTGACTGGTGGTCACCAGGAGTTGAGTGGGTTTATCATCTGCCTGTCCTTAATTACAGGCGGCCTTGTAACAAACGGACTTTTATCAATGTCCGCTAAAAGTATAGCAGGGGCGGTTGCCAAAAGGAGCTAACTATTTCAAAATAACTTTAGTGGGAGTATATTTAATGTCAAGAAGATTCTACTATGGCGGACAAACCGGAGGTGATGCTAAAGGCGACAGAGGAGGTAGTAAAGGATATACAGCACTTTACTGATACCGAGGTGGCGAAAGAATTGCTGGACTTATTTGAGTTCAGGTTGTTCGAACAGCATGGGCTTTTATCGGAGAAGGAGTTGTTCGCATCTTATGACCACGAAGCTGACTTCATCTATTGGGAGCTTAGCGACTACCCTGAACTAAAAGGCAAGTTGGAATGCGATTATGAAGAAATGGAGAAGGAACTTAATTTTTTATACTATGCCTGCTCCGTCGGATACTACCAGGATGTAGAGGCTCAGCTTTTGAAATACGTTGATTTGCTGGAGGGGTCATACGGCTCAGAGGAATCGATACTTGATGAAATAAAAAAGAAAAGTGAGACTGCTCATTCCATATCTTATAAAGGTGGCCGGATGAATATTTCTGAATATCATATTGAGCCGCCGCCATCCTTCCTATCAAGGTTCGAGATGTATAACAAGATTGACTACCACTGGTTGATGAGTGATAAAATTTCTGAGTTTAAAAAAAATATTTCTCGTTTCATTACCGACAAAGCATATAAGCACCGCCTGAAAAAAGTAACATCGGAAGAACGTGATTCCCTTAAGTTTAGCAAATCAGATATTGAGCGGATTTCACATGATGTAGTGTATGACGATGAAAGCGATGAAAAGCTTCGGAAGCTTTTTGTGAGCGATGAAAAGTTCAACAAGTTCAGAGAGTTTTGCAAGGATTTCAGTAAAGTGCGAATAGGCCCGGTTGGCCGCGATGCGATTACAGAAAAGTCGGCCAGACGATATGAATGGCTCGGAATTCCCATAGATGGAAAGGCCGTGAAAATCGCTTCATTAGGATACTTCATATATGTGCTCATTGTAAAAGGATATTTAAAGAGGGGAAATGATTACAAAGAAATCGCAAGGATATTCATTCCTTTTTTCTTCGAGCAGAAAACAAGTGTAAAAAGCCTGGCCCAGGTAATAGCACCGGACAACCGCTTTGTAAGTTTTTTCTCGCATATAGGATAGAATTTTCAGACCTGCCTGGCCTGCCTCATCTGCCAATTTTATCAGAGGCAGGCAAAACCTACCCTACCTATATGGTCTCGGTATTTTTGTATCGCGTTTCGCCAATACATGTTACGGCGGGAGCAACTATTACAAAAATAAAAACTATAACAATATGGAACTTGAATACAGGGACCCGAAGGAGCTACGTCTCCATCCGACCCACGCCCGCATCTATGTGCCGGGCGAAATACAATCATTAGAGAACAGCATTAAGAAAGCGGGCCAGGTTAAGCGCCCCCTCGATATAACACCCGATGGCCTCATCTTGGCCGGCTCGCGCCGGAATATCGCCGCCATCAATCTCGGCTTGCCGCAAGTGCCGGTATATGTATGGAACCTCAGCCCCGATGAGCAGGACGAGCACATCCTGGAAGACAACCTGCAACGTGTAAAGCAATGGATTGAGATTGCCAACGAGATAGCCGAAAAGAGAAGGCTGATTGGGAAGAAACAGGGTAGGAGAACCGACACCACCGACGAGGACAAAATAAACACCCTTAAAGAGATAGCTACCGAGTTGGGCCTTAAACCACACGCAGTTCAGGTGCTGGAGGCAATACACAGCAAACCTGAACACCATGCACTATTGGCAAGGGATACTACCCACAACACCATCAACAAACTTGAAACCGATTTTGCCAAACGGCTGATGGCGGCAGGAACTGTGGAGGATGATGAGTTTCCGGTAGTTGACCTGGAGCCTTGCCCTTGCCCGGTGTGTCACGGCTACCCGCGCAGGATAATCACCGATTACGTTCACCGGTTAATGAACTATGTTGACGAAAAAGACCTTGGTATCTAATATGTAAACTCCTAAAACAAGTATAATGGAAAACATGAATCTAACCGGGTGCGATACCCTGGAGGCACGGAGTGTGCCCGAAAACAGCGGTTCAATATTGGCCGCAATGAGTAACAATATTATCACGCCGCCATTGCTGGCATTACCGGAATACGGCCTCGATGCCGTCAGTTTCTACACGGGCGTTGGCGGTCTGGATTTGGGCGCTGAGTTAAGTGGCCTGCGGGTGCGGGTGGGCAACGACAACTGGAAGCAAGCGGCGATGAACTACCCGCTTAACTTTGGCGGCATATTCAACCACAAAGATGTATTGAACCAAACCGGTGAAGAAATTCTTGAGCAGTTAGGGATGCGCCGCTTTGAAGTACCCTGTGTTTTTGGCGGGCCGCCTTGCCCTGGCTGGTCCGGGCTTAACCGCAAAAGGAATGAAGGCGATGCCAGTTTACTCGAAACCAACCTGCTTACCTTTAAATACATATCATTAGTATCACAAATAAAACCCCTGTGTTTTGTGATGGAGCAGGTTGATGGATTAGGGGACCTTGCCGTGATTAACGGTTTCCACGAACTGAAGATGCGGTTCAAGGAAGAGTTAGGCGACTATGTCATCCAGGCCCGCGAAATCCGCACGTTACTACTGGGAGTGCCACAGCAACGGACGCGTTGGATATTCATAGGATGGCTTCGAAACACCGGTATACTACCGGTGTTCCCCAAACCGGTAAAAGGTTCACTATCGCATCTCACCATCGCGGCGATAGCACCGGACATAGACTATATCGAAATTAAAGGCACAAGGATTTTGCGTAAGGAAAATACTGAATTCTTCTCGACTATACCGGCCACGGAACATGTTACGCTCGTGTTGAAAGATGGACTGAGGCAAAAGTTAAGTGAACGCCCTGATTTGTTACTGAAGATATTTGGATACCCGGATAACTTCAGGTTTCATCCTGACTTGACGTTCCCGCAAATACACCGGCTGGTAGGTAACTCTGTCCCCCCACCTATGGCCAAAGCAGTGTTCACTGAAATAGTAAAGGGCCTACGAACATTACATGCGGGTTCTACTTTTATCAATGTCCGCTAAAAGTGTATAACCATGCCAGGAAGCATCAATGCCGACCGAGCAGGGGCTCGAATTCGATTGCGAACAAAAGCTCCAGCGCGGTCAGGTATGGTTCAGCTCCCGGCGCGAGCTCCACTACATGTATCATCAGCATACCATCATTCCAGTGAGCGAGTTGCAATCCCTGATTCTTGCCGCTTGGATTATAGCCAAGGTGCATTTCCATACGGTCGGCGATAAATGTAAATCCATCCTTCTTTCTTTTTCCTTCTTCACGCTTACCTACATACAATACCTTACTACCGGTAATCCCGGCGTTGGGCAGGGGCACCACCCGTCGTATTTTTTGAGAAGTTCGCTTCTGCTTCTTGCCATAGGAGGAGATGATTTTGAACTGCCTGTCCGCCTCTGCGCTGCTCTCGGCTTCGAACCAATATATTACCGGTCCGGCAATATTATCGAGGTCGGTGAAAAGCTTACCGAGGTATCCGCTCTTTCGGGTGCTTCGGTTATACGTGCCATAGGCTGGCAGTTTCTTACAGTCTATCGGAAATTTGTGGTGAGTAAGGTTATTTTTAAATAGGGCCAACAGGCCTGCATGTGACTTGGGAATGAGTGTTATCATATTGCCGTTTGTTTTGTTGTAATGTGAGGATAACAGTTTTTGTTGGCGCGGAAAAACCAAGTCTTGAAATAATTCCAACCGGTGCTACGCCTGGAATTATTTTCGCCTCCCCATTCCGCATATCGCCGGTATCTCGCATACTGCGTTGCCCATCCCGCAGGCAGCGGGGTTAAAAGGCAATAAACAAAGAACATGGAAAAGATTATGTTTAGCGACGACTACCAACCTTGGTATGAACTGGCAGAAACCACTACACGCTTAAACGCCAAAGGCAAGCCTTACGACATCAGCAACACGGTGAGTTTCCGTGATAAGAACCTGCTGATGGCCCGGCTACAAGCGATTGACCATTGCACCGTAAAGGTTCAAGAATTTTTAGATATGAGGGCCGTATTGCAGGCGCTCGGCCCAGAGGCCGCAGAAGGGTTTAACGACTTCCGCGCCACCGATGAATATCACTATGAGCTTAGATTGGTATACGGCAAAGAGGCTGATGACCGCATACTGGTGTGGGATACAAAGAGCCACGTGAGGACACTCCTCGGCACTGCCTACGAAGCAGCGGCTCTGGAGCTGTTATTCAGACTTAATAAAATAGTATGGACCAAGTTAGACGAACCCACACTTAACTGAATCGTACTGTATAAGTGCAAGTTAGATAGGCTCCAACACTGGAGCCTTTTTTGTGCCCTGTATTCAGTGCGAATGGAAAAAAGATGAGGCATTCATATATTATTTTCCTTTAAACAAGCCCTGTCCGTCGTTACTCTGCTAATATGGCGTTGACAAAATCACAGGCAAGTCATGGCTAACATCAAAGGAGTAATTGGTATCGAGTTCGACCTGCTGGAGGAGATGCTTAGAAACATCGTCCGTCAGGAGGTAACTGAAATTAGCAAGGAAGTAAAACAGGCGCTCATATCCAAGCGCGAGGCCCTGTTACAAGAAGAACGTATCAGCATTGACCAGTTAGCCGAGATACTTGACGTCGACAGGCGCACGATATACAACTACATTAAGAATGGCACACTGCCCGAGCCTAAGCGCGACATATCAGGCCATCCCTACTGGACACCCGACCAACTGGAGCGGGCCATCAAGCTGCGCGGTATCAAAGCAAATTTTCCGGTGTGAACAGGATAGTAAAACATATAAAATCAATTAACATGAACACCGACACAAACTCGGAAGCATCTTCTCTATCTACAACGTGGAGGAAACTTCTTGCATCCCCTGGGATAGCTTTCAGCCCGGCGAGATTGAGGGGGCTGCAACTTAGTATCAATCATTTCGACAGGTTCGCCGAAAGTCAAAGTCTCGCACCGGTGCTGTTAACACCGGTTGTCTTATTAAAGTATAAGGGTTACTTACGGGAGCTCGGACTAACAAACAATACCATTTATCGACATGTGAAAAATGTGAAGCAACTACAGGCATTGACCAGTAAGATATGGTAGCATCCCTGTTGAACCTGATTTTATATTGCGCCGATGGCCACAACAAACGGCAAGCAGGATGAGAGAGATAAAACGATACGTGAGATTTTATGTAGAGCAGCGGGCGACATGGCAAGACCAAAGCCCGAGGACGCCACGAAACGTGGTGATGTATTTCAACTACGATGGTAAGCGCCTGGTCAGCACCACCGGTATTAAGGTAGCGCCGATTGATTGGGACGATAAAAAACAACGCGTAAAAAAGTTGGATGTGCCAATAAAGCGCGAACAGGAGGTCAACGAATACCTGGACCGGCTTGAGCAGAAGGTGAACGACATTTACTACGGTGCACTGGCAAAGGGCATCTATCCTGACAACAACTACATTCTTAAAGAGATGAAGAAGGATAGGAAAGTAGAGAAGCTTACCATGCTTGAGGAGTGGAAGAAATACCTCGATATACGTAAGCATAATACGCCTAAACCAACACATGATGCCTTGCGCCATTCGTATGAGCATTTCGAACGCTTCGCGAAGGGAATGAGGTTAAATTTTGATGATATTGAACCAGGGTTATTAGCCAAGTATGCAGATTACCTGCAAACGGAAAAAAATCATGTTGACAACACTATCCATAAGCACTTCAAACGGTTAAGAAATTTCATGGCCTACGCTAAGGATAACGGGCTGCACAATAACGAGCGATATAAAAAGTTCAATATTCCGGAGCGTGAGGGCCGGATTATATTTTTGGAGTGGCAGGAGGTGAAGACGTTAATAGATTACCAACCGGAGACCGAAAATGAACGGAGAGTGCTTGATGCCTTCATCTTTGGTTGTCTGACTGCTATGAGGTATGGGGACTGCCATGATTTAAGGCGCAGCGAGATTTCGCCGGTAAATTTTGAGGATATAGATGAACAATTTTACAGCGCTAATTTCCGGCAGCAGAAGACTCGGAAACTAAATATTGTTCCGTTATTGCCGGAAGCGCGGGCCATAATTGAGCGCCATAAGAATGAGCCTGGTGACTTTGCTTTGCCTCGGGTAAGGGATAGTGAGATTAATGAGGCCATTAAGGAAATAGGCCGAAAGGCCGGTATCACCCAGCAGGTAGCGGTTGACACCTTCAGAGGAGGTGAGGTAGAAACAACATATTATGAAAAATGGCAACTATTGTCTACCAAGGTCGGCCGTAAAACATTCATTTCGTGCGCAGCATCCAAAGGTATTCCCGTCCACATCTGCGCGGCGGTTGCGGGCCACAGTATAAAGGTTTGCCTGAAGTTCTACGCTGGCGTGGCAGACAAAGAAAGGTTCGTCCGTGTGTTGAAAGATATGAAACTACCCGCTGCTAAACCTAAAAAAACAGTAGCTAAGTAATATTCTCTAATAGCTGAGAAGCAATACGATAGTCGGTCAAAATGGCAGATTAATCTTCTTTGGCAGGTGCTTTGCTCTCTTCCGGGCTTAAACAATCACCTATGACACATCTTTTTACCCTCGCCAATAATAAGTTTAATTTTGACGGCCGCGGCACTTTTAATGGCATCCAGCTAAATACAAACGATTCCTTTAATCTTAGAAAAAGTCTCCTTGTGATGTATATCAATGGAGAGGAGATGCCTATTCAATCTGATGTTGAACGAAGCCGCGAGATGTTGAATGACAAAGCTGTAATTTTTGAATATGCCTCGGATAAACCATTCACTTTCCGATTAGATGGAATAGTTGGTGATGAAATTATTACAATGCTCTATGACGTAGCTGAAACTCCAGTTTTTTTAGGTAACTGATTTTAATAGAAATTGTATTTAACATGAACAGGCAAGAGTGTGTTGATAAAATAACTACGTGCGCAGCAAGGTTTGTAGCAGAGGTTAAGGGCTTTAATGCAGCAGGGCATTATAGTGTTAATATACATGCTGAAAATTTCCTTATCCCCGTTCTCAATTCAGTGTTCAACCTGAAACTGGAAAATGTAAACTACACCGAACGAAAGAATTACCCCGCTATTGACTTAGTTGATTTGAGTAACCGCGTAGCATTCCAGATTACCTCTACACCTGATTTAACGAAGATAAAATCAACTCTGGAAACATTTTTCGAAAAAAAGTTGGACGGTGCTATTGATACCTTATACATTTATATTCTTACTGAAAAGCAACAGTCGTATTCAGATGCAAAGGTAAAGAAAATTGTTCCTACAGGTTTTGTTTTTGACATAGACAGTCATGTAATTGATATTAATGACCTGCTTGTGAGAATAAATGGTATTAGCTCAACGCCGGCGCTTATGCAGTTAACTAAACTTTTTCAGCAGGAGTTTTCGGATATTCAGATAGAGCAGCGGCAAAAGAAATATAAAAATGGTGCGCTAAATAATGAACCGGAAGATTTGTATACAAATTTTTTGGAAATATCATTTCCTGCTCAACTCTACAAAGCCGACTTAAATATAGATGAAGAAGCTATCACTAAAAGGATGAACGATTACCGGGCGAGTAAAGGCTGGCGCCAGGTGACGAAATTTAAGCTCCGCAAAATGATAGTTAATGAACTCCGACAAAAAGAAATTCTCTTAAGTGATTGGATTCTTCACGAAAATTCGCTCTATACTTTCAGGGATTTAAACTCATCAACCGAACCGCTCCTGAATATTATTGATAGAGGAACTATTACATCCATTGACTGCAAAAGTTTTTACGAAACAAATGATGATACATTACGAGTATTCAAGCACCTGTTAAGAAACACTTTAATGGAGTTCTGTAAAACGAAGGGCATGGAATGGTTTGGTGATGGTGAAGTCTTTCGTTTCGCCAATAACAGATTGGTTCCAAATAAAAAACAAGTGCGGTGGAAAGGGAAGAAAGAGTCAACAAAGACTGTCATCTTCGAAATGATAAACAAGGAGAAGAAACATATTATCTGCTTTAGAAGTTTAGCTTTTCATGGAGAGTTTGACGTTTTTGACAACAAGTGGTTTCTTACTATAAATCCTACATGGAGTTTCACAAATCCGGGTGGTTATAAGACCAGCCGGTTCGAGGCTGCTTATATGTCAGGTATTAAACGTTTGGAAAGCAATGGCTCAGTGTGTAATTATTACCGGTTTTTTAGTTTTTATCTCGCATCATCAGATTTGTTCTCTACCGATTATCCGTATTTTAGAACAAAGCCGACTAAAACATTATCTCTGTTCCCTCGATTAGAGGAAAAATCGTGGAAGCCTATAAAACTCGCCGAAGAAAATAGCGGTGCACCTCCATCGGATATGGAACACGATAACGAATTAAACCCCACGCTTTTTGACTGATGAAATTACGTTACATAGAAGAACCATCCTTACTATTCGGTCGTGAAAACCACCACATCTGCCCTAAACAAGGCATTTACAATTTTAATCCGTTTGACCTGGAGCAGGTTCGGCCAGAAAAAATCACGCTTGGCATCGTAGGTAAAAGCGATAGCATTGAGAAAATATTGCAATGGCTCGATAACTGCAAGGGGCATATAGCTGAGAAAAAAAGTAAAAATCCTCATCCACTTCTATTTCCTAATTTCTGTGGTTTCAATAAGCAGGTGGGATTCTTGAGTGAAATCGTGTATGATNNCACATACATACGAAAGTTAAACAATTCCGATTTCGATGAGATAATCAGAAAACATGAAAACTTAGAAGAAAGAATAACGGAGATTGCCAGGTTATATCTGGACGAAATCAAATTCCTCTCAAAGAATAAGAAGCCAGACATTGTTCTGTGCGTGCTAAGTGAGCAATTCATTACCTACATACAAGAAGATACGTTAGAGGAAACGCCTACCGAAGATGAAGTAGATGAGGGAAATGAAAAGGAGATAAAGAAAGAGGAGAATGACGAGCACGATGCCGAGGAGATTAACGAGAAAGAACAAAACTTTCGCCGCTATATTAAAGCGAAGGCTATGCAACACAATGTTCCCATTCAAATTGTGCGCGATAGAATCGCCAAGCCTACCGGTGATATGCAAGATGAGGCTACTATTGCCTGGAATTTCTTTACTGCTTTGTATTATAAGGCCGGCGGAACTCCTTGGGCACTTATACGCAGAGATGTAGCCGAACATACTTGTTATGCCGGCATCAGTTTTTTTAAGAGTAGAGATAGACAAACAACGCAGACCAGCATAGCACAAATTTTCAACGAGCTTGGCAAGGGAATAATACTTAGAGGGGAAGAAGTGCAGTTAAAGAAGAATGACCGCACCCCACATTTAAGCGACAAACAAGCTTTTGACCTGTTGGATTTATCTTTAAAAGAATATTATGAGGCTGTAAAGATTTATCCCAAAAGGCTGGTCCTACACAAAACCTCTAACTTCAATCAAGATGAAATATACGGATTCAGGCAAGCCGCAAAAAAGAATAATGTTCACCAGGTTGATTTGGTTTCTATACAACATTCTGACAAACGGCTTTACCGGCTGGGAAATTATCCGCCAATGAGAGGAACACACATGTCTTTAACTGATAAGTTGCATGTGCTGTATACCAGGGGGTCGGTTCCATATTATGAAACATATCCGGGCAAGTATATCCCGAGCCCGGTTGAAATAAAGCTTGCCGACTACGACGAATCACCTAATGTTATTTGTGATGAGATTCTTGCTTTAACAAAGATGAACTGGAACAATACACAGTTTGACCGTAAGTATCCTATTACCATCGAGTGTGCACGTAACGTTGGGGAAATATTAAAGTATGTTGAAGAAGGGGATGTGATGCAACTGAAATACGGATTTTATATGTGATGGCTATAAGATAAACAGTGTTACAACATAGGCAAAAGCATAGAAAAGGAAACCATTATGAATAATGACGTAATCGCACCGGAACCGAAGATGACAAAAGTTGAGAAGTGGAATTTGCGACTCGGTATATTTAGTTTATTGGTTGCGACTGGAGCATTAATCGTAGCAATTTGGAGTATAAAAAGTAGCGAGCATGTTGCGGAAAAGTCTGGAGCTTTTGACAAAGGAAATTTGCAACTATCTTTTGCCGGCTACCTTATAAATTCGGATAATGAATTCGATGTATACTATGGAGTAAATTTTGCAGACTCCTCGTTACACTTTGGTAACCTACCAATTGGTATTCACAACTTAGGAAAAAAGACTTTAGATAACGTGAATATGATTATTAAATATCCGCACATGGCGCATATTGCTCTCAATAATAAGGATATAAAAATGGATACAATTATCACTAATCCAATAGAAAGACAATTTTATACCGTTGAGCCTTTTGATGTGGTTGCTTACAAATGTGGTTCGATAAATCCAAAGTTTTCTTTACCAACGTATGATGCTATTTGTTTTAATGGGGAAACGAGCTACAACAAAAAAATTGATGTTAAGACGAAAGATAACATGCGCGTTACTGTTCCTGTTGCCTTTCAGTATGGATATTCAGTATCAGTAAATTTGACAGCTAAGGATGCCTCGACTGAAAACTATTCGTTTGTCTTAAGATATTTTAATGAAAGCAATATAGATTCACTAATCAATAAGGCAATCAATGAAAAAGTAAATTCTGAAAATAAGGATAAAGTGAATAAGAGTTTCTTTGTAATTATCCCAGCCAATGATAAACAGTTTGGTAAAGGTAAGGACAAAGTTACTCAGACAACGTTTTCACCAGACAATGCTGTTTTATGTGAGTTTGATACAAAAATGGAAAGAGTCCTTATTATTAATTCAGATGGAAGTCCTCTAAAACAAATCGTTGTGAAGTAGTCAAATTGTGTTATCAGCAATCGCCTTTTTGACTTTTATTACAGTGTTTCTGGCCACACTGTGCAACTTCTGACACTCGGTCAGCGACAGACCCCGTTTAACATCGGCTGCGAGCTTCGCGTATTTCTTCAACAGAGCCTTATCACCCTCCTTGCCTTCGGGCCGGCCAAGCTTCTTACCTTTTAGTTTCGCCGTCGCCAACCCACTACGCACCCGCTCACTCAACAGCCGCCGCTCTTCCTGGCTGAGCTCGGCGTATATGCTTAGTATTATGTTGGTGACAAAAGTCTCCTGGCCTTTTTCGTCCAGCGATTCCATACCACCGAGGTTCTGGAACACCACCGGTATCTTCTTTTCATGGAGCTTGTAAACAGTTTCGCGTAAGTCACGGGCATTACGGCCCAGGCGCGATACCTCGCTTACCACCACCTTATCGAACATCTTTTTATCGGCAGTGCTAAACAATTCTTTGAGGTCGTCGCGGTCTTTGTGCGTTTTGGCCCCGCTAACCTTCGCGGCGATTATCTTCACCACTGCGTAATTCTTCTGACGGCAGAAAACTTCGAGGTCATTTATCTGTCGCTGGTAGTCCTGTTGGTCGCGGCTGACCCGCACGAAAAGGCACGCTCTTGGCTGTTGCTGGTTCATATCAAACAAGTGTTTATTGTAAACCGAGTATAGCAGATTTCCGACTGGCGTGACCCATAGTGGCCAGCAGTTGCAAAAACGAGCAACGTTTATTTTGAACCGGCTGGCGCAGTGAGACAAAAAAATTGGCGCAGGTAGCCGATTCTTGGGAAAAATCTTGAGCCACCTTGCGCCAAACTAAAACCTGTATATGTTTTATATACCGGCCGGAGCGATTTGTTTCGCTCCTACAACTTCACGATGAGATAGCTCCCATTGGCCTGCTTGACCACCCTGACGACTTTAACGCCGCCCCTGTTGAATTTACCTGAGAAATACCCCGGTATCGAGGTCTTACGGGGCCATTCATCAGGCTCGATTGTGAAAGCCTGACCCGGTTCCATTTGGTCAACCTCTTCTTTAAAGAGAACTGGGCCGCGATTTCTGCCGCCGGCCAACTTCAGTAGCTTCGCTACTTCTTCCTTGCTTAGGATTTTCATGTTGTTTTGTTTTAGTTATCAATAATATCCCGCAGGCACTCCTGTGTTGCGGGTTACCTGAACAAAGCAGATGCGGGCGACACGGGGAAATCTTTTAGCAAATGATTTCCGGTGCTGGCCGGGAGGGGAGCCACCTTCTTAAAGCTTAATGATGTAGTAACTGTCGCCGTATTTCAAGCAGCTTACTGTCTTCTTCTTTCTGTTATACTTGCCGAGAAAGTAGAGTGGGATGGGGGTATCGAAGCGCTGTTTGAACTCTTGCGGGGATATTCGCAGCGCGCAACCAGGCTCTAACAGGCTGATAACACGAGTGAACTCGCCCTCCTTCTTCGCCTGAACAATCTGCCTCACCTGTTCTTTTGATACAATGTCCATGATGCAGTTTTTATCTATATATGTATCTGACGGCTATCTGAATATCGTTTGATACTGATTTGATTCTACGTTGAAACCCGATAACAATAGATAACCCGATGTTGGGCGCAGGCCTTGGTGTGCAAGAATCCGTGTAATTTTCACCAACACGGCCAATATGCGTTGTTGTCTGGTTACCGGTGTTCTCTCTCGGGACACTTAATATGGGGCCAGGGATGGTCAAACCGGCCCTGGCCCCAGGCGGTTATTTTCTGCGGGTCTCCGCAAGGCTCGAAGAAGTTCTGCCAGTTTCGTTGTATATCTTTAATGAAGGCATCGAACATCAGCGACTTCTTGAAGGCATGCCTCTTCTTATTATCTTCCCGCAGAAGCACCTCCTCGTATTGGTCGTCGCTATAGCCGCTTTTGGGCGGCTCGGCCAACAAGAAATACATCCACAGCCGTATCGCGTCATGTTCTCTTTGGATTCTCATGTTACCGAAGTTAGCGGTAACCGATGCGAGGGAAAAACGGCAGACAATCCCAGGGCCTGTGTGTGATTCTGAAAAAGCCAACCTCTCCCGAATAGAATCAGGCAAAACAAATTCAACAATAATCACCCTAAAGAAAATTGCCGATTGCATATTTTTCTTCGGGGAATAATGAGGAGATGCATAGCAGGTTTTGAATATCAAAGATATAAAATGGGAGAGGTCAGAATTAAAGAAAATGTGCGCTTTGAAGGGACTTTCGGTAAGCAATTTACGTTTTATAAATTGCACTAAACATTGGAAATATGCGCCGTCTTACGCTTAAACTCGCATTGTAGTTTGAGAGTAATATGGTAGTGAGTGTAAACCGAGCGTCTGCAAAGAACAAATTTTTGAAACTGAATACCGACAGCCGGTCAATGACTAGGTTCAAGACGGGCCAGGTCTCGAACCTATCAGGAATTTCATTTAAACTCTAGAATCTTACATGCTAACAAAATGAACATAGTCAGTTGCTATGTTATTTTATTCAATATGATGCTATTCCGTGATTCCACCATAAAATGAATAAGTAGCAAAGCATATAATTTGTAACTCATAATCTGGTTTGATATCCTTTAGCTTCATGCTTTTATTAATCCTCAAAATAAAAGACATGTGCACCCTTCAGATTGCAACAAAAGAATTCATTAGTCATTGCAAATTCGAGAAAAATTTAAGTCCCAAGACCATTAAGGCTTATGAAATAGACCTCAAACAGTTATTACAATTTCTGCTTGCAAAAAAACATTCCGTCCAAATATTAGATATTTCAAAACTTCAATTGCGCGAATACCTAGAAAATATATCGCCATTAAAGCCGAAATCTATAAAGCGTAAGATTGCGACCATTAAAGCAATGTTCAATTTTTTAGAATTTGAAGACCGCATCCTAGTTAATCCCCTGCGAAAAATGAGAATCAAAATAAAGGAGGCAAGGGAACTGCCCAAAGTTCTTGACCTCCACGAAATAAAAGGGATTTTTAAATCTGCTTATGATCAAAAGAAAGGCATTAATAATAAGAAAGCATATGCTTATTTAGAGGCAATACGAAATATAGTTGTCATTGAACTTTTATTTGTAACCGGTGCCCGCGTTTCGGAAATAGCTAATCTTAGAACAACTCAGATTGATTTGGTTTCGGGAGCCGTTGTAATTAAAGGAAAAGGCAATAAAGAAAGACTAATACAAATATGTAATGGGGAAACATTACGAGTTTTAAAATCATATAATAATTTATTCGCAAAACAAATCAAGAAATCGGGGGGCTATTTTCTAACTAACCGATTAGGCAATAAGTTGTCAGATCAATCTATACGGAATATCGTTAGAAAACTTAAAAACCAAGCTGGAGTTGCACGAAACATAACTCCCCACACTTTCAGGCATACATTTGCTACGTTAATGCTTGAAAAAGATGTTGACATTAAATATATCCAATTGCTCCTTGGTCATAGTTCCATAATGACGACCCAGATTTATACGCACGTTAATAAAGCCAAACAACGTGAAATTCTAAGTGCAAAACATCCTAGGAAAGATTTTTCCATGCGCTATGCATAGATGACGGATAACTTAATATTGTGCCTCTCCAGTAGAATGTAAAAGAGGAGCTTAATCGTGCAGACGATTTAATCCATTAATCCAAGAATCGAACTCATCTAGTTACAAATTCATTTCAATATATGTATAAAGGTCGTCTAATGTTCTCATATGTAATATTCCATCCGTATCTGATTTTTCTTGCATTGCCACGTCTTTTAGGTAGATTGCTTGTAACCCGAGATTCCTGCTACCAATAATATCCGCATTCCAGGTATCTCCAATAAACATAACTTCTTGAACGCTTAATCCAATTTTTGCAAGAATATCATTGAAAATAAGTGGATGCGGTTTCCTTGCCCCCACTTCACATGATACTGAAATGTTTTTAATGCATGAAAGACCTGTTTGAACTAAGTATTCCTCTAAAGGATAGTCCCAATTAGAGCAAACTCCAATAATCAATCCTTTCTTAATACTTAAATCGATGACTTCATAAGCATATCGTTTTGCCTTAAATGTCCAGCTTCTATCATTTAAAAGCAGATCCTTGGCTACAGTATCAATTGACTGATTTGGTACCCCACTCAACCTTGCTAATTCTTTATAGTTATTTAAAAGCCATTCGTGATAATTTGGATTGTCTCTGAGGGAAGGTGTTATTTGTCCATCAAACGCGTCCGATTCCCATTGTAGTTGAATCTGCTTTGAGCTTTTATACCCCCTTAAAGTCAAGTAATCGCAAGGACTGGGATTCATTACATCACCTTCGATCAAAGTGCCGTAAAAGTCAAAAATGAGTCCTCGTATCATATTAAAAGCATACCCCTATAAATGAATACAGGATAACTAAGAGTTATGGATAGT
>PMXD01000267.1 GCA_003165895.1 Bacteroidota bacterium | reverse complement strand
CAAAATAGCTAAACTTAAAAAGTTGACGAGAAAGAAATTCGCCACTCTCCTCAGGAAGATTTAAGTCAAATATTTTTTTCAATTCTTTTTTCCCTATTGCCCGGCCTTTCGTTTCAGGATCATTATATTCAGAAAAATTAAACTCCTTGAACGGGTAATGTCCGTCCGGACACAATTTGCGTTGAATAGCAACCCGGAAAAGCGTCCTAAAAGTTCTCAGATAGACACTTTGGGAGGTTGTTTTTTTTACATTTTTTTTCAAATAGCCTTCGTAATCTTTCAACTTGGATAGATCAAAGTCGGTAAATTTACAATCCTCTCCCATTAAGAATTTCGATAAAGTGTTCTTCGCATATCGGAAAGTTCCAGAATAAGTAGTTTGCTTCTTATCGAACAGTTCTTGCTCATACTCGGCAAAGAATTTTAAAATAGTCGTCTTCGACCTTTTACCTTTTACAAGCCTGTCAACAACTTCGTTAGAAGAGCTTTTTGTATCACTAATTTCATTGATTGTCTTCATGTGTGATACCTGGGCGAGTTTATTTTGAACTATGGTAACGACATCGTCATAATACAGATGGCTCTTCTTTGGAAGAGAGTTCTTTTTATCCCACATTTGCTCAGAACAACTATAACCGGTTGCAAGGTATTTACGCTTGGACCCATCATAAATTCTAATCATAATAGGATGTTCTCCATTGGAAAGCGTTTTTGATTTATATAGAATGGCAGCCCAGGTAAGTATGCTCATGTTGGTTTACATATGGTTTACATGGCAAAGATAAAAATTACCATTTTTAAACAAAATGGAGAATTTAAATAAACTGCAACTTATTGATTTACAAATTTATAGCAATTTTTAGCATCTAATAGCACTCTAAACCTCGTTGCATGGGGTGCAAGTGGTCGCAAGTTCAAATCTTGTCACCCAGACGATAAGGCTTAACAGCGTAAAATCTGTTAGGCCTTTTTTATTCTTCAAATATAACTCTCTTTTGTTACCCATTCTTGTCGCATCCACTTAGCTTTATCCAGCGTTTAATATTTCCCAATATCCGCCTTTATCTGCACCTACCCTCCTGATTTTTTTTGTCTTCTTTAATTTTTCAATCTGCTTTTCGATTGCGCGGGTTGTAACACCTATTAGTTCAGCCAATTCGGGTATTGTAATTTCTTTATTTTTACTCATCGCATCGACGATTTTCACCGAACTTTTCACCGAACTTTCCTGGATAGTTTGCCCAGACGGTTTCAGCTTGGAATTTTTAAACCCTACGGTCAATCCTGATGTTTCATAAGTAAATACGGGGGCAGGTAACTTGGCTTGCTTACACTCATTGAGCATCTTAATAGTGCCGCGACCCCAAGCCTCAATAAGCCCAGCCTTGAAAAAAGTGGCGGCTATATCAGGATTGTAAGGAACGTGATTCGACTTTAAATATTCCTGAAACTGGTTTATATCCATGCCAAGAGAAACAGCTTTTTTTCTACAAATATCTCCTATAGATAAAAAGTCTACACCTAATCTTTCGGCCAGCATCTTTCCAACTGTTGACTTGCCTGAACCTGCGTTTCCGGTTAGAACAATCTTTATACTTTTCATAGTTATATTATCTTGACTTTTATCAACATCAATACATCAATTACCAGCACAATATTTTCTATGCAGGTTCCTTCGCTATGTTCAGGTTCCGTACTTTATTCTGCCGCTTTTGTTTCAAAACTCTCTTTGCCTTATCTGCTTTAATAAATTCACTTATTGTCAACTCCTCTTTCTTAGTTAACTTTCTTGGATCAACTACAAAGTCAACTCCAAAAGGTTCTTTTATCAGTCCCATGTTCTGTTATTTTAAAAGTATTTTTTAATCAGTTTTAATGCAGAATCTGTAGTTATCACCATAAGGTGTCCTCCAACATGCACCGCACCTAAACTTTCACTGTAATGGTTTATAAGTTTCGTTTTCGATACAAAGGATAAATACCCTTCATTTCCCCGCTGAAATGATAGTTTGCATGCAAAAGCAACTAAATTACCCGGCACACCTAAATAGGTTTTGTGTTTCCCAATATTAAATGGGGCGCTTTCGATAAGGTGCATATAAACGTGGTCTTTTCTTACCTCCAAACTTACTATACCCTGAATAACATTGGGGTTATTAGTAATTGTGAGTTTATAAACATCCCGCGCAGGCTCTTTAAATTCCGATGCCCAATTAAATTGCCAACCGTTCTTTTTAGTAATATTCTTTAATTCTTCTTTTGTAAGCAGGGAAATATCTGTAGGGAAGCTATCTCCCGATTGCACGTTTTCAATAGAATTGGTCAATTTGTCTACCACAAAATCGAGTCCAGTCAATTGTCTCTTTTTCACTCAGTGAATTTACCAAAAGTTTGGTTATTTTCTAAGTAATCAGCAGTTATATACACCCGAAAAGTATCTTTTGAATTCACATCCTAATTATATCCATAAAACCCCCTCCCACTTTTCCTCCCCAAATGCCCCGCATCTACCTTCTGTTGCTGTATGCGCGAGGGCCTGAATTTTGCATCCTGGTGAAATGATTGAAAGAGGGATGAAGTAACTGCAAAATTTATGTCATTACCAACAAAGTCCATCAGCTTAAAGGGGCCCATTTTAAAACCGGCGCTTTCCATCAGGGCATCAATAGTTTCAGGTGCTGCCATATTTTCTTCCAGCATTTTAAGGCTTTCCACATAATAATGGCGGGCAACGCGGTTTACTATAAAGCCGGGCGAGTCTTTGCACATAACAGGCGTTTTACCAATTTGTATAGCCAGGTTTTTTATTATTTCGGCAATTTCAGGTAATGTTTCAGCACCGGTTATTACTTCAACCAGTTTCATGATATGCGCCGGATTGAAAAAGTGCATACCCACTACCCTCTCCGGGTTCGGCACATCTTTGGCAATGCGGGTAACAGGAATTGAAGATGTATTAGTTGCAAAAATGGTATCCTTGCCATTAATCCCCGCCAGTTGTTTAAACAATTGCTGTTTAGGCTCCAACTGCTCAACAATGGCCTCCACAATTAAATCGGCTTTTAAAGCATTCAAATCAACGGAGTAGGAAATCCGGGTTAATGCACTGTCTTTATCAGCTACTGAAATTTTTTGTTTGGCAACTGCCTGTTCAAGATTTTGGGTTATTCCTGCTTTGGCCTTTTCAAGTTGCGTGGCGCTAACATCAAATAAAACCACTTCAAGCCCTGCCTGGGCAAATACCTGTGCTATCCCCGCACCCATGGCTCCAGCGCCTGCAACTCCAGTCTTTTTAATAACAACCGCCATATTTTTTAAATTTTGCGCTAAGGTGGGCTAAATTCCGAAAAAACGTAAAAAACAATCCGGTTAAGAAACTGTTTAAAATCTATACTGTCCGGGATAAA
>PMXD01000142.1 GCA_003165895.1 Bacteroidota bacterium | reverse complement strand
CAGTGGGTGGATGGGGGGATTTTCAGGAGGGGCTTTCCATCATCCTCGCCACATACTTCCCAATCACATCAAATTCAAGATTAACCTCAAAACCTTTTTTAACCTGCTGTATATTGGTATGCTCGTAAGTATAAGGGATGATTGCAACTTTAAAAGTATCTCCTTCAGCAGCAAAGGCAGTTAAGCTGATACCATTAATACAAATAGAGCCTTTCTCTACAATCAGGTTATTACGTGATGGTGCATATTTAAACTGAAAAAGCCAACTGCCATCCTGCTCTTCAACAGATATGCAGGTTCCGGTTTGGTCAACATGGCCCTGTACAATGTGGCCATCTAAGCGGTCGCCTATTTTCATGCATCGTTCTAAATTTACGGCATCGCCAACCTGTAAAGAACCAAGGTTGGTTTTCTTCAGTGTTTCGTCAATAGCCGTTACCTTGTGTGTATTGGCCTTCACTTCAACTACCGTTAAGCAAACACCATTATGCGATACACTCTGGTCTGTTTTAAGCTCCTGCGATATGGGAGAGGAGATAGTTAAATCAAGGTTACCGGAGTTTTTATGCAGCTCAACAACTTTGCCCAACGTTTCAATAATACCTGTAAACATAAACCGCTTATTTCTTATTGTTGTTTTGTATTAAATTCAATAATTGGGGCAACATTCAATAAGCCGTCTATCCATGTCCCCCTTCGAAGGGGGGCGGTTGATGGGTTTCGAAGAAACCCGTCAACCGGGGGATGAGGGCCCTTGTGCGCAAAGCACCGCATCATACCCCATGCGTCTTCATCCCCCCGATTGCCATTTCCTGCGGAAACCGCAATCATCCCCCTTCAAAGGGGGACAACAGCCGCCGGTTATTTGTTTGATGCTACTTTTCACTCAACAGCCCTATTTCCCTCTTATTAAGTGTATAAATCCGCCGCCCTTTTTGGCGCCGCTTAAAGGCTTTTTAACCAGGCCGTTTAAACGCTGTTCGTAATAGTAACCGGCATATAAGTAAACACCTTCGCTTACAGGGTGGCCTTGCAGGTCATTACCATTCCAGTTTATTTGAGGGTCAGTGGTTTCAAATACCTTTTCGCCCCAGCGGTTGAAAATCTGCATTTCTATTTTGGGTACAAAACGATAACCCGGGAACGGAGAGAACAAGTCATTACGCCCGTCGCCATCAGGAGTAAAGGCATTAGGCAGCACGTAATAAGGGCAGTTATCTACACAAACAATATTGCTCAGCGCACTTTCGTAACCCGATTTATCTACTGCCGTTACTGCGTAGCAACCGGCAATACTGTTATTCAATACATGGCTGAAGGTAGTATCGTTAATAGAAGTGGTACTATCAATTAAAGCAAAGTTATTCGAGTCTGTAGCATTAAAATAGATGCGGTAGTGAATAACGTTCAATGCGCACGAGTCATCATGCTCGGTCCATTTTAAATTGTTTACGTAAGACGATGTATCCCAGGGCTGGCCATTGTAGTTCGCACATTCATTAGTAACAGTTAATGTTGGCGGGCACGGCGGTACCGTATCTACCGGTGCGGTACAAACCCTTTCAGATTTGTTCAGCAATGGCTGCGGAAACAGGCCCGACGTGTAGTGCCCATAACTTTTTACAAAGTAGCAATAGGTAGTATCATTAATAAGCCCGGTATCAGCATACGATAATCCATAAGCATTAGCGATAGAATCCCAGGCATTGGTAACATGGTCTTGCCGGTATATAGTAAAACTATCATTGCTCCACGGCACGTTAAAATTCCAGTGCAGGTAAAGTGCCTCATCGCTGGTTTGTATGGTTAAATAAACCGAGGAAGCGGAAGGCGTTTCTCCAATAGTATCCATATAGGGGGCGCTTGTGCTGTCCGTAGCATAGAAGTATACTTTATAGCTCCATGGGCCCGCCACCGTATTTATACCAGCATCGGTGTAATTATTATTTGTATCGGGCATAGCATAATAGCTATTGTAGGTTGCCGAGTGAATAAGCACGGGTGAACCTCCAAAATTATACCCGCTACCCCTGTAAAGGTCGAAGCGATACGGTGGTTGGTCCTGTAGGGTATCAAGATTAACTCCACCAGCAAGTGGCTTGGCCCATCTAACATATATCTGCCCGTTATTGGCATCGGTGGCTAAAACATCGGCATTTAATATCACCGGAATATCAATAGGTGCATTAATACAAACTTCGTTTGAAGGAACACTTTCCTGGTTGTTGTATTGCAAGGTTGATATGCCACTTGGCGGCAGGCTGTAAAACTCAGCTAATACGCGGTAGCTATAAGTTTGGCCCGGCACTACCGTATTATCGGTATAGGTATATACATTAATGTTGCTGGTAGTAATTTTTACATAGCCCGTGCCTGCAAGGCCTGTTTCGCAGTAGCTGGGTACAAAAGGGTCGCAGCCCACTCTTCTCCAAACTGAGAAACCCCTGAAATTAGGTGCACTGGCGCAGGTATACGGGTTATGCCAGTTTAAAACAACGCTTTGGTGGTTGGCAACAGCGGTTAAGCCTAAAACCGGTGGAGGAATTACTGTTACCTGCCAGGTTTCAATATCCTGGGCATGGTAAGGGTCTGTTCCATCGGGGCCGGCTGAGGTAAAATTATCCTCAGCCTTAAAATACATCATATATGGTTGTTGCTGTATATCATCGCAGGTTGTGTTCCAGCTAAAATTCTGGCATAATTCAGGGTGCCCCGTTATAGAATCAAAAACGGCCGGCGAAGTGGTTAACTGAAAGGGCAACCCCACCGCACTAAGCGTAAGAATTAAAGGATTAGGACTGACGCCGGCAACGGGAGTATCAACAGCACAAATGCGTGCTTTAATGGGGTCACCGGCACGTACACAAGTATCATTAGGCATGATAAGATGTGGCGTGGGATTGTTATCGGGCAATACTATAATCTGAAAATCCCTTAAAATACTTCCCAGGCATACGCCATGCCGGTACTTATGTATCAATATACCAACGTTATAAAATCCCTGGGCACAGGGTTGGGTCCAAACAAAATTGCCGGTAAGTACATCAATAGTGCAGGTATTATTAGGTACGCAGGTCTGTACATAAGTATTGCAATAAGCATCAGGGAAAATATAAATAGGAACATCGTGGTTTTGGTTTTCCTTACAGGGCACCAGGTGGTAATCAAGGCTATCCCCATCCGGGTCAACGGCTTCAGGATTGGTGCGGAAAGTTTCGCAGTTAAAAGCATATTGAACAGCCGGATTTTCGAGAACAGGAGAGGAGAAACCGCCGATATCTTCAAAGGGGGCCGGAAAGAAAATCGTATCCTCTACATAANNGTTATGGTTATTGAGTTGCCGTTATCAATATTGGCAATACCACCCAGCCGGTTCTCGTCAAAAAATTTGATTACAAAAAAACCGGGCGTACCGTTGGCGGTAGGCGGCGGCTGGCCCGCATATTGATGGGGCTGGCTTTGGTAAATGTTTTTCTTTACATCGGTTAACACAACTACACCGCAAGGCGAACCGCCCTGGCAGGTGCCATCAAAGGTGCCATTAATACGGGGTATAAGTTCGGTAGTGCCATCACCCCAATCTATGGTTACTGAATCTCTGTCGGCCAGGTTGCTCGGATAACTTATTTTGGTGTAGGTAATTACCTGGGCGGTATATTTTAAATTGCCTACAAGCTGATACAGAATTTCGCCTGCACGGTAATGGGTAGCCATAGCAAACTGGCATGAAAGCAAGAAAGTAAAAAGCAGAAAGGGTTTAAAAAAATACTTCATTCAGTTATAATGCGTAATGATGTAAATATGGGTATCTAATTTATTAAATAATACGCTACTGCCATTAATTTACCGGCCCGGCATTAAATCTGCTAACAATACTTAGCAAATATATACTTGTAAACGGTATTGAAATGTTAAGAACGGCTTATTAGTGATAACACCAAACGGAAGTTATTAAAATCTATTGTAGTAACAAAAAGCAAAAAGCCGGAGATATGAACTCCGGCCTTTTACTCAATGACTATCCGCTTGTTTACNNGTATTTAGGTAATCATGCGGATAATCATTTTTTACTCTCTAACTGGTTAATTATCACTCATCCACCAGGGTAGCCTTTAAAAACTCGCGGTTCATACGGCCTATATTGGTTAGTTTTATTTCTTTAGGACATTCTGCCTCGCAGGCGCCTATGTTGGTACAGTTTCCAAAGCCTTCCTTGTCCATTTGGTCTATCATGCTCAGGGCGCGTAACTTGCGCTCCGGCTCACCTTGTGGTAACAGGGCCAGTTGAGAAATCTTAGCCGAAACAAACAGCATAGCCGCCGAATTTGGGCAAGCTGCAACACAAGCACCGCAACCAATACAGGCAGCGGCATCCATTGCCTTTTCTGCCGCTTCTTTTTCAACAGCAATATTATTGGCATCCTGTGCCTGTCCGGTATTAACCGAAATAAACCCGCCGCGGGCAATAATACGGTCAAACGCCGTCCGGTCAACTGCTAAGTCTTTTATTGCCGGGAAAGCTTTGGCCCTCCATGGTTCAACATAAATAGTATCGCCGTCTTTAAACGTGCGCATATACAACTGGCAGGTAGTAGCAGCATGATGCGGCCCGTGTGCGCGGCCGTTAATGAACAGCGAGCACATACCGCAAATACCTTCGCGGCAATCATGGTCAAAGGCAATAGGGTCTTCGCCTTTGCGTATCAGGTCATCGTTCAACACATCCATCATTTCAAGGAAACTCATATCGGCATTGATATTGTCGATGGTATAATCAANNTTTAAATGTAATTATTCGGGCAAATCTTTACTTTCTTTAAATTCATTTGAAAAGGCTTTCTTTTTGAACTGCGGTTTTTTACCAAAATTCAGAACCAGCCCTATTTCAATATCAGTTGCTTTCAAATAGTTAATTAACTGAGCTTCATTTTCTGCTGCTATTCCATCCGCTGTTTTTAGCTCCAACATCACCTTATTTTCAACTAATATATCCGCAAAATATACCCCAACCTGTTCTCCTTCATAAAATACTTTTACTGGTGGTTGGGCGACAGCATTTAATCCCATCTTCTTCAATTCAATCAACATTGCGTTTTCATAAACCTTTTCCAAAAAACCATAGCCAAGAGTGTTATACACTTTATAAAAGGCTTTTATAATCAGTTCCGTTATTTCAGAATGCTTATAGTTTTCCTCTGCCATTTATTATTTCTTTTAAGCAGTTCAATTATCATAAAAGCATCATAAAAACCATAATAAATCAGCGTTCTATTGGCTGTTATTTATAAGAACGAACAGCCAGTTTAATATTCTCATACTTCAGTTCTTCTTTGTGCAACACCGGTTCAGCATCCAGTCCTTTAAATTCCCAGGCGGCTACGTAGGCGTAGTTTTCATCGTCACGTTTTGCTTCTCCGTTTTCCTGCGATTCTACTCTGAAATGTCCTCCACAGCTTTCATTACGGTTTAAAGCATCAACAACCATTAATTCGCCGAGTTCCAGAAAATCTGCTACCCTTCCTGCCTTGTCAAACTCAGGATTAAATTCGTCCAGTGTTCCCGGAACTCTTACATCGCTCCAGAATTCCTTTCTCAAATCCTGTATCATTTTCCTGGCTTTGGTAAGGCCTTCGGCACTGCGGGCCATACCGCAGTATTCCCACATTATTTTACCTAGTTGTTTATGGAAATCATCTACCGTTTTTTTGCCTTTTACAGCCATCAGTTTTTCCTGTCTTTCTTTAACTGCATTTTCAGCTTCAATAAAAGCGGGATGATCGGTTGGTATTGGTTTTACAAAAATCTCATCGGCCAGGTAGTTGCCAATGGTGTAAGGCAATACAAAATAGCCGTCAGCCAAACCCTGCATTAAAGCCGATGCCCCTAAACGGTTAGCACCGTGGTCGCTGAAATTGGCTTCGCCTAAACAGTATAAGCCCTTAACGCTTGTCATTAACTCATAATCAACCCACAATCCGCCCATGGTATAATGCACGGCAGGGTAAATTTTCATCGGCGTTTTCAAAGGGTCTTCATTGGTAATGTTTTGGTACATGGGGAATAACTCGCCATATCGGGCTTTCACCGTATCAATTCCCAAACGCTTAATGGCATCAGCAAAATCAAGGAATACCCCAAAACCAGATGGCACAATACCACGTCCATCATCGCAGGCTTCTTTAGCTGCGCGCGAAGCTATATCACGCGGGCACAGGTTACCGAATGAAGGATACTTACGTTCCAGATAGTAATCTCTGTCTTCTTCTTTAATGTCCTCTGCACGCTTTTTGCCTTCGCGGATAGCCTTTGAATCTTCTTTGGTTTTAGGCACCCAAACGCGCCCGTCGTTTCTTAAAGATTCCGACATCAACGTAAGCTTGCTCTGATAATCGCCGGTTACCGGTATACAGGTAGGGTGAATTTGAGTAAAGCAAGGATTACCGAAGAAAGCCCCTTTTTTATACGCTTTCCATGCCGCAGTTACATTACTGCCCATGGCATTGGTTGAAAGGAAGAAAACGTTACCATACCCACCGGTGCAAAGTAACACAGCGTGGGCGAAATGTTTTTCCAAAGTGCCTGTAATCAGGTTGCGGGCAATAATGCCTCTTGCTTTTCCATCAATGGTAACCAGTTCAACCATTTCGTGACGGGAATACATAGTTACATTACCTAATCCTATTTGTCTTTCAAGCGCACCATAAGCACCCAACAGCAACTGCTGACCGGTTTGGCCCCTTGCATAAAATGTTCTTGAAACCTGGGTTCCGCCAAACGAACGGTTATCTAATAATCCCCCGTACTCCCGTGCAAAAGGAACACCTTGCGCGGTGCACTGGTCAATAATATTGCGGCTTACATCGGCCAGGCGGTAAACGTTGGCTTCGCGGGAACGGAAATCACCTCCCTTAATAGTATCGTAAAACAGGCGGTAAACCGAGTCTCCGTCGTTCTTATAGTTTTTTGCAGCATTAATACCGCCCTGGGCGGCTATAGAGTGAGCGCGGCGCGGAGAATCCTGGAAGCAATATGCTTTAACCTTATAACCTTGTTCTGCCAGTGTAGCAGCGGCTGAAGCCCCGGCAAGACCGGTTCCAACCACAATGATCTCTACCTTTCTCTTATTGGCGGGGTTAACCAGCTTTGCGTGTTCCTTGTAATGCTGCCACTTTTCGGTAAGCGGGCCTTCAGGGATTTTTGAATTTATATCAGACATATATTGAGTTGTCAAATTTAGTTCGATAATACAGAAACCAATCTTTTTACATCCGGGAATTTATTTTCTAATTCCGATAATTTCAATTTTTTAAGCAAAGCCACACCATGGTGTACTTTGTGATAAGGCATTTTACAATCTTTTGTCCACTGCTGTAATTTGTCGCTTGGATCGTTAATACTCACTACTTCACCAGCGGGTATTTTCTTCGATACAGCTATCCCAAAACATTCATCCAATATCTGCGGTTGAGAAAGAAACCACGCCTCCATTTCCTGCACCATTAAAAACAAAGCGGGCGACTTCTTTTCACGGCCTTCCCTGTTTTTATCTGATTCAGCAGCATCAGAGTCTACAATCACATGCCGGTGAGTGTACTTTGCATTTAAACGCTCGTTCTCAAAGTAACTCATAGTTTCTTCTTTTCCATTACCCATTACTAACCTTGGCATATTGCCTTTCAGTTTTTGCTCCAGTAAAATCCTGAAACCCTCGCGCAAATTGCCGTTAGTATCGTCTTTGGTACCCTCTATGTATAATACTTTGTTCACCACCTGTTCCCTCCTAAATGTCCCTGCCTCCATAACTGGCCCGGCATATATTTATTCATAAAAGTATCAAACTGCTCTATTTCGTATTGGTTTACAACGGTTGCATTATTCTCATCTTTTTCAAAAACTCTTATGTTCTCAACGTTAAAGTGATTGAGTAATTCGGGGCTATGGGTTGAGATAACTATTTGGCTCGTTTCAGCTGCATAATGTATTGCTTCCGCCAGAGTGTTTATCATGTCAGGATGTAACCCTAATTCTGGCTCATCAATGCAAATTACGTTGCCACGGTTAGGGTTGTAAAGTATTGCCATTAAGCATAAGAACCGAAGAGTTCCATCAGAAATATTTGAAGCAGGCAATGATCTGTTCATTTCGTGTTCCTCTAGGAGCAATTCAATATTGTTGGAAAATAAATTGAAATCAATGTTGTCAAATTTCTCATTAACCTTTTTAAGGGAAGCTACTATTTGTTTAAAAGAAGTCTTATCATTCAAATTCAATGAATGAAGAAGTTGAGTTAGGTTCGCACCATCTTCTTCAAGATGTTCATCAGCAGTAGGCTGAACTGCACTTCTGATTTTGCTGTTTTTGCTAGTGTCAAATAGACTATAGTTTAGAATTTCTCCACAAAAGAAATGTATGAATGCTACATCTGCTAAGCCAAATGCACTTTCCCCTAGGGCTAATTCATCAGGGGTAAACAATTTAGTTTCACTAAATTGGTTAGTCTCAATATTAAAAAACTTAACTGTTCCTTTTTTGTTTTCTAGCAAAGTTCTTTTGCTGATTTCTGTGTTAGCAATTACCTTTTCAAAAACATTATAATTAAATGCGGAAAGTGGATCTATACTTAATATGTATGTCAGTAAATTATTAATAGGAGTTGCTTCAAATCGTTTTTTTTGCAGTCCGTTATTCTCGAAATCAAACTCTGTTGAAACGGTTATTTTATTATCTGTCTGTTTGATTGAATTATTTTGCCTTTCAATAAATCCAACTTTTTGTAGCCCTCCCCAATCTTTGAGTAATAAATTTTTTAAAATTCCATTATTACCCTCTTGAAGCAACCTTATCGCCTTAAAAAAATTACTCTTCCCACTTCCGTTAATACCTACCAACACATTCTCACCCTTTTCAAGATTGATGGTGCAATCCTGAAAACCGAAAAAATTTTGTAAGCGAATACTCTTTATCATAACACTGCTATTAAAGTCTCCCCTTCGGGGAGATTTAGAGGGGCCTTTATTTTACCCAACCCAGAAATATAGTTATCGGCATCATGGCAAAAATAACGGGCACAACAATTGAAAACGCTATGCCAATTACAACAATTGCCTCATTATACTTTACATGGTTTAAACCCAAACTCTGAAAAGCGCTTTTAAAGCCGTGCAATAAATGCCAGAACAGCGAAAAGCATCCCACCAGGTATATACCTACAATAATCGGGCTTTGAAAAACCTGCTGCATCATGGCAAAAATGTTTTCCTGGTGCTCGGCATCAAGGC